>NZ_JBEPFL010000029.1:0-117740 GCF_040301925.1 Streptomyces sp. NPDC000075
TGGGCGTGAAGCTGACGACGCTGCGTCCGGAGCAGGCGGAGTACATCGGCGTCAAGGTCGAGGGCCCGTACAAGCCCGACCACTACCGCTACTGAGCGCCGGGGACACCGTGGACACCATCGTGCAGACCGCTCCGGCCCTCGCGCCGGACACCGTGGCGGATGCCCCCGACGTACGGGACCCGTGGCTCCCGGACATGCTGCTGCGCACCGAACGGGACGCGCTGATCCCGCTGCTGCGCCGCACACCGGAGGCCTCGTACGGGCTGCGGACCGCCTGTCCGGGCTGGACCGCCCGGGACGTGCTCGCCCACTGCGCCGCCGCCCTCATCCGGATCGTCGAGGGCCGGCTGGAGGAGGGGGTCTTCCTCCCCGCCGCCAACGCCGCCGACGTGGCCGAGCGCGCGCACTGGCCGGTGGGCCGGATCGTCGACGAGCTGGAGCGCGGGTTCACGGAGGCGGGTGCGGTCATCGCCGCGGGTGACGGCACGCTGGACGCGGTGGCCCTGGGGGAGTGGATCCACGCGGGCGACGTCCGCGAGGCCTTTGGGGAGCCGGGCGCGTACGCCGGGAGCAGCCTGGCCCTCGCCCTGCCCCTGCTGCGCGTGACCAGCCGCAAACGCGAGACGCCCCGGCTGATCGCCGACATCGACGGTCACGCCGGAGCGCTGGAACTGGGCAACGAGGTGGACGGCCGGCCGCCGGCCCGGTTCAGCGGTGACGCGGCGACGCTGATCCGGATCTACTCGGGCCGTCCGCTGGTCGCCACCCGCTACGAACTGGCGGGCGCGACCGAAGGGGAACTGCTCATCTATCGGTGAGACCGGTGAGACCGGTGAGCCTGGAGGGCCGTTCGGGCCGGGACCCGGCCCGGACCGCCCTCACCCCTCGATCCGTACGACCTGGAAGGCCTCCGCCATCCGGCCCGCGGGCAGCCCCGCCGTCCGTGCGTGCTCGCCCAGCCACTCCCGCAGCAGTCCCGCCAGGTCGTCGAAGTGGGCGGTCTGGGAGGTGTGGATGCGCAGCGCCTCGACCTTCCGGTCGAAGACCGGGGTGACGTCCACGTACTGGTTCGGGGTCGGTCCGGTCATCAGCCACAGCTCGGGCACGATCCACGGCTCCAGCCCCTCCTCCTTGAGCAGGGAAGGATGGGCGAACGGGTTGCGGGCCTCGGGGTAGATGGCCCGGAGGGCGGCGTCGCCCACCGCCCGGTGGTCCGGGTGCAGGTCGGCTATGCGGGACCAGTTGATCTCCGGGCTCGGGATGACGGCCCGCTGCGGACGGACCTCCCGGATCACCCGGCACAGGTCGCGGCGCAGCTCCACGCTCGGCTCGACGTAACCGTCGGGGTAGCCGAGGAAGCGCACGTCGTCGACGCCGCTGCGCTTGGCCGAATGGACCTGCTCGGCCCGGCGGAGGTCGCCCATGGCCTGGCGGGGGAGCCGTTCGTCGTAGCCGCCGGCGCCGCCGTCCGTGACGATGCAGTACGTCACGCGCTTCGTGCCCTGCGCGATCCACCGCATGACCGTCCCGCTGACGCAGAACTCGATGTCGTCCGGGTGCGCGGCCACGACCAGCAGGGATTCGGGTGCGCTGCGGTCAATGTGATTGGTCGCGAAGTGTTCCATGAGATCAGCCTCTTGGGCGTGACCGTGGCCCGCAAGGCGGCTCCTTTGGCGTACTCGCGACATGTCGCCTGTACGCCACCTGCGGACTTCACCGCACCACATCGCTCAGGAACCACGTGCGCGTGGGAAGCGGAGGCGCCCGGCATGTGCAGGATCTTCGGTTCCCTCTCGGCCGCGCCGGCCCTCCCCGACCCGGGTGAACTCGCCGCCGTCTCCGCCCGGCAGCGGCACGGCGGCCCCGACGAGCACCGGGTGCTGCGCGGGCCCGGCTGGTCCCTGGGCTGTGACCGGCTCGCCGTCACCGACCCGCGCGGCGGGAGCCAGCCGTACCGGCTGGCGCATCTGCCGGGGATCACGGCCGTGTTCAACGGCGAGATCTGCAACCACACCGAGCTGCGGCGCGAACTCGCCGCCCGTGGCCACCGGTTCCCCGACGGGTGCGACGGCACCCTGCTGCCCGCGCTGTACGCCGAGTACGGGCCGGACTTCGCGCGGCGCCTCGACGGCATGTTCGCCGTCGCCGTGCTCGACCTGCGCGCCGCCCCCCGGCTGGTGCTCGCCGTCGATCCGCTCGGGATCAAGCCCCTCCACCACCACCAGGGCCCGGACGGGACGTTCCGTTTCGCCTCGGAGATCCCGGCACTGCTGGCCTTCGACGGGGTGCGGGCCGTTCCGCGCGAGGACAGCCTCGACACCGTCCTGTGCCTGCGCACCCCGGTCTCGGCCCGCACCGCGCTGGAGGGGATCGGCCTGCTGCCGCCGGGCGCGACCGCCGTCGTGCGGCCGGGCCGGGCACCCGTCGTACGGCGCCGGCCCCCCGGCCCCGGCGCCGCGGAGACCGCCCCCGAGGCGGCGGGGGAGGGCGTCCGGGAGCCGCTGCGCCGCGAGGTGCGGCGCCTGGCGCGGGCCGACGTGCCGGTGTGCGTGCTCACCAGCGGCGGCCTCGCCTCCGGCCTGGTCACGGCGCTGGCCGCCGAGGAGGCCCGGGCGGCCGGGGCCCCCGCCCCGCACACCTTCCACCTGGCCCTGCGCGGCCGCCCGCCCGGTGCCGAGGACGCCCGGGCCCGCCAGACGGCCCGGCGCGCCCGCACCGTCCACCACGAGGTCTTCCTCGACCCGGCTGAACTGCCCTCGCTGCTCACCCGTACCACCCGCCACCTGGGGCAGCCGGACGCCGACCCCGCCGCCCTCCTCGCGTACGCCCTCTTCCGGACGGTCCGGCAGGCCGGCTACACCGTCGCCCTGACCGGGGACGGCGCCGACGAGCTGTTCGGCGCCCCCGCACGCCTGCACGCCGCCGCCTCCCCCTCCGGCGGTGACTGGGCCGCCTCCTACACCGACGCGCTGGGCGCCGCCCCCCGGATGCTCCGCTCCTGGCTCTACACGTGCGATTACCGCGCCCACCTCGCCGGTGAGGGCTCCGCCGCCGACCGCGTCGAGCGGGAGCTGCGCTCCCGGCCGGACGGCGACCGGCTCGCCGCCGTCACCGCCTTCGAGACCCGCTGGCGGCTGCCCGCCGGACCCCTGCGCCGGGCCGACCACCTGGGCATGGCCTGGGCGGTCGAGGCCAGGATGCCGTTCTGCCGGCCCGCCCTCATCGCGCACGCCCGCACCCTCGCACACGCCCGCACCCTCGCGCCCGCCCGCACCCTCGCGCCCGCCGCCGTACCGGACCGGCGGGCCCTGTACGGGGCCGGGCGGGGGCTGCTGCCCGAAGCCGTGGCGCGCCGTCCCCGGCAGCCGCCCGCCCTGCCCCTCGCCGCGCTGATCGCGCCCGGCGGCCCGCTCCTGGAGCCGGTGCGCGAACTCCTGTCCCCGCGGCGGCTGGCCCGGGACGGGCGGCTGCGGCCCGAACGGGTCCGGGCCCTGCTGGAACGCCAGTTGGAGCGGCCCTCCGAGGCTGACGCGCTCGCCCTGTGGGCGCTGGCCGCGCACGAGCTGTGGACCGAAGTGGTCCGGGGCATGCGCGTCCCGCTCGATCACGCCGCCTGAACGGCCCTACCGGGTAACGGCGTTGGCCCCGTGGGCGCGCCACGGAGCCGCCCGGCCGACCGGCCGGTACCTCCTGGCGTGTCCACGCAACGGCGTGAACGCGCAGCCGCATAGCAGACCGTACGGTTCGTTTCTCTGTCACGCTGGTACGGCACCCCGGGCTTCCCGGCGGCGGGCAGCGGCCCGCCCGCCCCGACCGCTCATCCCGTGCCGAGCCCCGCTGCGTACTGCGCACCACAACGTCAAGGAGGTCCCATGAGCACCCCCGTATGGATCACCGCGACCCCGCCGGCCACCCACGGCGAACTCCACGTCGGCCACCTCGCGGGCCCCTACGTCGCGGCGGACGTCCTGTCGCGCTACCTGAGGGCCGAAGGCGAGCCCGTCCTGTTCACCACGGGCACGGCCGACCACAACAGCTCCGTGCACGCCCGCGCCCTGCGCGCGGGCCGCAAGCCGGAGGAGGTCGCGGAGGGGTACCGGGCGGCGATCACCTCGGACTGGCTGCGCTCGGGCGTGGAGTTCGACCACGTCGTGCGCCCCCGCCAGGACAAGGGCTACGGACGCTGGCTCGCGGACCTCTTCCGGCGCCTGCACGCCGAGGGCGTCATCGCCGCCCGCACCCGCCTCACCCCGTACTGCGAGTCCTGCGAGCGCTGGCTCCACGGGGCCCACGTCACCGGGACCTGCCCGCACTGCACCGCCCCCAGCGACGGCGGCATGTGCCACGAGTGCGCCCGCCCCAACGACGGCGGCGACCTCCTGGAACCCCGCTGCGCCCAGTGCGGCTCCGCGGCCGTGCCCCGGCGCTGCCGCCGGCTCTACGTCCCGCTGGAGCCGCACCGGGAGGCCCTCGCCGAGTACTGGGCCACCGCCGGCCTGCCGCCACGCCTGGCCGCGCTCTGCGAGTCCCTCGTCGAGGACGGCCTGCCCGACATCGCGGTGGCCCACCCCGCCGAGTGGGGGCTGCCCGTCCCGGTCGACGGCTTCCCCGAGCACCGGATCGACGGCTGCTTCGAGGCCGCCGCCATGCACCTGTTCGGCTACGGCGACCAGGCCCTGCCCGAACGGGCCATCCACTTCTGCGGCTTCGGCCACGCCTTCTGCCACGCCGTACTGCTGCCGGTCCTGCTCTTCGCCCAGGGCGTCAAGCTGCCGCAGCACTTCTGCGTCAACGAGGCGTACGTCGTCGAGGACGAGGCCCTGGTCTGGGGCTCCGGCCAGAAGGCCTGGGCCCTGGACCTGATCACCGAGTACGGCTCCGACACGCTGCGCCGGCACGTCCTCCAGGCCCGGCCGCTGGGCCGGCGCACCGAGTTCCGCCCCGAGCGGCTCGCCGCCGCCCGCCGGGAACTGGACGAGAGCTGGAACAGCTGGCTGGCGCGGCTGTTCGCGGCCGTCCGGGAGGAGTGCGCCGGACTGGCCCCGGCGGCCCTGCCCGGCGGCGCCGGCTGGGAGGTGCTGGAACGGCGGCTGCTGCGCGGCGTGGAAGACCTGCGCGAGGCCTACTCGCCGGAGTCCTTCGACCCCCGCCGGGCGGTCGCCCTGCTCGACGAGATGGTGCGCTCGGCGGCCGACTTCGGCCACGTCAACGCGCACGAGGCGCACCGCCCCACGGCGGACAGCCGCCACCTCCCGGCGCTCGCGGCGCAGCTGGCGGTGGCCCGGGCGCTCGCCGCCTGGGCGCGGCCGGTGATGCCCGAGGGCGCGGACCGGCTGGCCGCCGCCCTCAAGACGCCGCCCGGCGGCCCGGTTTCGGCGGCCGCCCTGCTCCCGCCCGCCCCGGGCACCCGGCTGGCCCCGACCTCGGGCCCGGTGTTCGGCTTCTGACCGGCCCCGGCCCGTGCCGTCGCCCCCCACACGACGGCACGCCCCGCACCACCGCACCACAGCGAGACGACCACCCTCCTTCGCCGCGTGACCGCGCGCCGGTCACCCGGCGGTGCGGGGCGCGCGGCCTCTCCCCGTAGGAGTTCCACGTGTCCCTGCGCGTCGCCATGCTCAGCGTCCACACCTCACCGCTGCACCAGCCGGGCACCGGGGACGCGGGCGGCATGAACGTCTACATGGTCCAGCTCTCCCGGGCCCTCGCCGAACAGGGCGTCGAGGTGGACCTGTTCACCCGCTGCCGGGGCGAGGAGCACCCGGACCCGGCCGGCCTCGGCCCCGGTGTCCGGGTGCGCCACCTGGAGGCGGGACCGCGCGCGCCCCTGCCCAAGGAGGACATGCCCGCCCTGGTGGTGCCGTTCTCGCTGGCGCTGCTCAAGGAGGAGCGGCGCTACGACCTGGTCCACTCGCACTACTGGCTCTCCGGCCAGGCCGGGCGCATCGCGGCCGCCGGGTGGCGGATCCCGTTCGTGCACACCGCCCACACCCTGGCCCGGGTCAAGAACGCGGCCCTCGCCGAGGGCGACGCCCCCGAGCCGGAGCTGCGGATCCGCGGCGAGCACCAGGTCGTCGGCTCCGCCGACCGGCTGATCGCCAACACCGGCGACGAGGCCCGGGCGCTGCGCGAGCTGTACGGGGCCGACGCCGGCCGGACGCAGATCGTCCGGCCGGGCGTGGACCTGGGAACCTTCGGTCCCGGTGGGGGCAGGGCGGCGGCGCGGGCCCGGCTGGGCCTGCCGGCCGACGCGTTCGTCCCCCTCTACGCGGGCCGCATCCAGCCCCTCAAGGGGCCCGACGTGATGGTCCGCGCGGTCGCCGCCCTGCTGGAGCGGGCCCCGCACCTGCGCGCGCGGACCCTCGTCCCGGTGGTGGGCGGCAACTCGGGTGCCGGTCCGCGCGGGGAGGCCTGGGAACTGGCCCGCGAACTCGGGGTGTCGGACGTACTGCGTCACCACCCGCCCGTACCGCAGGAGGAACTGGCGCTCTGGTACCGGGCGGCGGACGTCCTCATGGTTCCCTCGCGCAGTGAGTCCTTCGGACTGGTCGCGCTGGAGGCGCAGGCGTGCGGGACCCCGGTGCTGGCCTCGGCGGTCGGCGGGCTGCCGACCGCCGTGCGCGACGGGGAGACGGGGCTGCTCGTCCACGGCAACGATCCGCGGGAGTACGCCCGCCGGCTGCTCTGGCTCGCCGAACACCCCGCCGAGGCCGCGGTGATGGGCCGGGCCGCGGTCGCCCACGCCCGCGGTATGAGCTGGGCCGGAGCGGCGGCCGCGACGCTGGAGGTGTACCGGGAGGTCCTGCGTGAGGAAGGGGCGCGGCCGGGTGCGGACATGAGTGAGGCAGGAGCGGCGGCACGCTCCTGCCTCGCCGACACCTCTCCCCTGGAGGGCCGAGAAGGCCGGAATTCCACCCTAGCAGCTCTTTTGGGCTGACCAAAGGTGCGCAAGCGTAACGTCTGTATGAACTCCTTCAGATCCGCCTCAGGTGCGCTATAGGGAACTGGCCCGCTCCTGGAATCCATACGATAATGGAGAAGTCTTCGAAGGAATTCCGGCGGCACGGATCCACGGAGACGAAAACGACCTTTCGTAATTCCTGGAGGAATCATGTCCGCTGCTCACACCGTCACCGTCCGCCCGCTCTGTACGCTCCGCGACAACGGCAACGGCTGGGACTGAACTGCCGGTCACCGCGGCGGACAAGACCCCGCGATCGCCCTTCCGGGCGGTCGCGGGGTTTTCGTTTCCGGTCATTGCGGACGAGGGACGCCCCCTTGATCAGTCGAGCCAGCCGAGCCGCTGTGCGCGTACTCCCGCCTCGAACCGGCTGGACGCACCCATTTCCTGCATCAGCTCGGACAGCATTCGGCTCACCGTCCGCAGGGAAACCCCCAGGGTCCGGGCGACCTTTTCGTCCTTCATTCCCGACGCCAGCATCTTCAGGGCCGCCCGCTGCTGTTCGGACAATCCGTCGCCGCCGAGTTCCGGCGCCACGTCGTCGCCGTAGGGGGTGGCGGCGTGCCAGCAGTGCTCGTACAGCGCCAGGTACGAGCGGACCAGGGCCGGGCCGCGGGCGAGGATCGCGCCGGCCGCCCGGTCGTCGGGGTGCACGGGCAGGACGGCGAACTGCTGGTCCGCGATGATCATGTTCATCGGGACGGCGGGGGAGAGGCGGATCTCCACACCGGCCTCGACCCGGCGCCGGAGCATCTCCACCGCCTCCGGCGAGGTGGTGATCCGCTGGTGGTAGATGGCGCGGATGCGCACCCCGTTGTCGATCTGCCGGCGGTCGCGGCTCAGCACCCGGTCCGCGACCTCCCGTACCAGGGCGGTGACGTGCATGGACGTCAGATCGTGCCGGATGACGTCGGTGATGTCCTCCAGTACCTGCTGGATCCGCCCGTAGTCGTCGAGGATCTCCACCTCGACCTCGGACCCGCTCAGCGTGCCCGGCCGCAGGAACCTTCCGACCAGCGTCTCCAGCGCGCTGTACGCGCGGTCCGACTCGTCCAGGTGCTCGCGCAGCCGCTCGCGCTCGCGCTGGAGCATCCGCAGCAGCGCGATCTCGGGGTCGACGGCGGCGACGGCGTCCGGGCCCGGACGCCAGGCGCCGGACTGGAGGTCGGCGCGGGTGGCGTGGGTGGTGCCCGTGGGCACGATGAGGCCGAGCGCGATCAGCTCCTCGCGCCACTTCTCCCGCTCCTCGGGCGGGAGCGCGAGCTCCTCGAAGGCGTCGTTGAGGTTGGACACCCCGCGCAGGCGCAGCTCCTGATAGAGGGCCAGCACCCTGTCGGCCGACTGGACGCCGTCCCTGCCATCCCCCGTTGCCATCGCGAAGCGACCCCCTCGTCTTACGAATCGACAGTCACACTTTGGCACATGCCAATGTGATTGCGAGGAGGTGGGCGTGCGAGAGGTCCGGATCAGTCCCGGGAGGCGTGCGCGCAGTCGGGGCAGAGCCCCTTGAAGACGACCTCCGCGCCCCCGTTCATCCGCCAGGCGGCGAGGGCGTCGCCCGCCGGCTCCGGCACCTCGGCCTCTACGTTCTCCACCCGGCCGCAGCGCACGCACAGCGCGTGCTGGTGCGGCGGACCGGAGATCTCGAACACGGCGGGCAGACCGGGGCGGTCGAACTTCGTGGCCAGGCCGGTCTCCAGGAAGTGCCGCAGCATCTCGTAGACGGCCTGGCTGGTGAGGGTCCCCAGCCGGTCACGGGCGGTGGCCGTGATGGACTCGACGTCCATGTGCCCGCCCGCCGCCAGGACTTGGAGCACTTCCAGGCGCGGCCCGGTGACCCGCAGTCCCACGTCGCGGAGGCGCTGGATCACTGCCTCGCGGCCGGTCGACTCCTCCACGACAGCCATCACTGCGCCACCATCCGCCATCTGGTCGACTCAAACCTTTGGGGGCATCGTACCTCTTGCGAGTCCTTCTCGAGCGGGAGGAGCGGAAAGGGGACGGGCCCGCGTCAGCCGGCCGCCCGGCACACGAGCAGGACGCTCTCGGTGCGCTCGTCCACCCGGTGGGAGCGGCGCCGTTCCACGCGCAGCCCCGCCGCGTCGAGCTCGGCGGCGAGGGCCTCCGGGTCGACGATCCACTTCTCGGTGGCCCGCACCACGCGCTCGGTGCGCACCTTGCCCGTGCGCACGGAGTGGTAGGTGATCCGCTCGCCCATCGTGTCCAGGTCGAAGACCTGCCGGGCCACGGTCCACTCCTCCACCCCGTCGAACCGGGGCACCTGGAACACCCAGGTGCGCCGGGGTTCCTCGGAGAGCCCGCGCAGCCCGTGGGCGGTGTAGTCGAGGGCCAGGGTGCCGCCCGGCTCCAGGTGTCCGGCGATCTCCCGCAGCAGCCCGGGGCGGGCGTGGGGCGGCACCGCCGAGATCATCGCCCCGGCCAGCAGGGCCAGCCGGTACGTCCCCCGCAGGCGCAGGTCCGCCAGATCGGCCCGGGTGGTGACCAGGAGCCGCGAGACCTGCGGCCCGATCCGCCGGCCCCAGGCCCGCAGCCGCTCCAGGCCGGCCGGGTCCCGGTCCACCGCCTCGACGGGGAACCCGTGCCGGGCGAACGGCACCGCCAGGCGCCCCGCCCCGCAGCCCAGGTCCAGGACCGGCCCGCCGCAGGCCCGCGCGAGGCGCAGGTAGCCGACGATGTCCGCGCTGTACGGGCCGAGCAGCGCGTCGTGCAGCCAGCCGGAGTCCTCGTCCACCGGGGCGGCCGACTCCAGACCGGGCAGGTGGTCCGCCGGGGCCGGCGCGGGCGTGCCGTAGTGGGCGGGGAGCCGGGAGCCGGCCGGTGGGGGCGGCGGGACCGGCGCGAACACCGCGGGCACGACCGGCATGACGGGCAGGGGAGTGCCGCTCGGTGTGTGCATCGCTCCTCCAGGGGCTCGCTCGGTCCAGCCGTCCGGGGCGTGGCTCCCGTGCCGCCGGGGGACCGCGCCGCTGGTCACATCCTGTCCCGGGGGCGGGCGCCGGGGCCAGCGTTGCCGGCTGCGTGAACACGCGATGGCGTGGATCTGCCACGCTCCCGTGGAGGACGTGGAGGACGGGGAGCGGCGGTCCGTCAGAGGGTGCGGCCGAGGCGGACCGCGGTGAGCGGGGTGAACCCGTGGTGGGTGAAGAACGGCAGGCCCGGGGCCCGTTCGGCGGGGAGGGTGATCCGCTGGGACGCCGCCCCGTGCGTCCGCATCCGCGTCCCGGCGGCCGCCAGCAGGGCCGTGCCGACCCCCTGCCGGCGGTGGGCCGGGGAGGTGCACAGGGCGTAGAGCTCGCCCTCGGAGGGGAAGGGGACCCCGCCCGAGACGGCCCCCACGACGGTGCCGTCGGCGTCGGCGGCGACCAGCCAGCCGAGCCAGGTGGGCGCTCCGCCGGGAATTTCAATTTCCGCCCGAATGCGGGGGAGCGAGCAATGGTCCGACACCAGCCGGCCGACGCGCATTTCTCCGAGGAGGCTGCCGTAGTCCTCGCGTATGGCCTCGGCGAGGAGCCGGGAAATCGCCGCAGCGTCACGCGGAACCGCCGTCCGCACGTCAGCCAGCAGCATCTATCCCCCACCTCTCGCCGTGCCGGTCCTGAGCCCGCACGCGCCCACAATAGCGGCCAATTCGAGCGGCCGGGGTCGGGGGGAAATCTACGAATTGGCTTAGTAAATAACGGGGTTGCCGGTCCCGCTATCAACGGGTCCAACAACAGAGGGCGACCAGGGGGACGATGGCCGACGCCGAGGCGGCCACCGAGAACAGTCCGCGCAGCACCGGACGCCCCGTCCCGCGCGGCCCCAGGATGCGGCGCATCCGCACCGCCGCCGACGGACCGCCCGCCGCGAACGCCTTGTGCGGCGCCCGCCCGGTCGCCAGCGCGTACAGCGCCGCGGCCAGCGCGTCGCTCGAACAGCGGCGCAGCGCCCGGTCGTCGGCGGCCATCTCCACCAGCAGCGGCACCGTCCGCCCGCCGATCCGGGCCAGCGGGAGCCGGCGGAACACCGACGCGTACGCCCCCGCCGCCGCCACCAGCAGATGGTGCCGGCCGCCGATGTGGGCCCGCTCGTGCGCGAGCGCGGCGGCCAGCTCCCGCTCCGTCAGCACCTCCAGCGCCCCCGTCGAGACCACGACCCGGCGCGAACGCCCCGGCAGGCAGTACACGGCCGGACGCGGGTCCTCCAGTACGGTCACCCCCAGCCGCCCGTCGTACCGGCCCACCAGCCGCAGCAGTTCGGCGTGCCGGGTCCGGGCCCGGCGCGCCCGCAGCAGCTCCCGTACGAAACCGGTCCCGGGCACCGCCAGCACCGCGAGCGCCGCCAGCGCGGCGAGGGCCTCGCGGGGCGTCGCGCCGAGCAGCCGGCCGGGCGAGGGCGGGTCGAGCGTCAGCACCATGTCGACCAGCCGGTGGCTGGTCCGCTCGGGCAGCAGCAGCTGCGCCGGCAGCATCGCCGTGGACGCCGCGAACAGGGCCCCGCATAGGATCCACACGGCCAGCCCCAGCCGGGGCGCCTGCTGCGCCCATGCGGCGCGGACCAGCATCCACGGCAGCAACAGCCCGGTGACCAGGGCCAGCCCCAGCGGCGGCAGCACGTGGTGGTTCACCGGGCCTCACCCGCCGCACCCGAGGGACGCTCGCAGCGGGCGGCGCGCAGGGCCTCGTCCAGCGCCTCCACGTCCTCGTGGGACATCCGCTCCACGAACCGCAGCAGCGTGGCCCGGCGGTCCTGGCTGTCGCCGAGCGCGTCCTGCATCAGCGCCGCGGTGTACTCCTCGCGGCTGCGCACCGCCTGGTACATCCACGCCCGGCCGGACTTCTCCCGGCTCAGCCAGCCCTTGCGGTACAGGATGTCGGCCACGGTCATCACGGTGGTGTAGGCGACCTGGCGGCCCCGGTTGATGTCGTCGACGATCTCCCGGACGGAGGCGGGGCGTTCCCACTGCCACACCCGGTCCATGATCTCGGCTTCCAGCTCTCCCAGCCGGCGTACGCGCATGCTCGTAGCCCTCCCCTCGGCAGCGGCTCATCGTACGGCCCGCCCTCGCGGCGCGGTCATACCCCGGCCCGGTACACCGGCCCCCCGGCGGCGGCCCGGCGGCGGCCCGGAAAGCCGGGAGCCCCTCCACACGGTCCGTCGTGTGGAGGGGCTCCCGGATCCCGCGGCCGCCGGGCTACGCGCGGATCAGCCGGGCGATGGCCTTGCTCGCCTCGCCGACCTTGACCCTGGCCTCGTCCCTGCCCCGGGCGATGGCCTCGGTGACGCAGCAGGCGAGGTGCTCGTCGAGCAGCGTCACGGCGCAGGACTGGAGTGCCGCGTTGATCGCGGACACCTGGGTCAGGACGTCGACGCAGTAGACGTCCTCGGCGACCATCCGCTGGACGCCGCGGACCTGGCCCTCGATCCGCCGCAGGCGCCGGATGACGTCTTCCTTGTGTTCTGCAGGACCGGCCACGGGGGCTCCTCAGTTGGAGGCGGCCCTGAAGCCGCGCAGACGCAGGCTGTTGCCGACGACGAAGACCGAGGAGAAGGCCATGGCCGCTCCGGCGATCATCGGGTTGAGCAGTCCGGCCGCGGCGAGCGGCAGGGCGGCCACGTTGTAGGCGAAGGCCCAGAACAGGTTCGAGCGGATCGTGCCGAGCGTCTTGCGGGCGAGCCGGATGGCGTCGGCCGCCGAGCGCAGGTCTCCCCGTACGAGGGTCAGGTCGCCGGCCTCGATGGCGGCGTCGGTGCCGGTGCCCATGGCCAGGCCCAGGTCGGCCTGGGCCAGGGCGGCCGCGTCGTTGACCCCGTCGCCGACCATCGCGACGCTGCGGCCCTCGGACTGGAGCCGCTTGACGACGTCCACCTTGTCCTGCGGCATGACCTCGGCGATGACCTCGTCGATGCCGACCTCGCGGGCCACCGACTCGGCCACGGCCTTGTTGTCGCCGGTCAGCAGGATCGGGGTCAGGCCCAGGGCGCGCAGCCGGCGGATCGCCTCGGCGCTGGTGTCCTTGACGGCGTCCGCGACCTCCAGCACCGCGCGCGCCTCGCCGTCCCAGGCCACCGCGATGGCGGTGCGCCCGGCCGACTCGGCGTCGGACTTGGCGCGCTCCAGGTGCGGGGGCAGCTCCATCGCCCACTCGGCGAGCAGCTTGCCGCGGCCGACCAGGACGGCGTGGCCCTCGACGACGCCCTGGACGCCCAGGCCCGGGATGTTGGCGAAGTCCTCGGGGACGGGCAGGGTCCCGACGCGGGCGGCGGCGCCCGCGGCGACGGCCTGGGCGATGGGGTGCTCGGAGGCGTGCTCCAGGGCTCCGGCCAGGCGCAGGACGTCGGTCTCGGCGGTGCCCTCGGTGGTGTGCACGTGCAGCAGGGTCATCCGGCCGGTGGTGACGGTGCCGGTCTTGTCCAGGACGATGGTGTCGACCTTGCGGGTGGACTCCAGGACCTCGGGGCCCTTGATCAGGATGCCGAGCTGGGCGCCGCGCCCGGTGCCGACCAGGAGGGCGGTCGGGGTGGCGAGGCCCAGGGCGCAGGGGCAGGCGATGATCAGGACGGCGACGGCGGCGGTGAAGGCGGCCGAGAGGCCGGAGCCGGTGCCGAGCCAGAAGCCGAGGGTGGCCAGGGCGATGGCGATGACGACCGGCACGAACACGGCGGAGATCTTGTCGGCGAGCCGCTGGGCGGCGGCCTTGCCGTTCTGCGCGTCCTCGACCAGCCGGGCCATGCGGGAGAGCTGGGTGTCGGAGCCGACCCGGGTGGCCTCGACGACCAGGCGGCCGCCGGCGTTGAGGGTGGCGCCGGTGACGGAGTCGCCGACGGAGACCTCGACGGGTACGGACTCGCCGGTGAGCATCGAGGCGTCCACGGCGGAGGATCCCTCGACGACGGTGCCGTCGGTGGCGATCTTCTCGCCCGGCCGGACCAGGAAGCGGTCGCCGACCTGGAGGTCGGCCGTGGGTACGGTCACCTCGTGGCCGCCGCGCAGCACGGTGACCTCCTTGGCGCCCAGCTCCAGCAGCGCCTTGAGGGCGGCGCCGGCCTTGCGCTTGGACTTCGCCTCGAAGTACCGGCCGGCCAGGATGAAGGTGGTGACGCCGGCTGCGGCCTCCAGGTAGATGTTCCCGGCGCCGTCGGTGCGGGCGATGGTGAACTCGAAGGCGTGCCGCATGCCGGGGGTGCCGGCCGTACCGAAGAACAGGGCCCACAGGGACCACAGGAACGCGGCGATGGTGCCCACCGAGATCAGGGTGTCCATGGTGGCCGCGCCGTGCTTGGCGTTGGTCCAGGCGGCGCGGTGGAAGGGCCAGGCGGCGTACGTGACCACGGGCGCGGCCAGGGTCAGCGAGAGCCACTGCCAGAAGTCGATCTGGAGCGCGGGGACCATGGCCATCGCGATGACGGGCACGGACAGGACGACGGCGGTGGTGAGCCGCTGGCGCAGCGGGGCCAGCTCGTCGGCCTCGGCCGGCTCCTCCCCGGGACCGGACGCGGCGGAGGAGCGCGGCGGCGCGGGCTCGTGCGCGGTGTAGCCGGTGGCCTCGACGGTGGCGATCAGGTCCGCGACGGAGATGTCGGCGTCGAAGGTGACCTTCGCCTTCTCGGTGGCGTAGTTGACGGTCGCCTCGACGCCGTCCATCCGGTTGAGCTTCTTCTCGATGCGTGCCGCGCACGAGGCGCAGGTCATGCCGCCGATGGCGAGCTCGACCTGGGCGGCGCCGGGGGTGATGGTGGTCATGAGTGCTGCTCCTCGTTCGAGCGCGGGGTCGGTGCCGGGGCCCGGTGGACGGACGGGGCCCCGGCGTCCGGGTGGGTCGGGGTGGGGCGGGGCGTCAGGCCCGGCCGGTGAGCTCGTAGCCGGCGTCGTCGACCGCCTCGGCGATCGCGGCGTCGTCCGGCTCGCCGGCCGTGGTCACGGTGACCGTGCCGCCGTCCACGTCCACGTCCACCGAGAGGACCCCGGCGAGCGCGCCGACGGACCCGGTGATGGCGGTCCGGCAGTGTCCGCAGCTCATGCCGGACACGCGGTAGACGGTGGCGGTGCTGTCGACGACGGCGACGGTGGTCGTGGTCTCACCGTTGGAGGCGCAGGCGCCATCGGGGGAACAGCAGGAAGACATGGGCTTCTCCTTGATCGTTCAGATACCCTCGGGGGGTATCCGGGCTCTGACTCCAGATATACCCCCCCTAGGTATCCGTCCGCAAGAGTTTCCCGCGCTTGACTTGATACCCCCTGGGGGTATGGTGGAGATCCATTGAACCGCTGTACGCGGCATCTACGTCGTACGGGAGACCAGGCATGAACACCGGAGTGAAGATCACCGCCTTCGCCGCCGCACTCGCGGGGGCCTTCGGCGCCGCCTACGGGGTCGGGGCGGGCGTCGGCCCCGTGGGCGAGCCGGCGAAGGCGGAACACGCGAGCCACGCGAGCCAGGCGAAGGCGCCGGCCGCGGAAGGCGGACACGGCGGCCACGAGCAGGCCGCGGCCCAGGGCCCGGCGGCCGGCGGCCTCCAGGTCTCCGACGCCGGCTACACCCTGAGCCTGGACACCCCGAGCATCGCCCCGGGCCAGGGCGAGCTCAGGTTCTCGGTCAAGGACGCGGCCGGCCGCAAGGTCACCGGCTACAAGACCGAGCACGGCAAGGAACTGCACTTCATCGTCGCCTCGCGCGACCTCACGGTCTTCCGCCACCTGCACCCGGTGCGCGCGCAGGACGGCACCTGGTCCACCCCCGTCGACCTGCCCGCCGCCGGCGCCTACAAGGCCTTCGCCGACTTCGCCCCCTCGGACGGGGCCGCGAAGAACGTCACCCTGGGCGCGGACCTCACCGTCCCCGGCGCCTACGCGCCGAATCCGATGCCCCCGGTCGCCCCCACCGCCGAGGTGGACGGCTACCAGGTGGCGCTCGGCGGGACCCTGGCCCCCGGCAAGCCCGGCGAACTGAAGCTCACCGTCAGCAAGGACGGCCGGCCCGTCACCGACCTGGAGCCCTACCTCGGGGCGTACGGACACCTCGTCGCCCTGCGCGACGGCGACCTCGCCTACCTGCACGTCCACCCCAACGAGGGCGGCCCCGGCCCGGACGTCTCCTTCACGGCCACGGCCCCCAGCGCCGGCACCTACCGGCTCTTCCTGGACTTCCAGCACCAGGGCAAGGTCCGCACCGCCGCCTTCACCGTCCGGGCCGGCGGCGACGGGACGGCCCCCGCCCCCGCCGCGCAGCCCGCACAGCCGGCCGGGGAGGAGTCGGGCGGTCACTCCCACTGACCGCCCGGCGGAACATCCCGCGGCCCGTCCTCGTTGTCGACATACCCCCCAGGGGTAAAGAAGGCCCGATGAAGGGAAGCGATCGCCGTGCCCGGTTACACCTCCCACAAGGACGACGTCCTCAAGCGGCTGCGCCGCATCGAAGGCCAGGTGCGCGGCCTCCAGCGCATGGTCGAGGAGGGGACGTACTGCATCGACGTGCTCACCCAGGTCAGCGCCGCCACCAAGGCCCTGCAGTCCTTCGGGCTGACCATGATGGAGGACCACCTGCACTCCTGCGTCGCGGACGCCATCGCCGAGGGCGGGGACCAGGCCCGCGACAAGGTCGAGGAGGCCTCGCGGGCCATCGCCCGCCTGGTCCGCGCCTGAGGCGGCGCCCCGTGCGCCCGGGTCCGGGCCGGCCCCCGGCGGGAGCCGGCCCGGACGGACGGGACGGGAGTGTCACGGGGTGCCGCTAGGCTTCTCGGATGGCCCTTTCGGACGCTTCCCCCGAGATCTCAGACGAGGTCCCCGAGGCATTGCGCGTGCTCCACCGCGTCTTCGGATACAGCTCCTTCCGCGGTGAGCAGCAGGAGATCATCGAGCAGCTGATCGGCGGCGGCGACGCCCTCGTGCTGATGCCCACCGGCGGCGGCAAGTCGCTCTGCTACCAGATCCCGGCGCTCGTCAGAGAAGGCACGGGCATCGTGATCTCCCCGCTGATCGCGCTGATGCAGGACCAGGTGGACGCGCTCACCGCCCTCGGCGTCCGGGCCGGGTTCCTCAACTCGACGCAGGACCCCTACGAGCGGCAGGCCGTGGAACAGGCCTTCCTCGCCGACGAGCTCGACCTGCTCTACCTCGCCCCCGAGCGGCTGCGCACCGAGGGGACCCAGCGCCTGCTCGACCGGGGCAAGGTCTCCCTGTTCGCCATCGACGAGGCGCACTGCGTCGCCCAGTGGGGCCACGACTTCCGGCCCGACTACCTCGCGCTGTCGATGCTGCACGAGCGCTGGCCCAAGGTGCCCCGCATCGCCCTCACCGCGACGGCCACCGAGGCCACCCACGCCGAGATCGCCAAGCGGCTGGGTCTGGAGGACGCCAGGCACTTCGTCGCCAGCTTCGACCGGCCGAACATCCAGTACCGCATCGTCCCCAAGGACAACCCGGCCCGGCAGCTGCTGGAGCTGATCCGCACCGAGCACGACGGGGACGCCGGAGTCGTCTACTGCCTGTCCCGCGCGTCGGTGGAGAAGACCGCCGCCTTCCTGGTGGAACAGGGCATCGACGCCGTCCCGTACCACGCCGGCATGGACTCCCGGGCGCGCGCCGCCAACCAGGCCCGCTTCCTGCGCGAGGACGGGGTCGTGGTGGTCGCCACGATCGCCTTCGGCATGGGCATCGACAAGCCCGACGTCCGCTTCGTCGCCCACCTCGACCTGCCCAAGTCCGTCGAGGGCTACTACCAGGAGACCGGCCGCGCCGGCCGTGACGGCGAGCCCGCCACGGCCTGGCTCGCGTACGGCCTCCAGGACGTGGTCCAGCAGCGCAAGCTCATCGACGGCTCCGAGGGCGACGACGCCCACCGCCGCTCCCTGGGCATGCACCTGGACGCCATGCTCGCCCTCTGCGAGACGGTCGACTGCCGCCGGCAGCGGCTGCTGGAGTACTTCGGCCAGCACG
Source organism: Streptomyces sp. NPDC000075 (assembly GCF_040301925.1). Classification (NCBI taxonomy): domain Bacteria; kingdom Bacillati; phylum Actinomycetota; class Actinomycetes; order Kitasatosporales; family Streptomycetaceae; genus Streptomyces; species Streptomyces sp. NPDC000075. The sequence continues at coordinate 17,900 of NZ_JBEPFL010000029.1, forward strand.
GCGGCCCCTGCGGCAACTGCGACACCTGCCTGACCCCCGCCGAGTCCTGGGACGGCACGGTCGCCGCGCAGAAGCTGCTGTCCACGGTGTGGCGGCTGGCCAAGGAGCGCCGCCAGAAGTTCGGCGCCGGCCAGATCATCGACATCCTCCAGGGCAAGAAGACCGCCAAGGTCATCCAGTTCGACCACGACGGGCTCTCGGTGTTCGGCGTCGGCGCGGACCTGGGCACCGCCGAGTGGCGCGGCGTCGTCCGGCAGCTGCTGGCGCTGCGGCTGCTGGCCGTCGAGGGCGACTACGGCACCCTCGTCCTCACCGACGCCAGCGGCGAGGTGCTGGGCGGGCGCCGCACCGTCCAGATGCGCAAGGAGAAGAAGGCGCCGGCCGCCTCCCGCAAGGAGTCCGGGTCCCGCTCCGGGAAGGGAGCCCGCGTCCCCGTCGACCTGCCGCCGGCCGCCGTTCCGGTCTTCGAGGCCCTGCGCGCCTGGCGGGCGGCGACCGCCCGCGAGCAGGGTGTCCCGGCGTACGTCGTCTTCCACGACGCCACGCTGAGGGAGATCGCGACCCGGCTGCCCGGCACGGTCGGGGAACTGGGCGGCATCGGCGGCGTCGGCGAGGCCAAGCTCGCCAAGTACGCCGAGGGCCTCCTCGACGCCCTGGCCGCGTGCCGCGCCGACGGGGCCGTCGCCACCGAGGCGCCCGCCACCGCAGCGCCCGCCGCCGGCGAGCCCGCCGCAGGGGCGCCCCGCGCCGCCGTTCCGGCGCCCGCCGCCGCGCCCCGCACGACGGCGCAGGCCCCCGAGGAGCCGCCGTTCGAGGAGGAACCGCCCTTCGACCTCGACGAGATGGACCCGCCGTGGGACGACTGGCGCTGACCCGCTGACGGGGCGGCCCGCCCGGGCCGCCCCCAGCGGGCCGTCAGGCGCCCACGTACGCCGCGAGGTGCTCGCCCGTGAGCGTGGACCGGGCGGCCACCAGCTCCGCCGGGGTCCCCTCGAAGACGACCCGGCCGCCGTCGTGCCCCGCGCCCGGACCGAGGTCGATGATCCGGTCGGCGTGCGCCATGACCGCCTGGTGGTGCTCGATCACGATCACCGACTTGCCGGAGTCCACCAGCCGGTCCAGCAGGCCCAGCAGGTGCTCCACATCGGCCAGGTGCAGGCCCGCGGTCGGCTCGTCCAGGACGTAGATCCCGCCCTTCTCGCCCATGTGCGTGGCCAGCTTCAGCCGCTGCCGCTCACCGCCCGACAGGGTGGTCAGCGGCTGGCCCAGGGTCAGGTAGCCGAGCCCGACGTCCACCAGCCGCTCCAGGATCCGGTGCGCGGCCGGCGTGCGCGCCTCGCCCGAGCCGAAGAACCCCTCCGCCTCCGCCACCGGCATCTCCAGCACCTCACTGATGTCCCGGCCGCCGAGCCGGTACTCCAGCACCGACGCGTCGAACCGCTTCCCCTCGCAGTCCTCGCACGTGGTGGCGACCCCCGCCATCATCGCCAGGTCGGTGTAGACCACCCCGGCACCGTTGCAGGTGGGGCAGGCGCCCTCGGAGTTGGCGCTGAACAGCGCCGGCTTCACCCCGTTGGCCTTGGCGAACGCCTTGCGGATCGGCTCCAGCAGCCCCGTGTACGTCGCCGGGTTGCTCCGCCGCGAGCCCCGGATCGGCGCCTGGTCCACCGACACCACCCCCGCCGAGGCCGGCACGGAGCCGTGGATGAGCGAGCTCTTGCCCGAACCGGCCACGCCCGTCACCACGGTGAGCACCCCGAGCGGAACGTCCACGTCGACCCCGCGCAGGTTGTGCGCCGACGCCCCGCGGATCTCCAGCGCCCCCGAGGGCACGCGCGGCGACTCCTTGAGCCGGGCCCGGTCGTCGAAGTGCCGCCCGGTGACGGTGCCGCTGGCCCGCAGCCCCTCCACACCGCCCTCGAAGCACACCGTGCCGCCCGCCGCACCGGCGCCCGGCCCCAGGTCGACGACGTGGTCGGCGATCGCGATGACCTCCGGCTTGTGCTCCACGACCAGCACCGTGTTGCCCTTGTCGCGCAGCCGCAGCAGCAGCCCGTTCATCCGCTCGATGTCGTGCGGGTGCAGACCCGTCGTGGGCTCGTCGAAGACGTACGTGACGTCGGTCAGCGCCGAGCCGAGGTGGCGGATCATCTTGACGCGCTGCGCCTCGCCGCCCGACAGCGTGCCCGCCGGCCGGTCCAGCGACAGGTAACCCAGCCCGATCTCCACGAACGAGTCGAGGGTCTGCCGCAGGGTGGCCAGCAGCGGCGCCACCGAGGGCTCGTCGAGACCGCTCACCCACTTGGCCAGGTCGCTGATCTGCATCGCGCACGCGTCGGCGATGCTGATCCCCTTGATCTTCGAGGACCGCGCGCCCGCGCTCAGCCGGGTGCCCTCGCAGTCGGGACAGGTGGTGAAGGTGACCGCCCGCTCCACGAACTCCCGGATGTGCGGCTGCATCGCCTCCTTGTCCTTGGCCAGCATCGACTTGCGGATCCGCGGGATCAGCCCCTCGTACGTCATGTTGATGCCGGCGATCTTCATCCTGACCGGCTCGCGGTACAGGAAGTCGGCCAGCTGCCTCTTCGTGAACGAACGGATCGGCTCGTCCGGGGCGAAGAGGCCCGACTCGGCGTAGAGGCGGTGATTCCAGCCGCCGGGCTTGTAGCCGGGGATGGTGAGCGCCCCCTCGTCGAGGGACTTCGACTCGTCGAAGAGCTGGGCGAGGTCGAGGTCGTTGACCGTGCCCCGGCCCTCGCAGCGCGGGCACATGCCGCCGGTGACGCTGAACTCGCGCCGCTCCCTCACCTTCTGCCCGCCGCGCTCCAGGGTGACCGCGCCCGCGCCGCTGACCGAGGCCACGTTGAAGGAGTACGCCTTCGGGCCGCCGATGTGCGGGGCGCCGAGCCGGCTGAAGAGGATCCGCAGCATCGCGTTGGCGTCGGTGGCCGTGCCCACCGTGGAACGGGGGTCGCCGCCCATCCGCTGCTGGTCGACGGCGATCACCGTCGTCAGCCCGTCCAGCACGTCCACGTCGGGACGGGCCGCCGCGGGCATGAAGCCCTGCACGAAGGCGCTGTACGTCTCGTTGATCAGCCGCTGCGACTCCGCCGCGACCGTGTCGAACACGAGCGAGCTCTTGCCCGAGCCGGAGACACCGGTGAACACCGTCAGCCGCCGCTTGGGGATCTCGACGCTGACGTCCTTGAGGTTGTTCTCGCGCGCCCCGTGCACGCGGATCATGTCGTGGCCGTCGGCGGCGTGCGGTGCGGGCCTGTCGTTCTTCGTGCCCCTGCTCATCGTCTCTCCCTCGTCGGCGCGGCCGCGGCGGCGTCCCTCGGCGCCCGGCCGTTCCACGCTACGACAGGGCCCGGGGCCGCCGCTTCTCCTGTCGTGACCGGTCCGGGCGGGCGGGCAGGGCCGGGCGGTCCTCCGCGCGGAGGGCCGGCAGCCGGGCACCGGCCCGAGGGCCCCGCCCGGCGGACGCAGGGTTCCGGCCAATCATGCCGCTCCTGCGGACGGGACGGCGCGCGGTCAGCGGGGCCTGCTGATCGCGAGCGTGCGGAGCCGACGGGACGCCCGGGTCCGGTGAACCGTGTGGACGGGCGATCGGGAGACCGGCAACGGGCACGTCACCGGGGGCTCCGGAACATCGCGGAACGACCGCCGCGGGCGCTTCCGGCAGGGGTGGGGGTTTCGGCCGCGGGCCCGGGGGGCGTCACCGCCGCCCGCCCCGGGGCCCGCGCTAGTGTGCGTACGTGAACACTCATGTCGTCATAGGTTTCGGCCCCGCCGGTGCCGCCACCGCACGGCTGCTCGTCGAGCAGGGCCACGCGGTGAAGGTCGTCACCACGTCGGGCCGCAGTCCGGAGCCCGGGATCGAGCACGTCGCGCTGGACGCGAAGGACAGCGGGCGGCTCACCGAGACGGTACGGGGCGCGGCCGCGCTCTACGGCTGCGCCGCACCGCCCTACCACCGCTGGGCGGGGGAGTGGCCGGCGCTGGCCTCCTCGCTCTGCACGGCGGCCGAGGCGACCGGGGCGGTGCTGGTCATGCTGGGCAACCTCTACGGGTACGGGCCCGTGGACGGCCCCCTGACCGAGGACCTGCCCCTCGCGGCGACCGGCACCAAGGGACGGGTGCGCGCCGCCGTCTGGGAGCAGGCGCGCGACCTGCACGCGCAGGGCCGGATCAGGGCCGTCGAAGTCCGCGCCTCCGACTTCTTCGGGCCCGGCGTCACCGACGGCGGGCACCTGGCGGCGCGGGTGCTGCCGCCGCTGCTGCGCGGCAAGCCCGTCTCCACCCTCGGCGACCCGGACGCCCCGCACAGCTGGACGTACCTGCCCGACGTGGCCCGGGCCCTGACCGAGGTCGCGGGCGACGAGCGGGCCTGGGGCCGGGCCTGGCACGTCCCGACCGAACCGGCGCTGTCCGTCCGGGAGATGGTCGGCCGGCTCGCCGCCCAGGCCGGCACCGGACCCGTCGCCGTCCGCGGCGTCCCGCCCCTCGCCCTGGCCGTGGGCGGGCTGTTCTCCCCGCTGCTGCGCGAACTCAAGGAGATCCGCTACCAGTTCGACCGCCCGTTCACGGTCGACTCGACGGCCTACGAGACCGCGTTCGCGACCCGGGCCACCCCCCTGGACCAGCAGGTCAAGGCGACGGTGGACTGGTGGCGCGAACGCCTGGCCACCACCGGGTGACGGCTTCGGTGACAAGGATGGATTCCACAGTGGACCCCAACGGAGCGGGCCGGGCGCGGGAGCGGGACGACATAGCCGTCGTCGGGATGGCCTGCCGTTTCCCGGGCGCCCGGAACCTGAACGAGTACTGGCGGCTCCTGACGGACCCGCACGCCCAGTTCGGCCGTGTCCCCGACAGCCGGTGGCGGGCCGACGCCTTCCTCAGCGACGACTTCCGCGACACCTCGGCCGCCTACACGGACACCATGGCGCTGCTGCCCGACGTGGACCTCTTCGACGCGGCCCACTACGGCATCCCGCCCCGGCGGGCCAAGGCGATGGACCCCCAGCACCGGCTGCTGATCGACCTCGCCCGCGAGGCGCTCCAGGACGCCGGATGGGAGGCCGACGGCTTCGACCGTGAGGAGACCTCGGTCATCACGGCCCTCACCGACAGCGGCTACCGAGGCCTGACCACCCTCCGGATCCGGATGCGGCAGCTGGCCGGCGGCGAGTTCGGGGCACGCCCGGGCGACCCCGGCTGGCGGGAGACCTTCCGCGCCGTCGACGGGATGCAGGGCACCTCCGTGGCCGGGATCCTGCTCAACATGGGCCCGAACACGATCAGTTCGGTCTTCGACCTGCACGGCGAGAGCTACGCCCTGGACTCCGCCTGCTCCGGCGGCCTGATGGCCGTCGCCAACGCCGTCCACGCGCTGCGCTCGGGCCGCACCCGCATCGCCCTCGCCGGCGGCGCCCAGCTGGTGATCACCCCCGACCTGCTCGTGGGGCTGTGCCGGATCGGCGCCATCTCGCGCAGCGGCCGCTGCCTGCCGTTCGGCGCGGACGCCGACGGCTTCGTCCTCGGGGAGGGCGCCGGGGTACTGGTGCTGCGGCCCCTGTCCGACGCGCGGGCCGCCGGCGACCGGGTGTACGCGGTGATCCGCGGCGTGGGCACCGCCAACGACGGGACCGTCCAGGGCGGCATGCACCCCCAGGCGGCCGGACAGCTGCGCGCCCTGCGCCGCGCCTACCGGGACGCCGGCCTGGCCCCCGGCGAGGTCGGCTACCTGGAGGCGCACGGCACCGGCACCACCGTCGGCGACCCCGTCGAACTCGACGTCCTGCGCGAGCTGCGCGGGCCGGACGCCGCCCCCGCCCACCTGGGCGCGGTCAAGGCGGTCGTCGGGCACTCCCTCAACTCGGCGGGTCTGGCCGGGCTCATCAAGACCGTCCTCGCCGTACAGCGCGGGGTGATCCCCCCGCAGCCGGAGTTCGGGCTCGCCGGGCAGGGCGTGCTCGAGGCCGCCCGGCTGACCGTGCCGACGGCGCCCGTCCCCTGGCCGCACGACGGCGGGCCGCGCCGGGCCGGCGTCAGCGCGTTCGGCTTCGGCGGTACCGGTGTGCACCTCGTCGTGGAGGAGACCGCCGCGCCGCCGGCCCGCCCCGAGCCGGCGGGGCCGTCCGGGAGGGCCCACGTCCTGACCCTCAGCGCCCGCGACCGCGCCGGGCTGGCCCGGTACGCGCGGGACCTGGCCCGTGCCGTCGCCGAGGACCGGCCGCCGCTGGCCGCCGTGGCCGACACTCTCGCCCGCCGGGCCCCCCTCACGCAGCGCCTCACCGTGGAGGCCCGCGACACCGCCGGCGCGGTCGCGCGGCTGACCGGGGCGGCCGAGGCCGTGGAGGCGGGCCTCCCCGTGGACCCGCCCGCCGGGGAGGTCCCGGCGGCGGGGGAGCGCGTACCCCCGTGCACCCTGCCGCCGAGCCCCCTCGCACCGCGCCGCCACTGGATCGTGGACGAGGAGGCGCGCGAGACGGCCGACCCGGAGCCCGTACCTCTCCCGGACCCGTCCCCCGACGGGCCGCAGGGCGTGCGCTCCGGGGGAGCGGGCGCCGCGGCCATCGTCCTCGAAGAGGTCTCGCGGACCGGCGTCTACCCGGTGTCCGACCTGCACGAGGACCAGACGCTCGTCGCCGACCTCGGCTTCGACTCCCTGATGCTGCACGAGCTGGACACCCGCATCGCGAACCGGGTGCCGGGGTTCCGGACCGAGGAGATGTTCACCCCGGACCTCACCGTCGGCCGGCTGATCGCCCTCGTCGCCCCGGACCACGGCGCGGGCCCCAGGCCCCCCGGACCGGACGCGGGCCCGGCGGCGGCGGCCGCCCCGGAGTGGAGCGCCGGGACGGCGCACGTCGACGACTTCCCCGAGGTGGGCGCGCTCGAACAACTCCTGGGATCCATCGCGGACACCGGGGCCGGCTTCCCCTACTTCCGGGTCCACGAGGGCACCATCCGCGACACCACGGTGATCGGCGGCCGCCCGTACCTCTCCTTCGGCAGCTACAACTACCTCGGCCTCTCCGGGCACCCGGCCGTCAACGAGGCCGTGCACCGGGCAGTGGAGCGGTACGGGACCTCGGTCTCCGCGAGCCGGGTCCTGTCCGGTGAACGCGAGCTCACCGTCCGCCTGGAACGCACCCTCACCGAGTTCCTCGGGGTCGGCGACTGCCTGACCCTGGTCAGCGGCCACGCCACCAACGTCACCGCGATCGGCCACCTCGTCGGCCCGGAGGACCTCGTCCTGCACGACGCGCTGGCCCACGACAGCATCCTCCAGGGCTGCGCCCTGTCCGGTGCGGCGCGGCGCCCCTTCGCGCACAACGACACGGAGCGGCTGGAACACCTGCTGCGGCTCAACCGGTCCCGGTTCCGCCGCGTGCTGATCGCCGTCGAGGGCGCCTACAGCATGGACGGCGACCTCGTGGACCTGCCCGCCGTCATCGACCTGAAGAAACGTTACGGCGCCCTGCTGATGGTGGACGAGGCGCACAGCATCGGCACCGTCGGCGAACGGGGCCGGGGCGTCGGCGAGTTCTTCGGCGTCGACCGCGGCGACGTGGACCTGTGGATGGGCACCCTCTCCAAGGCCTTCGCCAGCTGCGGCGGCTACCTCGGCGGCTCGGCCCGTATGGTGCGCTGGCTGCGCCACACCCTGCCGGGCTTCGTCTACAGCGTCGGCCTGACCCCGCCCAACGCGGCGGCCGCCCTGGCCGCCGCCGAGCTGATCGAGGCGGAGCCGCAGCGGGTGCGCGCGCTGCGGCGCAACTCCGAGCTCTTCCTGGGCCTGGCCTCCGCCGCCGGCCTGGCGACCGGCTCCAGTGCCCACACGCCCATCGTGCCGTGCATCCTCGGGGACTCGGCCCGCACCCTGCGCGTCGCCGACCGGCTCTACGCCCGGGGCGTGATCGCCGACCCGATCTTCCACCCCGCCGTGGAGGAGGGGCTGTCGCGGCTGCGGTTCTTCCTCACCGCGCAGCACCGCGAGGAGGACCTGCGCCGGGCCGTGGCGGTCCTGGCCGAGGAGGTGGCGTCCGCCGGCACGGCGTGAGGGGCCACGTCAGAACAGGGTGCGTTCGATCCGGCTGAGCATGGCGCTCTTGCCCGGGTCCCCGTCCTCGCCCGCCCCGTCCTCGGGGTGCGCGGGATGCCGCTGTTCGGCGCCCTCCATCCGCTGGGCGAGCAGATAGGCGATGATCTCCGCCTCCTGCTCCTGTACGTCGTCGTAGGTCGCGCGCAGGAGCATGTCGCGCACGATGTCGGGGTCGAGGTCGGGGAAGAGGAGGCGGGCGGCCGCCTCGTCCAGTCCGCCGGCCCCGCGATGGCAGCAGATGATGTGGCCCAGCTCGTGCAAGATGATGTGCTCCTGATGCGCGCTGGTGGTGTTGGCGTCGTAGAAGATCAGGTCCTCGTCGCGGGCGGCGACCCACATGCCGCACGGGTGCGACGAGGGCATCTGCATCGGGACCAGGAGGATCGGGCGGTCCCGCGCCTCGCCGAGGAGACGGCAGAGTTCGGCGACGTCGGACACCTCGGGGAGGCCGAGTTCGGCGAGCCGCCGGGTGCCGGCCTTGCGGAGCTTCTTGAGCCGGCTGCGGCGGTCGTGGTCGGCGGCCCGCTCCCTCCAGGAGCCCCTCATACGGGCTCGGAGGGGCCGGGCCCGTCGGCGGCGGGGGAGTCGGCGTCGGTGACCGGCGGGAGGCCCTGCATCTGCCGGTACTGGTCCATGATGGCCGTGATGGCCGCGAGGTTCTCCTTCTTCATCCCGGCCGCGCGCATCGCCACGGCCCGGACCCCGGACTGCCGCAGCGCCTCGATGGCGGCGACCTGGCTGAGCACCGACTCGGCGACCTTGTCGTCGAAGAAGTAGGCGACCGAGACGCCGAAGAACTTGGCCAGGGCGGCCAGGAGGTCGGGTGACGGGTTGGAGCGCTTGCCCGTCCGCAGCTGCGAGAGGTACACGCCCCCGGCCTTGAGCTCGGGGTTGGCCCGCTTCAGTTCCTCCGCCACCTCGGCGTTGGTCCAGTGCTTGCCCTTGGGACGGACCGTCTTGAACAGATCGTCAAGGCGCCTGGCGAGCAGGGGCCGGTCGTCGCTCTCGCTCATGGTGAATCTTCCTCCCGTCACCTCCTCGGTATAGCCCTTGGCTATACGCCAGTTTCACAGAATAGCGGTCAGTTGACAATTGGCCTGGACTCCGCCAACGTTGGGTCTCGCCGATAGCTGCCAGCTAACTCGTCACGGGGGATGTTCCGACGGGGAGGCAGGTGGTGAAAATCGGACTGGCCCGGCCCTCGGGGGATGGGCCGGGCCAGTCCGGGCGGGAGCCACCCGTCCGGCCCGACGTAACACACGGGGGGAACGGGGGAGGCCCGCCCGGTTCGACGGGGGATACGAACCGGGCGGGAGCTTTCAACTCGCGGTGCCGAGTTTACTGTAGGCGGACGCCACTTTGGTGAGCCAGGCGACCTCTGCCGTGAAGTTGTCCGTGTCGCGGTCGTCGAAGTCGCCCGCGTCCTTGTTGTCGTGCGGCATCGTCCCGGCCTGCTTGGCCAGCAGCGCCCGCTTGATCCGCGCCGCCTCCGTGAAGGCCTGCCGCGACTCCTCGCTCTCCTCCCTGCCCGGGGCGCCGCCCGGACCGCCCACGGTCGTACGGTCGATGTACGGGCGCAGGTCCCGCCACCCGTCGCGTATCTCGACGACCCGGCGGTGCAGCCGGTAGTCCAGGTCCGAGACCGAGGCGCCCGGCGGCTCCAGGGCGATGTCCGGGGAGGACTCGTACAGGTCCCGCCAGAGCGGGTACAGCGCCCGGTACGAGCGGTAGCTCCGGCCCCACGCCAGCAGCCGGGAAGCCGCCGGACCCCACGAGGAGTTGGTCAGGCCGAGCGACAGGATGACGATGCCGGCCGCGCTGAAGAGGTTCGAGGCCAGCTTCCAGACGCCGATGTCGACCCCGGCCGCGGCCGTCAGGATGTTCAGGGTCCGGCACGAGCAGTACAGGAACAGCACCACGGCGGCCACCCGCAGCACCCGCAGGGCCTGGCGCAGCGACTCGTTGTCCGTCATCCGCGCGTACGCGCCGCACTGGCGGAAGATGGTCACGCACGGCAGCGCCTGGGAGACCATGAAGGCCAGGAGGTAGACGAGGACCAGCGGCTGCCCGCTGCCCGTGTCGAAGTCCGTGGACGGCCGGGAGGACCCGTCGGCCAGGAGGAAGAGCGCCACCAGGGCGACGTCGAGCGCGCCCCCGGTGATCAGCCACCACCGCGTCCTGCGCCGGGCCTCCTCCTCGGGCGCCGCCCACCGCAGCAGGATGATCTCCGCCGCGACGCAGTAGGCCACCGCCGACAGGTGCATGAGGAGGATGGCGAGGTTGCCGACGCCCAGGAAGGACGGGCCGCTCATGGCCACGGCGCCCATGGTGAAGGTGAAGCACTGGAGGACCAGGGTCGTGATCAGCGTCCAGTAGGCGCTGTCGTGCCGGCTGCGCCGCACCTGGCACAGGCGGTAGATGAGCGCGGCGTACGAGGAGAGCGCCGCGATGACGAAGCAGAGGGTTCTGATGGTGTTCAAGGCTCGGTTTCCTACGGGGGCCGTGGGGGGCGGCAGAAGGGTCAGTCGGTGGGTTCGCCCGGGGGGACCTCGAGCCCGATGCTCTCGGCCGCCACCGCGATCGCGTAGTCGAAGTACGCGGCCTCGTCCTTGACGCTGTCGTGGGTGCGGCTGAAGACCTGGAACACCAGCAGCCCGATGAGGTTGCTCCACAGCACGATGCCGCGCTCGATGATGTCCGAGAACGGAGCCTCGGGCACCCCGCCGAAGGCCTCGACGGCCGCGGGGAGCAGCAGCGGCGGACCGGGCACCGCACGCCGGGGCGGGGTCAGTTCGCCGCCCTCCAGCGCCGCCCGGATGATCCCGGCGAGCACGGCGGGGGTCCGCGCGGCGGCCGGGACCGTGTCCTCGGGGGCGTGGTAGCCCGGCACCGGCGAACCGTAGATCAGGGTGAACTCGCCGGGGTTGGCGAAGGACCACCGCCGCAGCGCACGGGTGACGGCGAGCAGCCGCGCCCCCGCCGGGGCGCCGGCGGTGTCCGCCCGCTCCATCGCGGCGCCCGAGGCGTCGTAGGCGTCGATGACCAGCGCGGTCAGCAGGTCGTCCCGGTGCGGGAAGACGGCCTCGACGTCGGCGAGGCCGAGACCGGCCGCGCGGGCCACGCCCTCCAGGGACAGTCCCGCGGCCCCCAGTTCCACCAGCTGCCGGCGGGCGGTCTCCTTGACCGCCCCCGCCCGGTCCGGGGCGTCGTCGTTCGAACTGATTGCTGAAACATCCATGCCGGAACCGTACCCGCCGCTCCGAACGGCCGTCGCCGCAGCACCGGGACGGACTCCGGCGCACCGTAGCGTTCCGGCCACGGGCGAGGGGTGCGGCCTGATCCGAACGAACCGGCCTAAAGGGTGTCCGGCGCCGTCCGGCGGCAGGTCAGCACCCGGGTGGTGGAGCCGTCGTCCTCCGTGACGTCCCGTACGTGCGCGAAGCCGATCCGCTCCAGCAGCGCCAGCGAGGCGCCGTTCTCCGCCGCCACGGTGGCGTGCACCTCGGCCAGCCCCAGGGTCTCGAAGCCGTAGGCGGTGAGGGCCCGGGCCAGTTCGGTGCCCAGGCCCGCGCCCCAGGCCGAGGGGGCCAGCGCGTAGATGATCTCGTACCCGCCGGCCTCGTCGGTGCGCTTGATCTCGGCGTGGCCGACCAGCGGCCCGTCGTGGCGCACGGCCCAGACGTCGAACAGCTCCCGGGCGTAGACCTTGGTGAAGATCCGGCCGAACAGGGCCCGGTCCTCGGCCTCGGAGACGGGCCCGTCACCCATCCACCGGGACACCCGCCGGTCCTGGAACAGGGCCGTGAACGCCTCCTCGTCCCCGGGGACGTAGGGGCTCAGCAGGAGGCGCTCGGTGCGCAGCGTCGGGGTCATGGCCCGGAAGCTATCCACCGGCCGCCGGGGCGGCAAACGGGTTTCCCCGGGCCCCGCACAAGCGGGGGGTGAGCCGTGTCTCACCCGGACGGTGCCCCTTGTCTATGCAACGAGTTGCATAGAAAGATCGGGGCATGGCGCTCGACCACGCGATCCTCGTCTCCCTCCTGGAGATGCCGGGCTCCGGCTACGAACTGGCCCGGCGGTTCGACCGGTCCATCGGCTACTTCTGGACCGCCACGCACCAGCAGATCTACCGGGTCCTGGCGCGCATGGCGGGCGACGGCCTGCTCACCGTCCGCGAAGTCCCCCAGCAGGGCCGGCCGGACAAGAAGGAGTACTCCGTCGCCGCCCCCGGCCGCGCCGCCCTCGCCCGGTGGCTGCACGAGCCGATCGAACCCGAGAGCATGCGCCACGAGCTCGCCGTGAAGATCCGCGGCGCGGCCTTCGACGACCCGGCCGCCCTGATCCGCGAGGTCGAACGGCACCACCGCGCCCACAGCGACCGCCTCGCGCACTACCTCGCGGGGGAGCGGCGGGACTTCACCGGCCCCGGCGCCCCCGGCCCGCTCGACGCCGGGCAGGAGCTCCAGCACGTGGTGCTGCGCGGCGGCATCGCGTACGAGCGGATGACCGTCGCCTGGCTGGACGACGTCCTCGCCACCCTGCACCGCCTCGGCGCGACGCCACCCCCGTCCGCCTGACCGCACCCCACCCACCACCCTCCGGAAGGCGACCCCTCATGGCCGACCCCCTCCTCTTCAACCCGCGTACCTACGACCCCGCGCACTTCGACCCCGAGACCCGGCGCCTGCTGCGCGCCACCGTCGACTGGTTCGAGGAGCGCGGCAAGCGCCGGCTGCTGGAGGACTACCGCACCCGCGCGTGGCTCGCGGACTTCCTCGCCTTCGCCGCCAAGGAAGGCCTGTTCTCCACCTTCCTCACCCCGGCCTCCGCCGCCGGCCGCGAGGACCAGCGCTGGGACACCTCCCGGATCGCCGCCCTCAACGAGATCCTCGGCTTCTACGGCCTCGACTACTGGTACGCCTGGCAGGTGACCATCCTCGGCCTCGGCCCGGTCTGGCAGAGCGCGAACGCCGGCGCCCACGCCCGCGCCGCCGAGCTCCTCTCGCAGGGCGAGGTGTTCGCCTTCGGCCTGTCCGAGCGGACCCACGGCGCCGACATCTACTCCACCGACATGCTCCTGGAGCCCGACGGCGACGGCGGCTTCCGCGCCAGCGGCTCCAAGTACTACATCGGCAACGGCAACGCGGCCGGCCTGGTCTCCGTCTTCGGCCGCCGCACCGACGTCGAGGGCCCGGACGGCTACGTCTTCTTCGCCGCCGACAGCCGCCACCCGGCGTACCACCTCGAACAGAACGTGGTCCACTCGTCCAAGTACGTCAGCGAGTTCCGGCTCCAGGACTACCCGGTCACCGCCGGGGACGTCCTGCACACCGGCCGCGCCGCCTTCGACGCCGCGCTCAACACGGTCAACGTCGGCAAGTTCAACCTCTGCACCGCCTCCATCGGCATCTGTGAGCACGCGATGTACGAGGCCGTCACCCACGCGCACAACCGCGTCCTCTACGGCCGGCCCGTCACCGCCTTCCCGCACGTGCGCCGGGAGCTGGCCGACGCCTACGTCCGGCTCGTCGGCATGAAGCTGTTCAGCGACCGCGCCGTGGACTACTTCCGCTCCGCCGGTCCCGAGGACCGCCGCTACCTCCTCTTCAACCCGATGACGAAGATGAAGGTGACCACCGAGGGCGAGAAGGTCATCGACCTGATGTGGGACGTCATCGCGGCCAAGGGCTTCGAGAAGGACACCTACTTCGCCAACGCCGCCGTCGAGATCCGGGGCCTGCCCAAGCTGGAGGGCACGGTCCACGTCAACCTCGCGCTGATCCTCAAGTTCATGCGCAACCACCTGCTGGAGCCGGTCGAGTACCCGGCCGTGCCGACCCGCCTCGACGCGGCCGACGACGACTTCCTCTTCCGGCAGGGCCCGGCCCGCGGCCTGGGCTCCGTCCGCTTCCACGACTGGCGGCCCGCCTTCGACGCGTACGCCGACCTGCCGAACGTCGCCCGCTTCCGCGAGCAGGCCGACGCCCTCTGCGCGTTCGTCGCCACCATGGCCCCCGACGAGGCGCAGAGCCGCGACCTCGACTTCCTGCTCTCCGTGGGCCAGCTGTTCGCCCTGGTGGTGCACGGCCAGCTGATCCTGGAGCAGGCCCGCCTGACGGACCTGGACCGGGACGTCCTGGACGAGCTGTTCTCCGTCCTCGTCCGCGACTTCTCCGGCCACGCCGTCGAACTGCACGGCAAGGACTCCGCCACCGACGCGCAGCAGGCCTGGGCGCTCGGTGCGGTGCGCCGCCCGGTCGTCGACGAGGCCCGCGCGGCCCGGGTCTGGGACCGCGTCGAGGCCCTCTCGGGGGCGTACGAGATGGCGCCGTAACGGCACCGCGCCGACCGGGCCCGGGGTGTCCGCCGGGTCCGGTGGGCAGCCGGGTCCGGTGGGCAGCCGGGTCCGGTGGGCAGCCGCCGCGCGGCCGGTCAGCGGGCGGGCTTGCCGGGCTGGTCGTGGGTGGAGCAGTGGATGCCGCCGCCGCCCGAGGCGATCGTGTCGATCTGCACCTGGACCACGTCCCGCTTCGGGAAGTGGTCCTGGAGGATGCCGCGTGCGCGGTCGTCGGCCCGGCGGTCGCCGAACCGGGGCAGGAACACGGCGTCGTTGGCCACGTAGAAGTTGGCGTAGGTGGAGACGAAGGCGTCCCCCCGGCCCGTGATCAGGTCCAGGTCGGGCTGCGGCAGGTCGATGATCTGAAAGCGCCGGCCGCGGGCGTCCGTGGCCTTCGACAGGACGGACTTCGCCTGGTCGGCGGAGCGGGACCAGGAGTCCGGCGGGGTGTTCGGGTGGGCGCGGTCCAGCAGGACCACGCCGGGCGCGGTGAAGCGGACGAGGCTGTCCACGTGGGCGTCGGTGATGTCCTCGCCGCGCACTCCGGCCAGCCAGAGGACCTTCTCGATGCCGAGGGTCTGCTTGAGCTCGGCCTCGACGGTGTCCCGGGACTTCCCGCGGTTGCGGTTGTCGTTGACGATCGAGCTCTCGGTGACGAGGAGCGTGCCCTCGCCGTCGGTCTCGAAGGAGCCGCCCTCCGCGACGAGCGGGGCCTGGACCCGGGGGATCCCGTACTTCCGCAGCAGGACGCGGCCGACCTGGGCGTCGTCGCCGTGCTGCTGCTTGCCGCCCCAGCCGTTGAAGTTGAAGTCGACGCCGATGACCTGGCCGGCCTGCTCGACGAAGACGGGGACGGTGTCCCGGGCCCACAGGTCGTCGACGGCCAGCGGGATGACCTCCACCCCGGAGCCGCAGGCCCGCTGGGCCGCGTCCACCTGGTCGGGGCGGGCCATCACGACCACCGCCTCGTACTTCCCGACGGCGCGGGCGATCCGCGCGATGTCCTCGCGCACGGCGGGCAGGTCCTGCTCCCACACGCCCGTGGCCAGGGCCGGCCAGGCCATGAACGTACGGGTGTGGCTCTCCCACTCGGCGCCGAGGCGGCGCTTCGCGCCGTTGGCGGCGGTCTGCCCGGGGGTTCCGGCCGGGGTGCCGGGCCGCTCGGCGGCCCCGTCGGCGGGGCCGCAGGCGGCGGCGCCGAGGGCGAGGGCGCCGAAACCGGCGAGGGCGCGGAGGGCGGACCGGCGGGTGGGGGGAGGGTTCGTCACGGGAGGCTCCGATCGTGGACTCGTCCCGCCACTGTGACACTGACTGAAAATTCAGTCAAACAGCCACGCCTGGCGAGAGCCCGATCGGCCGGTGGATCCGGCCGGGCCGCTCAGGGCAGCCGGTCGACCTCCACGCGGACGGCTTCGCGCATCAGGTGGCGGGCGTGGCCCAGGGGGAGCAGGCCGCTGAGCCAGCGCACGCTCAGCCCCTCCAGCAGGGCGGTCAGCCGCTCGGCGGCGGCCGTGACCTCCGCCGGGGCCGCGCCCGGGCGGATGGCGGCGATCAGCTCGGCGACCTCGGCCGCCCAGGCGGTGCCGGCCGCCGCGAGCTCCTCCCGGAGCTCCGGGTCGAAGACGGTGTGGGCCCGCAGCTCCCCCCAGGCCGTACTGTTCTCGCGGACCTCGGGCAGGTCCTGGAACTCCAGGAGCAGGGTGCGTTCCAGCAGCTCGCGGGGGTCGGCGGGGCGCTCTGCGGCCGTGCCGTCCGAGGGCTCGGTGTACCGGTCGGCCCGGTCCCCGATGAAGGCCAGGGCCTGCCGCAGGATGCCGGGCCGGTCCTTGAAGTGGTAGTAGACGAGGGCGGTGGACACCCCCGCCTCGGCCGCCAGCTCGGTCACCCGCAGGCCGCGGACGCCCCGGCGCGCGATGACGCGGGCGGCGCCCTCGAGGATGGTCCGTCTGCGGTCCGTCACGGTGTGGTCCTTCCCGGGTGAGCCCTTCGGCGGGGTGCGGTACGTATGGTCACACGTTGACTGAAACTTTAGTTAAGGAGACGATGAAAACCGGCCATCCGGCCTGCCGCATCGTGGAAAGAGCACCGCATGCCCGACCAGCTTCCCGGCGTACAGCCCGGTCCCGCGGGACTGACCGCCGACGACCCCCGCGAGATCGGCGGCTACCGCCTCCACGCCCGGCTGGGTGCGGGCGGGATGGGGGTGGTCTACCTCGCGTACACGCCCGGGGGCCGCCCGATCGCGCTGAAGGCCGTACGCGCCGAGTTCGCCGCGGACCCCGAGTTCCGGGAGCGGTTCGCCCGTGAGGTGGCCAGCGCCCGGCGGATCCACGGCCTGTTCACGGCGCAGGTGGTCGACTTCGGGGTGGACGAGCGCACCCCCTGGCTGGCCACCGCCTACGTGCCCGGACCCTCCCTGCACGAGGTGGTGCGCCGGCACGGCCCGCTGCCCGTGCGGACGGTGCTGCTGCTGGTCGCGGGCATCGCGGAGGCGCTCCAGGCCATCCACGGGGCCGGGGTCGTCCACCGGGACCTCAAGCCCGCCAACGTGCTGATCGCCGGGGACGGCCCCCGGGTGATCGACTTCGGCATCGCGCACGCGGCGGACTCCTCCGCGCTGACCGGGACCGGGCTGCGGATCGGCACCGCCGCCTTCATGGCGCCCGAGCAGGCCCTCGGCCACCGGGTGACCCCGGCCACCGACGTCTTCGCCCTGGGCGCGCTCGTCGCCTACGTGGCGGGCGGTACCCCGCCGTTCGGGGCCGGGCCCGAGTCCACCGCCCTGTACCGCGTGGTCCACGAGCACCCCGACCTGACGCGGATCCCCGCCGGGCTGCACGACCTGGTGGCGTGGTGCCTGGCCAAGCGGCCCCAGGACCGCCCGACCGGCGCCGAGCTGATCGCGTACGTCCACGCGCACCCCGCCGTCGGCGGGCGGCCGGAGTTCACCGACGGCTGGCTTCCCCATCCGGTCCGGGAGGAGGTCGGCCCGGTGCGGGCCCCCGCCCCCGGGGAACCCGGCCCCGTGCCCCACGCGCCGACGGCCATGGCGGCTGCGGCCACGGCGACGGCCACCGCCTCCGCCCCCAGGCCCGGCGCGCACGCCCCCGCACCCCCGCTGGCGGCCGCCCTCCCGGCGGCGGCGCCCGAGCCCGGCCCCGCGCCGTCGCCCGGCCGCCGGGCGGAGCGCCGCGGGCGGCGGCTGCCCGCGGTGGCCGGGGCGGTGGCCGTGACCCTGCTGGTCTGCGGCGCGGCGGTGTACGTCCTGGACGGCCCGGGCGAGGGGGCCGCCGCTTCCGCTGAGGACCGGGACCCGGCCGACGGGGATGCCGAGCAGCCGTCCCGGTCCGCCAGGCCCTATCCGGCCGGGTACACCCAGGTCGAGCTCACCGCCCCCGACGCGGGCTACGAGTTCGACCTGAAGGCCGGGAAGGTGGTGCCCGCCGACACGGCCACCTGGTTCCTCGCCCGGGACGCCCAGTCCTTCGTCCCCTCCGAGGAGTCCGACTCCTTCGTCTCCGAGGGCAAGGCGCTCACGGTGCCCGGCTGCCTCCACGGCATCGAGACCAAGCCCGTCACCTCCCTGCCCTTCACCGCCCTGGCGGGGGAGCGGCCGTTCTGCGTCCGCAGCCCCGACCGGCGCGAGCTGGCCGTCGTCCGGCTGCGCGAGGCGGCCGCCGCCGGGCCCGTCACGATCGTCGTGGACCAGTACCACCTCGGCTGAGCCGGAGGCCCCGCGTGGAACGGATTCCTCCCATTCCCCCTCGATGTATTGACTGAATTTTCAGTTAGCGCAAGGATGCCGATCAATCCCCATCCCTCCTCATCAGGGAGCCCCCATGGAATCGCCCACCACCTCCCGTCGCAGGCTGCTCCAGCTCGGCGCGGCGGCCCTGCCGCTGGCGGCCCTCGGCCCGGCCCTCCCCTCCGCCCTCGCCCGCGCGGCGGGCGCCCCGGCCGGGCTGACCATGCCCGCCGAGACCGACGCGCACGTCCGCACGTACATGGCCTGGCCCGCCCTCTCCCGGGTCTGGGGCGGCGGCGGGCTGGAGAACGTACGCGCGGACGTCGCGAACGTCGCCCACACGATCTCCCGCTTCGAGCCGGTCGTGGTACTGGCCCGCCCCGGCCAGGCCGCCGACGCCCGCTACCAGTGCGGACGCGGCGCCCGCCACGCCATCGACGTCATCGAGATACCGGTCGACGACCTGTGGATCCGCGACTTCGGCCCCACCTTCCTGGCGGGCCCGGGAGCCGTCGCCGGCGTGGACACCAACTTCAACGGCTGGGGCAAGACGGGCACCCCGTACGCCCAGCCCTACGCCAACGACGCCGCGGCCGCCGGCATCCTCCTCGGCGAGTACGCCGTGAGCCGGATCCAGGCGGGCTTCACCGGCGAGGGCGGCTCGCTGGAGACCGACGGAGAGGGGACCCTGCTGGCCACCGTCAGCTCGCTGGTGAACCCCAACCGCAACCCGGGCATGACGCAGCGGCAGGTGGAGCAGGAGCTGAAGACGGCGCTCGGCATCGAGAAGGTCATCTGGGCGCCGGGTCTGGCGGGCGCGGACATCACCGACTGCCACATCGACTGCCTGGCCCGCTTCACGGCCCCGGGCAAGGTCATCCTCGACCAGCCCGGACCCGGCACGGACCCCAAGTGGGTCGCGGTCTACGAGGAGACCAAGAAGGTCCTGCGGGCCGCCACCGACGCCCGGGGCCGCGCTCTGGCCGTCACCGAGCTGCCCGGCCCGAACCGCAAGAAGATCACCGGCAAGGGGGAGGAGTTCCTGTCCAGCTACACCAACTACTACACCCCGAACGGGGCGGTGATCGTCCCCCGGTTCGGCGACGCCTACGCGGACGGCGTGGCCTACTCCATCCTGCAGGCCGCCCACCCCGGACGGGAGGTGGTGCAGATCGTCATCGACGGCATCGCGAGCGGTGGCGGCGGCATCCACTGCGCCACCCAGTCGCACCCGGCCGTCCCCCCGGCGGTCTGATGGCCGCCGTGCCCCGGCAGGTCCGCCGGACCGGGGACGGGCCGCGTGCGCCTGCGGCCGAACGCCCCGGTAAGGTGCGGGTCATGGCGTCTCGCAGCACTCAGATCCTCGAAGCGGCCGCCCGGGTGATCGCCCGGCGCGGGGTCCGCGGGCTGCGCGTGGAAGAGCTCGCGGCCGAGGCCGGGGTGTCCACCGCCTTGATCTACTACCACTTCAAGGACCGTACCGGGGTCCTGCGCCAGACCCTCGAGTTCATCAACGACCGCGCCGAGCGCTACACCACCGACCGAGACCCGGACGCCCCTCCCCTCACCCCCCGGGAGGAGCTGGACGAGACCCTGCTGCTGGAACTCCAGGACACCGTGGAGGTCCGGGAGAACAGCTCGGCCTGGGGTGAGCTGCGGGCCAGCGCCGTCTTCGACGAGGTGCTGCGCGAGGACCTCGCCCGGGCCACCCTGGTGTGGGTCCAGGAGGTCGCCGCGCTGCTGGGACAGGTCCAGCCGATGGCGACCGCCTCCTCGCTCGCCGAGGCCGCCGAACGCCTCACCGCCCTGCTGGAGGGGCTGAGCATGCGCTGGCTCAGCGGCGGGATCCGGATCGGCCACGCGCGCGAGCTGATGCGCGGGGCCATCGACGCCGAGCTGGCCGGCCTCCAGCGGTACTGAGGCGTCGCGCCTCGCCCCCTTCCCGCCCCCGGTGGGCCGCCCCGGCCTGCCCGGATGCGACCGCGTGGTCCCGTCCTGCCGTAGGCCGGGGCTTTTCCTCGTCCGCACTCTTGACTGAATTTTCAGTCAGTGCCACAGTTCCTCGCGTCGCCCGGACGTCATCTACGGGCCGGGTGCAATCCAAAGGAATGATCATGAATGTTTCCCGTAGGCGGTGGTCCCCGTGCCGCTGACACCCACCGAACGCGACCGGCTCCTGCTGTTCAGCGCTGCCGAGCTGGCCCGGGCCCGGCGTGCGCGGGGCCTGCGGCTCAACGTCCCCGAGGCCACCGCACTGATCGCAGACACGGTGTGCGAGGCCGCCCGCGACGGCGTCCGCCTCGCCGAGGCCCTCGAACGCGGCCGCTGTGTCCTCGGCCCCGGTGACGTACTGCCGGGCGTGGTGGACATCGTCACCGAGGTCATGGTCGAGGCCGTCTTCGAGGACGGCACCCGGCTCGCGGCGGTCGGCGACCCCTTCGGGGCACGGCCCCGCGACGACGAGGCCCCCGGCGCCGTCCTGCCGGGCGCCGGCACGGTCGAGGCGTCGGAGCCCGCGCTCACCCTGGCCGTGCGCAACACCGCCTCCGTGCCGGTGAGCGTCACCTCCCACTTCCACTTCTTCGAGGCCAACCCCCGCCTCGACTTCGACCGCGCCGCCGCCTACGGCATGCGGCTGTGCGTCCCGGCGGGCTCGTCCACGCGGTTCGACCCCGACGCCGTCGTCGAGGTGGGGCTGGTCCCGATCGGCGGCGCGCGGATCGCGATCGGCTTCGCCGGGCTGGTCGACGGCCCCCTCGACGCCCCCGGCGCCAAGGCCGAGGCCCTGCGCCGGGCCGCCGCCTGCGGCTACCTCGGCGCGGCGGCCCCGGAAGGGAGCGCGGCATGAGCAGACCGTCCCGCCACAGCGACCACTGCGCCCCGGGCGGCCGGCACATTGATCCGTACGAGTACGCCACGGTGCACGGCCCCCGCGCGGGGGACCGGGTCCGGCTCGGCGACTCGGGGCTGGTCGTCCGGGTGGAATCGGACGCGCAGAAGCCCGGTGACGAGTTCCTGGCCGGGTTCGGCAAGACGGCCCGCGACGGGCTGCACCTGAAGGCCGCCGCCGTCCGCGAGACCTGTGACGTGGTGATCAGCAACGCCCTGGTCATCGACGCCGTCCTCGGCATCCGGAAGGTGTCGATCGGTATCCGGGAGGGCCGGATCCACGCGATCGGCCGGGCCGGCAACCCGGACACCCTCGACGGGGTCGACGTCGTCGTCGGCACCGGCACGACGATGATCGCGGGCGAGGGCCTGATCGCCACGGCGGGGGCGGTCGACACCCATGTCCACCTGCTCTCCCCGCGGATCATGGAGGCCTCGCTCGCCAGCGGCGTCACCACGATCATCGGCCAGGAGATCGGGCCCACCTGGGGTGTCGGCGTGAACTCGCCCTGGGCACTCAGACACGGGTTCAACGCCTTCGACGCCTGGCCCGTCAACATCGGCTTCCTCGCCCGCGGTTCCTCCTCGGACGCCGCGCCCCTGGTCGAGGCGCTGGCCGAGGGAGGTGCCTGCGGTTTCAAGGTCCACGAGGACATGGGCGCCCACACCCGCGCCCTGGACACCGCCCTGCGCGTGGCCGAGGAGCACGACGTCCAGGTGGCCCTGCACAGCGACGGCCTCAACGAGTGCCTGTCGGTGGAGGACACCCTGCGCGTCCTCGAAGGCCGCACGATCCACGCGTTCCACATCGAGGGCTGCGGGGGCGGGCACGTCCCCAACGTCCTGAAGATGGCGGGCGTGCCGAACGTCATCGGCTCCTCCACCAACCCCACCCTGCCCTTCGGCCGGGACGCCGTGGCCGAGCACTACGGCATGATCGTCTCCGTCCACGCGCTGAAGCCGGACCTCCCCGGCGACGCCGCCATGGCCCGCGACCGCATCCGCGCCGGAACCATGGGAGCTGAGGACGTCCTGCACGACCTGGGCGCCATCGCGATCACCTCCTCCGATGCCCAGGGCATGGGCCGCGCGGGGGAGACCGTCCGCCGCACCTTCGCCATGGCGGGGAAGATGAAGGGCGAGCTCGGGCCGATGGACGGGGACGGCGAGGGCGACGACAACGCCCGCGTCCTGCGCTACATGGCCAAGCTGACCATCAACCCGGCCATCGCCCACGGCCTGGCCCACGAGATCGGCTCCATCGAGGTCGGCAAGCTCGCCGACATCGTGCTCTGGCGCCCCCAGTTCTTCGGCGCCAAGCCGCAGATGGTGCTCAAGTCCGGCTTCCCGGCCTACGGGGTCACGGGTGACCCGAACGCCGCCACGGACTGCTGCGAACCCCTGGTCCTGGGCCCGCTCTTCGGTGCCCACGGAGCCGCCCCCGCCGACCTCTCGGTCGCCTTCGTCAGCCGCGCCGCCGCCGAGTCCGGTTCCTTCGGCTCCCCGTACGACGCGCTGGGCACCCGGCGCCGCAGGGTGGCCGTCCGCGGCACCCGGGGGATCGGCCCGGCCAGCATGATCGGCAACGCCCGCCTCGGGGACGTCGACGTGGACCCGCGAAGCGGCCTCGTGACCCTCGACGGGGAACCCCTGCGCTCCGAGCCGGCGGACCGGGTCTCCCTCAACCGCCTCTACTTCCTCTGAGGCCGGCCGGCGCCCGCGCTTCCTTTACCGCCCACTCTTGACTGAAATTTCAGTTCGGTGGAAGACTCCGCCGACAGAAGAAACGAGACACCTGATGGCTGAATACCGTATGCCCGCCGAGTGGTCCGCGCACGAGGGCTGTCTGATGGCCTGGCCCACCCGCGAGGACCTGTGGGGCGGTGTCCTGGCCGACGCCAAGGAGGAGTACGCGAACGTCGCCCGCGCCGTCTCCGCGTTCGAGCCCGTCACCATGGTCGCCCCGCCCGGGTTCGCCGAGGACGCCCGCCGCCACTGCGGGGACGGCGTCACCGTCATCGAGCTGCCGCTGGACGACTCCTGGTTCCGCGACTCCGCCCCGCTGTTCGTCCTCGACGGGGAAGGCCGCCGCGCGGGCGTGGACTTCCGCTTCAACGCCTGGGGCGGCAAGCACCACCCCTTCGACGCCGACGACCGGATCAGCTCCCTGCTGCTGGAGCACCTCGGTGTCGAGCGCATCCCCTCCGGCATGATCCTCGAAGGGGGGGCCCTCACCGTCGACGGCGAGGGCACGCTCATCACCACCGAGCAGTGCCTCCTGCACCCCAACCGCAACCCCGGCATGACCCGCGAGGAGATCGAGGACGAGCTGAAGGCCCGGCTCGGGGTCACCAAGGTCATCTGGCTGCCCTACGGCGGCCTGCGCGACACCGAGACCGACGGCCACGTGGACGGGGTCTGCGCCTTCGCCGCACCCGGCACGGTCGTCGTCTCCCTGCCCTCCGACCCCGACCACCCCGACTACGCCCGGATGCGCGCCAACCGCGCCGTCCTGGAGGCCGTCACCGACGCCCGGGGCCGCCGCCTGGAGATCATCGAGCTCCCGCAGACGGCCTTCACCGGTCTCGCCGGCGCCGAGATCGAGGTGTCCTACCTGAACTACTACATCGCCAACGGCGGGGTCGTCGTCCCGGTCGCCGGGGTGCCCCAGGACGAGGACGCCCTGGCCGTCATCGCCTCGGCCCACCCCGGCCGCAAGATCGTCGGCGTCCGGGCGCCGGCCATCGCCTTCGGAGGCGGCGGCGTCCACTGCGTCACCCAGCAGATCCCCGCCCTGCCCGCCGCCGACTGACCCCAAGGACACAGCCCGGTTCTGCCGCTCCAGGCGGACCGCCCGCACCGGCGGTCCGCCCCGCTCCTCCCCCCGCCCCTCCCGGAACGAAAGAGCGCGACGATGACCACATCCCCACCCCGCACGAGCAGACGCCCCCGCCTCCTCCCGCGCACGGCCGCCGCCGTCACCGCCGTCCTGACCTCCTGCGCCCTCCTCTCCGCCTGCTCCGGCCCGCCGAAGGACCAGGCCGCCGGCGGAGTCACCGACGTGAAGCTGTCGCCCTCCACCCCGGAGGCCCGCGGCGAGATCGACTCCTTCACCTGGGCCGTCTACGCCGAGCCGCCCACCCTCGACTACACGGCGGCCTTCGACTACCCGCAGAACACCGTGCTGTCCAACGTGTGCGAGAGCCTGATGCGCTGGACCCCCTCGCTCACCACGGAACCCGGCCTGGCCCGGCAGGCGACCAACCCCGACCCCACCACCTGGGTCTACGACCTGCGCCCCGGCGTCCGCTTCCACGACGGCCGGGAGATGACCGCCGACGACGCCGTCTTCAGCCTCACCCGGCAGATGGACCCCGAGAACGCCGCCGCCTGGGCCCAGGTCTTCCAGAACGTCGCCTCGGTCGCCCAGAGCGGCCCGCTCCAGGTCACCGTCAAACTCAAGAAGCCCGACTCGCAGTTCCCCCAGTACATGGCCACCGCCGCCGGGGTGGTGGCGTCCAGGGCCACCGTCGAGGCCGCCGGCAAGGACTACGGCACCACCGGCGACCTCGGCTGCACCGGCCCCTTCAGACTGGGCGCGTGGAACAAGGGCCAGTCCATCGAGCTGGACCGCTTCGACGGCTACCACGGCACGAGGGCCAAGTCGAAGAAGGCCGTCTTCCGCATCCTGACCGACCCCTCCGCCCGCACCAACGCCCTGCTCAGCGGGGAGGCCGACGGCGGCTACCTGATCCCCACCGAGAGCTACGCCCGGCTGCGCGACAGCGGAACGGGCAAGCTCTTCTTCGGCGAGGGCCTCAGCACGGTCAACGTCAACATCACCGACATGAAGGGCCCCCTCGGCGACATCCGCGTCCGCCGGGCCCTGTCCCTGGCCCTCGACCGCACCGGCTTCGTCAAGGCCGGACTCGGCGGCGCGGGCACCGTCACCAACTCCCTGACCTCCCACGCCGCCTGGGCCGCCGCACCCGAGCGCACCCTCAAGACCGCCTTCGACGGACTGCCGCCCACCGGACAGGACATCGAGAAGGCCACGGCCCTGATCAAGGAGGCCGGGGCCACCGGCAAGACCCTGACCGTGGCCACCAGCTCCATCGGCCAGGACGTCTCCCTCCTCGCCACCGCCGTCCAGGCGGCCGGCACCCGGATCGGCCTGGACATCCGGCTGAAGACGATCGCCCCGAACGCCTTCACCGCCCTGTTCACCGACCCCAAGGCGCGCGAGGGCATCGACATGTTCCCGCTCACCTACTACGACTCGATCACCGACCCGCTCGACCTGCTGGTCAACTTCAAGACCGGCGCCTACCTCAACTTCGGCGGCTACAGCGACCCCGAGTACGACCGCCTCGTCGATGAGGCCACCGCCGTCTACCCGGCGCGGGAGCGCATGGACATCACGGCCAGGCTCCAGCACCAGGCCTCGGAACAGCTGCTGTGGATCCCCGTCGCCGAATGGCCCACCGCCCTGTTCATGAACAAGCGGATCACCGGCGCCCCCACCACCATCTCCTACATGTACTACCCGTGGGCCGCGGACGTCGGGGCCGCGCGGTGAACTTCCTCAGGTTCGCCGTACGACGGGTGGCGGAGATGGCCGCCACCCTGCTCGTCGCCTCGTTCGTCGTCTTCGGGGCCCTGTACCTGGCGCCGGGCAGCCCGGCCGGCTTCCTGCTCGCCGGCCGCTCCGCCTCGCCCGAGGCCCTCGCCGCCGTCAACGCCCGGTACCACCTGGACGAGCCCTTCCTCGTCCGCTACCTGCGCTGGCTGGGCGACGTCCTGCACGGGGACTTCGGCCGGTCGATCACCTACCGCACCGACGTCTCCCGGCTGCTCGCCGACCGGCTGCCCACCACCCTGGTCCTGATCGGGATGTCGCTCGTCGTGGTCGTCACCGTCGGCCTGCTGCTCGGCCGCGTCGCCGCCGTCCGCGGCGGGGCCACCGACTCCGCGATCCTCGTCACCACCACCTTCGCCGTCGGCACCCCGTCCTTCGTCGCGGCGGTCCTCCTCCAGGGCCTGTTCGCCGTCGGCCTCGGCTGGTTCCCCAGCAGCGGGACGGGTGACGGCGGCTTCGGGGACCTGGTACGGCATCTCGTCCTGCCCTCGGTCGCCCTCGCGCTGTACCTGATCGGCATGCTCGCCCGGGTCACCCGCTCCGCCATGCTCGAAGCCCTCGACGGGGAACACGTCACCGTCGCCCGCAGCCGCGGCGTCCCCGAACGCCAGGTCATCCGGCGCCACGTCTTCCGCAACTCGCTGGGGACCGTGCTGACCACCGGCGGCCTGATCGTCTCCACCCTGCTGGTGTGCACCATCCTCGTGGAGAGCGCCTTCAGCGTCGGCGGCATCGGCCAGCTCCTCGAACTGGCCACCACCACCAAGGACTTCCCGACCGTCCAGGCCATCTCGCTGATCATCGTCGCCCTCTTCATGGCCGTGAACCTGCTCGTGGACCTGGCCCTGCCCCTCGTCGACCCCCGGGTCACCCTCGGTTCCAGGAGGGCATCCACGTGACCGCCGTACTGACCCGCAGACCCGGCCTCGCCCGGGTCCGCGCGGCAGGCTCCCCGCTCCACCTGGCCTGCCTCGCCTTCGTCGCCCTCGTCGTCCTCGCCGCCCTGCTCGCGCCCTGGCTCGCCCCGCACGACCCCAACACGGTCGACCTCGGCGACGCCCTCGCCGCGCCCTCCGCCGCACACCCCTCCGGCGTGGACGCCGCCGGCCGCGACACCCTCTCCCGGCTGCTGCTCGGCGCGCGGACCTCCCTGCTCGGACCGCTCGGCGTCGTCGCCCTCTCCACCGTTGCCGGCATCGCCCTCGGCACGGCGGCGGCCTGGCGCGGGGGCTGGCCGGACTCCGTCGTCTCCCGCGGCACCGAGCTGGTCTTCGCCTTCCCCGGCATGCTGCTCGCCATCCTGATCATCTCCGTCTACGGCGAGGGGCTGCTCGCCCCGGTCCTCGCCCTCACCGTGGCCTACACCCCCTACGTCAGCCGCCTCACCCGCTCCCTGGTCCTGGCCGAACGGGCCCGGCCGTACGTCAGCGCCTACCGGGTCCAGGGCCACTCCGCCCTCCAGATCTGCCTGCGCCACGTCCTGCCCAACATCGCCCCCGTCGTCCTCGCCCAGTCCGCCGTCAACTTCGGCTACGCCCTCATGGACCTCGCCGGCCTGTCCTTCCTCGGACTCGGCGTCCCCGCGCTCACCCCCGACTGGGGCCGCATGGTCTTCGACGGACAGACCGCCGTCCAGCACGGCTACCCGCTGTCCGCGATCCTGCCCTGCGCCGTCATCGTGCTGACCGTGGTCGCCTTCAACGTGGTGGGCGAGCACTGGGCGGACCGCGTCGCCAGGAGAGACCGATGAGAACACCCGACCCCTCCGCCCCCGCCCTCGACGTCCGCGGGCTGCGGATCACCCTGCCCGGCACCGCCCGCCCCGTCCTCGACGGGGTCGACCTCACCGTCGGCGCGGGAGAGACCGTCGCCCTCGTCGGCGAGTCCGGCTCCGGCAAGACCCTCACCTCGCGCAGCGCCCTGCGCCTGCTGCCGCCCGGCGCGGCCGTCGAGGGCACGGTCGAGGTCGGCGGCCGGGACGTCCTCACCATGGACGCCGCCGCCCTGCGCGCCGTCCGGTCGGGCACCGCGGCCATGGTCTTCCAGGACCCCCGCGCCGCGGTCAACCCGCTGCGCCGGATCGGTGACTTCCTCACCGAGAGCGTCACCCTCACCGGAGCCATGGGGCGGGGCGAGGCCGACGCGCGGGCCGCCGAACTCCTGCGGGCCGTCGGCCTGGACCCCTCCGTCCGGCGCAAGTACCCCGGGCAGGTATCCGGCGGCATGCTCCAGCGGGTCGTCATCGCGGCCGCCCTCATGGGGGACCCCGCGCTCCTGCTGGCCGACGAGCCCACCACGGCACTCGACGTCACCAGCCAGGCCGAGGTCATCGCCCTGCTGGCCGCGCTGCGCGAACGCTTCGGCACCGGACTGCTGTTCGTCACCCACGACCTCGACCTCGCCGCCGCCATCAGCGACAGGGTCTACGTCATGTACGCCGGGCGGATCGCCGAGACCGGCCCCGCCGAGGAGCTCTTCGCGCGGCCGCGCCACCCCTACACGGCCGCCCTCCTCGCCTCCACCCCGCGCATGGACGGCCCCCGGGGCCGGCTCGCCGCCATCGCCGGCCAGCCGCCGGACCTGCGCCGGGAACTGCCCGGCTGCGCCTTCGCCGCCCGCTGCCCACTCGCCAGCGAGGTCTGCGACCAGCGGGCCCCGCTGCCGGCCGCCGCCCCGGGCCGGCCCGACCACCTGGCCGCCTGCCACCACGGTGACCGGCTCGAAGGGAGCGCCGTCGATGCCCGATGACGTGGATGCCGTACGGGACACGGAGAACGTACTGGAGGTCAAGGGGCTGAGCCGCTCCTACGGGCCCGTGCGCGCCGTGGACGACGTCTCCTTCGCCCTCCCGGCGGGCGGATCGCTGGGGATCGTGGGGGAGTCCGGCTCCGGGAAGACCACCACGGCCCGGATCATCGTCGGCCTGGAGGAGGCCGACGGAGGCGAGGTCCTGGTCGGCGGCCGGTCCCGTACCGCCCCCGGCGGCGGACGGGGGAGAGCCCGGCGGCTCGCCCGGGCCCGGGAGGTCCAGATGGTCTTCCAGGACCCCTACCTCTCCCTCGACCCCCGTACCAGCGTCGAGGCGGCCCTGCGCGAACCGCTGGGCCTGCACTTCCCCGGCCGCGACCACGGCCGGCGGGTCCGCGAGCTGCTCGACCAGGTCGGCCTGGGCACCCGGGCCGCCGACGCCCTGCCCCGGCAGCTGTCCGGCGGCCAGCGCCAGCGCGTGGCCATCGCCCGCGCCCTGGCCGTCGAACCGGCCGTCCTCGTCCTGGACGAGGCCGTCGCCGCGCTCGACGTCTCGGTGCAGGCGCAGATCCTCAACCTGCTCGCCGACATCAGGGAGCAGACCCGGATCGGGTACCTGTTCATCACGCACGACCTCGGCGTCGTCCGGTGCGTCACCGACGAGATCGTCGTGATGCGCCGGGGCCGCATCGTCGAGGCGGGCCCCACGACGGAGGTGCTCGCCGCGCCCGGGCACGCGTACACCCGGCTGCTCCTGGAGTCGGTACCGCGCCCGGGCTGGGACCCGCAGGCCATCGCGGCCGCCCGCAGGGCGCTGTAGGGGGTGGCGGGAACGGGGGCCTCAGGCGCCGGCGGCGAGGGTGCGGATCAAGGTCCGCAGGACCGGCTCGCCGCCGGCGCCGGAGACGGCTTCGGTGCCGGTCTCGCCGCCCAGGGACTCCATGGCCGCCAGCCCGTCCACGGCCGCGGCCACCGCCAGACCCAGCGGGCGGGGGTCCAGGCCGCCGCCGCGCTCGTCCGCCAGGACCTGGAAGAGCGCGACGAAACAGGCGCGCCAGCGCCGGTACTCGGCCTCCAGCCCCTCCCGCACCCGGGCGTCGTTCAGGGCGTGCCAGTGCAGGGCGGAGTGGAGGTGGGAGAGCTCCGCGCCCTCGGGCCGGCCCAGCAGCCCGACCACCCGCTCGGCGCGCTCCGCGAAGGTGCCGGGGCCGGACACGGCCTCCTCCAGCGGGGTGATCCACTCGGGGTGGATGTCCGCGATGACCGCCAGGACCAGATCGGTGCGGTCCTGGAAGTGGTAGTGGCACATCCCGTGCGAAACCCCGCTCAGCGCCGCCACGTTGCGCGTGGTGAACCGTTCCCCCGGCTCACCCGCCAGCAGGGTCCGCGCGGCGGCGATCAGCCGTGCCCGGGTCTGCTCGCCCTTGGCCGAGGCGCGCGGCCGGGGGGCCCGTACGGGCGGGGCGGGCGGAACCTCGGAGTGCTGCGCGGAAGCTGCCATGGGCGCCACTCTAACCAGCCTCCACCACGCCACCTGGGGTTTTCCCCGATCCACCGGAAGAAGCCTGCCGCACGTATTGACCGAGCGCTTGGCCAGTTCTAGCTTTCCGGCCAACCCCACCGTCCGCGTGGGCAGTTGGAGCATCGGAGGAACCGTCATGAACGACCACGTGAGGAAACGGCCCGAGGGCGCGGCCATGGACAGACGCCGGTTCCTGACGGCGGCCGCCGCCACGGGAATCGCCGCCGCCGCAGGTCTCGCCGCGTCCGAGGGCCCGGCCCGGGCCGCCGCCGCGCCCCGCCCGGCCGCGGCCGGCGCGTTCCGCGTACCGGCCGAGGACGTCCGCCACACCCGCACCTGGATGGCCTTCCCGGACAGCGGCTCCATCTGGGGCGGCAAGCTCTCCGGAGTCCAGTCGGACATCGCCCTGATCGCCCGGACCATCGCCAAGTACGAACCCGTCCACCTCTGCGCCAACTCGGCGAGCGCCGCCCGGGCCCGCTCCCTGGCCGGCCCGACCGTCACCGTCATCACCTCGATCCCGGTCGACGACTGCTGGATGCGCGACAGCGGACCGGTCTTCCGCACCGACGGGGCCGGCGGCCTCGACGCCGTCGGCCTGAACTTCAACGGCTGGGGCGGCAAGCAGACCCACGCCCGCGACGCCCTGGTCGCCGGCCGGATCGCCGCCTACGCCGGGGTCCCCTTCACCGCCGCCGGGGTGGTCGGGGAGGGCGGCGCGGTCGAACAGGACGGCGCCGGCACCCTCATGGCCACCCGCAGCAGCCTCGTCAACAGGAACCGCAACCCGGGGCTGTCCCAGGCACAGGTCGAGGCGGCGCTGCGCACCGCCTACGGGGCATCCGAGGTCATCTGGTTCGACGGCGTGGCCGGCCAGGACATCACCGACGACCACGTGGACGCGACCTCGCGCTTCCTCGCCCCCGGCCGGGCCGTGGTCCAGATGCCCCTGGCCACGGACACCGACGCCTACGCCGAGGACGCCCGCCGGCAGTACCAGGTCCTGTCCGCCGCCACGGCCGCCGACGGCACGCGCATGGCCGTGGAGCGGATCCAGGGCCCCGACTACGGCAAGATCCGCTCGACGAACCGGGACTTCCTCGCCTCGTACGCCAACTACTACCTGTGCAACGGGGCCGTCATCACCGCCCACTTCGGTGACACCCGCGCCGACGCGGCGGCCCGGGCCACCCTCGCCCGCCTCTACCCGGACCGGGTGATCGAGCAGCTGAACATCGACCGCCTGGGCACGGGCGGAGGCGGCATCCACTGCGTCACCCAGCAGCAGCCGGTCCGGTAGGACCGGTGCCGGGCGTCCGGTGACAGGGCCCGTCACCGGACGCCCGCGGCCGCCGGAGTGCGTCGGCCCGGGGGACCCGGTAGCGTCGAAATGCGTACGTTCCGCCCATACCGTCGCGCCGCTGTCCGCAACGGGCAGCCGCAGGAGCCGGCAGAGGAACGGGATCCCATGGCGAAACACACCCGCGACACGGCGGCCGCGGCGGCCGCCCTGGTCTTCCTGACGGGGCTGATGGCCGCGCCGGCGGGCGCCGCCACCCCCGGCCCCGCGTCCCCCGCCCCGTCCTCGTCCTCCTCCTCGTCCCCATCGTCGTCCCGGGCACGGTTCGTGCCCGGCCCCTGCCCGAAGACGGCCGAACCGGTCCCCGAGCTGGCCAAGGCGCGCTGCGGCTTCCTGGAGGTCCCCGAGAACCGGGCCCGCCCCGGCGGACGCACCCTCCGGCTGGCCACCGCGGTCCTCCCGGCCGTCTCGGCGAAGCCCGCGGCCGAGCCCGTGGTGTTCATGGCCGGCGGCCCCGGCGGCGAGACCTTCGACGACATCCCCTTCCTGGTCTCCTCCGGGCTCAACGCGGGCCGCGACCTGATCGTCATGGCGCAGCGCGGCAACCGCTACGACGAGCCGAACCTGGCCTGCCCGGAGGTGGACCGCTTCAACGCCCGCTACGTGGGCCTCGGTTACGACTCCGCGCAGGCGAAGTCGCAGATGCTGGACGCCTTCAAACAGTGCCGGGCCCGGCTGACCGCCGACGGGACCGACCTCGGCGCCTACAACACCGTGGAGAACGCGGCCGACTTCGCCGACCTGCGCACGGCCCTCGGCATCGCGCGATGGAACGTCTACGGGTACTCCTACGGCACCAACCTCGCCCTCACCCTCCTGCGCACCCACCCCGAGGGGATCCGCGCGGTGGCGATCGACTCGGTGACGCCCCCGCAGAGCGTGGTCCTGCCCTGGGGCTGGCCCAGCGCACAGGAGGGCGTCGGCGCCATCCTCGACGCCTGCGCGGCCCAGCCGGCCTGCGAGAACCGCTACCCGGACCTCCGCAGGACCCTGGACGAACAGGTGCGCAGGCTGGAGGCCCACCCGCTGACGCTCACCGCCTCCCCGCCCAAGGGCGGGAACCCGGTCAAGGTCGTCCTCGACGGGGGAGCGGTGCTCAACGTGCTGGTCGCCAACACCATCAAGCCCGTCGACGTCCCGGCGGCCATCGACGAACTGGCCCACGGGAAACCCGACCGCTTCGCCCGCGCCCGGGCGGTCGACGCGACCCCGTCCCTCGGCATGACCGCCCACGGGCTGACGGAGTCCGTGGCCTGCGCCGAATGGACGCCGGGGGTCGCGGAATCCGACGTGCTGGCCGCCGGCCGCAAGGCCTTCCCCGGCTGGCCCGACACCGTCCTCGCGCAGACACCGCAACTTCCCTTCCAGTTCGACGTCTGCCGGACCTGGAACGTTCCCGACCGTGCCGCACAGCAGCGGGTGGCCGCCGTCAGCTCCCTGCCGGTGCTGCTCCTCTCCGGGACCTTCGACCAGAAGACCGGTTCGGAGTTCGCCAAGGACGCGGCCCGTACGCTGTCCCGCTCGACCTCCGTGAAGATCCCCGGGATCACGCACTGGGTGGTCCCCCAGTCGCCCTGCGCGGCGAAGGTGCTCGCCTCCTTCCTCGACCGCCCCACCGCACCCGACACCGGATGCGTGACCGGCCTCGCGCCGGCCCCGTTCACGATCACCCCGAAGTGACCGCCCGAAGCGAGCCGGAGGGCACATGACACTCCACCGCAAGCCCCGCCGCAGCACCACCGCGAGGCGGCTGCGCACCACCTCGGCCGCCCTGGCCGCCGGCGTCCTCGTCACCGGCCTGTTCACGGTGCCCGCCCACGCCCGTCCGGCCGGTACGGCCGCCCGCGCGGCCGGCGACGCCCGCTTCGACCCGGGCCCCTGCCCCAGGACGGCGGACCCGGCCCCCGGACTCAAGGGCGCCCGCTGCGGAACGCTCACCGTGCCCGAGAACCGGACGAAGCCCGGCAGCCGCAAGATCAGGCTCGGCGTGGCGATCGTGCCGGCGCTCGCGGCCGACCCCCGGCCCGACCCGATCGTCTGGCTC
This sequence comes from Streptomyces sp. NPDC000075, assembly GCF_040301925.1. Taxonomy (NCBI): domain Bacteria; kingdom Bacillati; phylum Actinomycetota; class Actinomycetes; order Kitasatosporales; family Streptomycetaceae; genus Streptomyces; species Streptomyces sp. NPDC000075. The sequence continues at coordinate 51,297 of NZ_JBEPFL010000029.1, forward strand.
GCGGGCGGCCCCGGGGACGACGCGGTCAGCGAGGTGAAGCTGGCCCTCGACGGCGGCCTGAACCGCGACCGCGACGTCATCTTCATGTCCCAGCGCGGTACGTACTCCGCCGACCCGGCGCTCACCTGCCCGAACATCGACGAGTTCAACGCGCGCGCGACCGGACTCGCCTACGACTCGCCCGACACCGAACGCCTGCACGTCCAGGCCACGAAGACCTGCCGGGACCGGCTGGCCGGCCTCGGCGCCGACCTCGGGGCCTACAACGACGTCGAGAGCGCCGCCGACCTCGCGGACCTGCGCACCGCGCTCGGCCTCAAGCAGTGGAACCTGTACGGCATCTCCTACGGCACCCAGCTGGCGCTCGTCACCCTGCGCCTGCACCCGGAGGGCATCCGCTCGGTCGGCATCGACGGCATCCTGCCGCCCTCCACCGCCGGTGAGGCCCTGACCTGGAGCGCCGCCAAGCAGGGCTTCGACGGCCTGTTCAAGGCCTGCGCCGAGCAGCCCGCCTGCAACGACCGCTATCCGAACCTGCCCGCCACCTTCGAACGCCTCGTGGGCGAACTCCAGGCCAAGCCGGTCACCACCACCGTGAAGCTGCCCGACACCCACCGGCAGGTCAAGGTGGTCCTGGACGGCGTGGCCCTGGTGAACTGGCTGACCTCGGCCACCCACGTCGCGACCCAGGTGCCCCGGGCCCTCGACGAGCTGGACCACGGCAGACCCCAGCGGATCGCCGAGCAGTGGTCGGCCGCCAAGTACAGCCCCCAGGCCGTCGGCCGGGTGTCCCACGGACTGGTCTACGGCGTCTTCTGCAGCGAGTGGACCCCGTACGAGGCCCGCGACGCGGCGCTGCGCGGCGGCGAGGAGGCCTTCCCGTCCTTCCCGCGCACCGTCCAGTCCCAGTCCCCGCAACTCGCCTTCCTCCACCAGGACTGCGACACCTGGAACGTCCCCGCCGCTCCGCGCTCCATCCGGGACGCCACCACGAGCGACGTCCCCACCCTGGCCATCTCGGGCGGCTTCGACTCCCAGACCGGAGCGGCCAACGGCCCGTACGTCGCCCGCACCCTGAGCCGGGCCACCGTCGTCACGGTCCCGTACGAGCCGCACGTGGTCTTCGCGACCTCGAAGTGCGCCCAGTCCATCGTGGTCTCCTTCTTCGACACCCCCACGGCCCCCGGCACCAGCTGCCTCAAGGGCCTGAAGCCGCCGGTGTTCGACACCGGCCGCTGACCGCCACCGGGCGGATCATCGCGCCAGGTCCACGGGGCAGCCCGTCGCCGCCCCGTGGACAGGTGCTTGACCGATCAACCTGCGGCGTCGTAGCTTCGGGCGGAACGACTCGTGAGCCCAGGGAAGGAGGCGACGTCGGATGTCCACCGTCTCCGCACCGCTCCGCCCCGCCCACGAGGTCGCCTGGGCCCCCGGCCGTGTAGCACACGGCTGCTGAACGCCCCCCTCATCCCGGTGTGCCCGATCGCGGCCCCGGTTTCTCCGTTTCTCCTGTTTCTCCCGCACCGCCCGTGGCGCGCCGTCATACCGACGTGCGCGCCCCGGGTTCTTCGAGCTGCGCCACCGAAAGAGAAAGCTCCTGAAATATGGCGACTAGGACGACCAACCCCGTTATGTTCGGAAATGAGGCCGCGCGATGACAGCGGCACACCTCACCGTCAACGGGAAAGAGACCCCGCTCGCGCCGGCCGCGCCCCACACCACGGTGCTGGACTTCCTGCGCGAACGCGGCCTCACCGGCACCAAGGAGGGCTGCGCCGAAGGCGAGTGTGGTGCCTGCTCGGTCCTGGTGGCCCGGCCCGGCGTGGACAAGCCCACCGACTGGGTGGCCGTCAACGCCTGCCTGGTGCCGGCCGCGGCACTCGACGGCCAGGAGGTCGTCACCTCCGAAGGCCTCGCCACCGCGGGCGAGCCCGGCACCCCGCCGGCCCTGCACCCCGTCCAGGAGGAGATGGCCGTCCGCGGCGGCTCCCAATGCGGCTACTGCACCCCCGGGTTCGTCTGCAGCATGGCCGCCGAGTACTACCGTCCCGACCGCTGCGCCCACGCCGCGACGGACGCCGGAGCCGGCCCCGAACACGGCCCGAACGGCTTCGACCTGCACGCCCTGAGCGGCAACCTCTGCCGCTGCACCGGCTACCGCCCCATCCGCGACGCCGCGTTCGCCGTCGGCACGCCCACCGGGGACGACCCCCTCGCGCGGCGCCGCGAGCAGGCCCCGCCCGGGCCCGCCGCCACCGCCTACACCCAGGGCGGCGCAGCCTTCCTGCGGCCGGGCACCCTGGCCGAAGCGCTGCGGCTGCTGCGCGAGCGGCCCGGGGCCGTCGTCGTCGCCGGCAGCACCGACTGGGGCGTCGAGGTCAACATCCGCTCCCGCCGCGCCGATTGCGTGATCGCCGTCGACCGGCTGCCCGAACTGCGCGCCCTGGACATCGCGTCCGGCCACATCGAGATCGGCGCCGCCCAGACCCTCACCGAGATCGAACGCCGCCTCGCCGGCCGCGTCCCCCTCCTCGCGGAGCTCTTCCCCCAGTTCGCCTCCCGGCTCATCCGCAACAGCGCCACCCTCGGCGGCAACCTGGGCACCGGCTCGCCCATCGGCGACAGCCCGCCGGTGCTGCTCGCACTGGAGGCGTCGGTGGTCCTCGCCGACGCCGACGGCGAACGCGAAGTCCCCCTCGCCGCCTACTTCACCGGCTACCGGCAGAGCGTGCGCCGCCCCGGCGAACTCATCCGCGCCGTCCGCGTCCCGCTGCCGCTGTCGCCCGTCACGGCCTTCCACAAGATCGCCAAACGGCGTTTCGACGACATCTCCAGCGTCGCCGTCGCCTTCGCCCTCGACATCCAGGACGGGACCGTCCGCAAGGCGCGCATCGGCCTCGGCGGCGTCGCCGCCACCCCGATCCGCGCCCTCGCCACCGAGGCCGCCCTGGAGGGCCGGGCCTGGACCCGGGAGACCGCCGAGGCCGCGGCCGAGGTGCTCAGGGCCGAGGGCACGCCCATGGACGACCACCGCGCCAGCGCCGGGTACCGCTCCGCGATGCTCGGCCAGAGCCTGCTGAAGCTGTACGCACAGACCACCGAGGCGGTGTCTTCATGAGCCAGTTGTCCCAGCGCCCCGAAAAGCCCGCCGTCGGGCTCCCCCTGCCGCACGAGAGCGCCGGCCTGCACGTCACCGGCGCCGCCCTCTACACCGACGACCTGATCCACCGCACCAAGGACGTCCTGCACGCCTACCCGGTCCAGGTCATGAAGGCCCACGGCCGGATCACCGCCCTGCGCACCGGACCCGCGCTCGAAGTGCCCGGCGTCGTCCGCGTACTGACCGCGGCCGACGTGCCCGGCGTCAACGACGCCGGGATGAAGCACGACGAGCCCCTCTTCCCCGACACGGTCATGTTCCACGGCCACGCCGTCGCCTGGGTGCTCGGCGAGACCCTGGAGGCCGCCCGGCTCGGCGCCGCCGCCGTCGAGGTGGAACTCGACGAACTGCCCTCGCTGGTCACCCTGTCGGAGGCGATCGAGGCCGAGAGCTTCCACGGGGCCCGCCCCGTCATGCTGGCCGGCGACGTCGACGCCGGATTCGCCGACTCCGCGCACGTGTTCACGGGCGAGTTCCGCTTCTCCGAGCAGGAGCACTTCTACCTCGAGACCCACGCGGCCCTCGCCCACATCGACGAGGCCGGACAGGTCTTCGTCCAGAGCAGCACCCAGCACCCCTCCGAAACCCAGGAGATCGTCGCGCACGTCCTCGGGCTGCACAGCCACGAGGTGACCGTGCAGTGCCTGCGGATGGGCGGCGGCTTCGGCGGCAAGGAGATGCAGCCGCACGGGTTCGCGGCCGTCGCCGCCCTCGGCGCCAGGCTCACCGGCCGGCCCGTCCGCGTCAGGCTCAACCGGACCCAGGACCTGACCATGTCGGGCAAGCGCCACGGGTTCCACGCCGCCTGGAAGATCGGCTTCGACGCCGAGGGCCGCATCCAGGCCCTGGAGGCCACCCTCACCGCCGACGGCGGCTGGAGCCTGGACCTGTCCGAGCCGGTCGTGGCCCGGGCCCTGTGCCACATCGACAACACCTACTGGATCCCCAACGCGCGCGTCTCCGGTCGCGTCGCCAAGACCAACAAGGTCTCCAACACCGCCTTCCGGGGCTTCGGCGGCCCCCAGGGCATGCTGGTGATCGAGGACGTCATGGGCCGGTGCGCGCCCCTTCTCGGCCTCGACCCCACCGAGCTGCGGGAGCGCAACTTCTACCGCCCCGGCCAGCACACCCCGTACGGGCAGCCCGTCACCCAGCCCGAACGGATCACCGCCGTCTGGGAGCAGGTCAAGGAGAACGGCGCCCTCGCCGACCGCCGGCGCGAGATCGCGGCCTTCAACGCCGCGCACCCGGACACCAAGCGGGCCCTCGCCCTCACCGGCATCAAGTTCGGCATCTCCTTCAACCTCACCGCCTTCAACCAGGGCGGCGCGCTGGTGCTGATCTACAAGGACGGCTCGGTCCTGATCAACCACGGCGGCACCGAGATGGGCCAGGGCCTGCACACCAAGATGATCCAGGTCGCCGCGACCACCCTGGGCATCCCCCTGCACAAGGTCCGGCTGGCACCGACCCGCACCGACAAGGTGCCCAACACCTCCGCCACCGCCGCCAGCGCCGGAGCGGACCTCAACGGCGCGGCCGTGAAGAACGCCTGCGAACAGCTGCGCGGCCGCCTGCTGGAGGTGGCCGGCACCCAGCTCGGCGCCAACGCCTCGGACGTGCGCATCGTCGAGGGCGTCGCCCGCGTCCTCGGCGGCGACCGCGAGCTGGCCTGGGACGACCTGGTCCGCACCGCCTACCTCCAGCGGGTCCAGCTCTCGGCGGCCGGCTTCTACCGCACCGAGGGGCTGCACTGGGACGCGAAGGCCTTCCACGGCTCGCCGTTCAAGTACTTCGCCCACGGCGCCGCCGCCACCGAGGTGGAGGTGGACGGCTTCACCGGCGCCTACCGCATCCGGCGCGTCGACATTGTGCACGACGTCGGCGACAGCCTCTCCCCGATGATCGACATCGGGCAGGTCGAGGGCGGCTTCGTCCAGGGCGCCGGCTGGCTCACCCTGGAGGACATGCGCTGGGACACCGGCGACGGACCGGGCCGCGGCCGGCTGCTGACGCAGGCCGCCAGCACCTACAAACTGCCCAGCTTCTCGGAGATGCCCGAGGAGTTCCACGTCACCCTGCTGACGAACGCCACCGAGGAGGGGGCGGTCTACGGCTCGAAGGCGGTCGGCGAGCCCCCGCTGATGCTGGCGTTCTCGGTCCGCGAGGCACTGCGGCAGGCGGCGGCCGCCTTCGGCCCGGCCGGGGCCAGTGTGGAACTCGCCTCCCCCGCGACCCCGGAAGCGGTGTACTGGGCGATCGAGGCGGCCCGCGCCGGCGTGCCGTCGCGCACCGGCACGAGCGCCCTGAGCCATGCCTGACATGACCTGGGTGGCCGCGGTCGCGCGGTTGCGGGACCGCCGGGAACCCGGCGCGCTCGTGACCGTCGCGACCGTGCGCGGCCACGCACCCCGCAAGGCCGGCGCCAAACTCGTCGTGGGACGGACCGGGACCTGGGGTTCGATCGGCGGAGGCAACATCGAGGCCGTCGCCATCGACCGGGCCCGCGAGGTGATCGGGACCCCCGGAGCGGAACCGGAACTCCTGGAATTCGCCCTCAACGACAAGGTCACCGGCCGGCACGGAGTGCAGTGCTGCGGCGGCGCCGTCAGCGTCCTGCTCGAACCCCTGCCGGTCGTCCCGGCGGTGGCGGTCTTCGGCGTCGGGCACGTCGGACTCGAACTGGCCCGCATCCTGGCCCGTTTCGACCTCGACCTGCACCTGATCGACACCCGCCCCGACCAGCTCGCCGAGGAACGGCTCGCCGTCCTCGGGGACGCGGTGGCGCAGGTCCACGTCCACCACACCCCGCTGCTCCCGGAGGAGGTGCTCGGCGAACTGGCCCCCGGCACCCACGTGCTGATCATGACGCACGACCACGCCGAGGACGCCGCCCTGTGCGACGCCGCCCTGCGCACCCCCGGTCTGGGCACCATCGGCCTGATCGGCTCGGCGGCCAAATGGACCAGGTTCCGCCACCGCCTGTCCACCGAGGGCGGCCATGACGACGCGGCCATCGACCGCATCAAGACCCCGATCGGCATGGCGGAGATCACCGGCAAGGAACCCGCCGCGATCGCGGTGGGGGTCGCCGCCGACCTCCTGCGCACGTTCGAACGGGACGGCGCCTGAACGCCGCCGCCGGCCGGAGCCCCTCCGGCCGGCGGCGGCGTGATCACACGGGCACCGTCGCCAAAACGGGTTGAGCCCGGGCGGCGGCACCGAGAAGATCGGAGAGGGAACACCGATGAGTTCCTCCCGGCGCGGCGGTCCTAGCAGGTGACCCGCCACGTGCGCAGGAGACTCACCCGACGGAAGGCGCCATGCCCGCACCCCTCGAAACGCCCACCCTCCCCCCGGCCCGCGTCACCGCCGTGCTGCGGATCCTCGTGCTGTCCACGTTCGTCGTCTTCCTCAACGAGACGATCATGGTCAACGCGATCCCCCGGCTCATGCGCGAGTTCGAGGTCACCGCCGCCGCCGCGGGATGGCTCTCCACGGCCTTCATGCTCACCATGGCCGTCGTCATCCCCGTCACCGGGTGGTTCCTCCAGCGCGTGACGACCCGGACCGCCTTCACCCTGGCCATGGCGCTCTTCCTCACCGGTACGGCCCTGGCCGCCGCGGCGCCCGCCTTCCCCGTCCTGCTCGCCGCCCGCGTCGTCCAGGCGAGCGGCACCGCCGTCATGATGCCGCTGCTGATGACCACGCTGATGACCCTCGTACCCCCGCAGGACCGGGGCCGCGTCATGGGCAACATCACCCTGGTCATCTCCGTCGCACCCGCCCTCGGCCCCGCCGTCTCCGGCGTGCTGCTCCAGATCGGCTCGTGGCGCCTGCTGTTCCTGGCCGTGCTGCCCATCGCCGCCGCCATGGCCGTCTTCGGCCGGCGCCACCTCGTCAACGTCGGCGAGCCGCAGGCCGGCCCGATCGACTGGCCGTCCGTCCCGCTGGCGGCGGCGGGCTTCGGCGCCCTCGTCTACGGCCTGAGCCGGCTCGGCGCCGCGAACGCGGCCTCGGACCGTATCCCCCCGCTGGTGACCACCCTGGCGGGCGCCGCCCTGGTGGGCCTGTTCGCCTGGCGGCAGCTGGCGCTCCAGCGCTCGTCCACCCCGCTGCTCGACCTCCGCACCCTGACCTTCCGCCACTTCACGGTGGCGCTCGGCCTGATGTGCCTGTCCTTCATGGCGCTCATGGGCGCGTTCATCCTCCTGCCGATCTACCTCCAGGAGGTCTGCGGCCTGACGTCCCTGCAGACCGGGCTGCTCCTGATCCCCGGCGGCCTGACCATGGGCCTGCTCGGACCCCAGGTCGGCAAGGTCTACGACCGGGTCGGCGCACCGCGCCTGGTCATACCGGGCGCCGCGCTCACCGCCCTGTGCCTCGCCCTGTTCACGCTCACCGGCGAGGGCACCTCGCCGTGGCTGGTGCTCGCCCTCCACGTGGCCCTGAGCGCGGGGATGGCGTTCGTCTTCACCCCCGTCTTCACCTCCGGCCTCTCCGTGCTGCCGCCGCACCTCTACCCGCACGGCTCCGCCATCCTCGGCTCGCTCCAGCAGGTCGCGGCCGCCGCCGGAACCGCCCTGGTCATCAGCGTCATGTCGGGACACGCCGCCACGGCGGCGGCGGGCGGCGCAGAACCCACCGGCGCCCTGGCCACCGGCGTCCGCTGGGGCTTCGGGGTCGGCGCCGTACTCGGCGCACTGGCCGTCCTGGTCGCCCTCCTGATCCGCACCCCGCCCGCCGTGCGGCAGCCGGCCGAAACGGCGGTCGAGGGCTGAGCGCGGGGCTCAGACCACCGAGAGCAGGTCCACCACGAAGACGAGGGTCGACCCCGCCGGGATCAGCCGCGAGGGCGACTGCTTGCCGTAGCCGAGGCGCGGGGGAACGATGATCTCGCGCCGCCCGCCGACCCTCATCCCCCGGATCCCCCGGTCCCACCCCTTGATGACCCTGCCGCCGCCCACGGCGAACTTGAACGGCTCCCCCCGGTCCCAGGAGGCGTCGAACTCCGCTCCGGACGCGAAGGTCACCCCCACGTAGTGGACCCGGACGACCCTGCCCGGCTTCGCCTCGGCCCCGTCCCCGACGACGAGGTCCCGGACGGTCAGCTCCTCGGGAGCCTCTCCCTCCGGGACCTCGACCTCGGGCTTCGTCAGTTCACTCACCGCAGTCCCACCCTTCACTCTCCGCTCTCGGCTCTCCAGGGTAGGGCTGCGTGGGAGCCGGACTCGCGGTGGCGGTCCTCAGCCGGGGCCGGACCAGTCGAAGGTGATGGTCTTGCTGGACTTCCCGGTGCGGTTCCAGGTGAAGCCGAAGGCGTCGGCCCGGTCCGTGGTGGCGCGGCCCCAGGTGGCGAGCTGACCGGGGCCGGTCTCGCAGCCGGGCAGGTTGGTCGACTGCACGCGGGCACCGTCCGGGGTGGTCGGTCCCGTGAGCGCCTCGGCGCGGGCCTCGAACACCCCGGGAACGGCGGCCCGCCAGGTGGCCAGGTCCTCGTCGATCTCCACCTCGATGGGCGCGAAGTCCATACCCCGCACCTCGAAGGCGCCCATGGTCACCAGCTGCGCGGGCCAGCTGCCGGCCTGGCCGCTGAAGATCATCTGGAGGGCCTGGCGCTGCCCGTCGTCGGCCCGCTCGTCGAAGAGGAACGCCGCGTACGAGTCCGAGTGCTCCGCCCAGATGTTGCCGGTGAAGGAGCCGAGCATCGCCATGTTCAGGCCGTCGAGCCGGACGTCGCCGTAGGTGCCCTCGCGGATGTGCCACACCAGAATGCCTTCGCAGTCGCCGGTGGTCGGCGGCTGGGCGAACGAGCACGGGCACGGAATGTCGCACTTGCACACGTCGAACCAGTCGCCCGCCAGGCGCCAGGCCGGCACGGCCTCTGCCGCCTGTGTCATCGCTCTCACTCCTCACACAGCCTTGGCCGCGGGTCGCGGGAGCGGAAGGCGGGACCCGTTGATCCGCGTTCGTCCGGCCGCGCCCGGCGGCCGGAACCGGTCGATTCCATTCCTCCCCTCCATCGTGCGCCCGCGCCGCCCCGGAGACCAGCGGTGCGGGGGTTGCCGTCCCCGGGATCCGTGCTGTGCTGGAAGGGGGTCCGAGGGGAGTACGTCATGCCGACGGTTCAGCGGCCGGACGCGAAGGACGGCCCGTTGCGGGCGGGAGCGCTGCTGCCGGTCCGGGACCTCGCCGTCGCCTGGTCGCTGATCGTCCTCATCGCGGCCCTGGCCTGGGCGCTCACCGTGGGCCAGGCGGAGGGCACGGGGGTCGGGCCCGGCACGATGGGGATGGCGCTGCCCCTGTTCCTGCCGCTGTGGCTGGCGATGATGGCGGCGATGATGCTGCCCTCCGTCGCCCCCGTCGCGGTGACCTGGGCCAGGGGGATCGCCCGCCAGTCGGGAGGCGCCGTACGGGCGCTGCGCACCACGGCCTTCCTCTGCGGCTACCTGATCGCGTGGACCGCGTTCGGCCTCCTCGCGTACGGCGGTCTGGCGCTCACCGGTGCCCTGGTCGACCGCGACCCGGGCACCGGGAAGTGGATCGGCGCGGCCGCCTTCGCACTGGCCGGGCTGTACCAGTGGGGCCCGCTCAAGGACGTCTGCCTGCGCCACTGCCGCAGCCCGATGGCCCAGCTGATGCGCTACGCCGCGTACCGGCCGCGGCTGCGCGACCTGAGGGTGGGGCTCCACCACGGCGCGTACTGCGTCGGCTGCTGCTGGGCGCTGATGGTCGTCCTGATCCCGCTCGGCGTGATGAACGTCGCGGCGATGGCGGCGGTGGCGGTGCTGATCTTCCTGGAGAAGCTCTGGTCCAGGGGGCCGCGGCTGGCCCGGCTCGCGGGCCTCGCCTTCCTGGCGCTGGCCGTGCTGGCCCTCTTCCAGGACTGGCCCCTGCCGGGCCTGCGGAGCCCGATGACCCCGATGTGAGCCCCCGGCCCGGTGCCGGGGGAATCAGGCCGCGACGAGTTCCCGCTCGCGGTCCGGCGTCCCGGCCTTGGGCTTCCTGTTCGGCAGCGAGAGCCGGAAGACCTTGCGCCACGCGGAGAACACCTGCTTCGGCAGCGGCCCGGTGACGTACTCCAGCTCGTACTTCTCGAACAGCGCGCGCACCTTCACCGCGACCTCGGCGTACCGGTTGCTCGGCAGGTCCGGGAACAGGTGGTGCTCGATCTGGTGCGACAGGTTGCCGGTCATGAAGTGCATGGCCCTGCCGCCGCTGATGTTCGCCGAGCCCATCATCTGGCGCAGGTACCACTGGCCGCGCGTCTCGCCGTTGATCGACCGGCGCTCGAAGACCTGCACGCCCTCGGGGAAGTGCCCGCACATGATCACCGAGTGGGTCCAGATGTTGCGGACCAGGTTCGCGGTGAACGTGGCGGCGAGCGTGGTGAGGAACGACGGGCCCGACAGCAGCGGGTGGATCACGTAGTCCTTGAGCACCTGCTTGCGGATCTTGCGGCCCACGGCCCTGGCCCGCGCGCGGAACTCCGGGTCCTTGCGGCGGCGCCCCCGCAGGTTCTTGCCGAGCTCCAGGTCGTACGCCGCGATGCCGTACTCGAAGAAGCAGGCGTTGACGAAGTTCCACAGCGGCTGGCCGAGGTGGAACGGGTGCCACCTCTGGTCCTCGTCCACGCGCATGATGCCGTAGCCGAGGTCGTTGTCCTTGCCGATCACGTTGGTGTACGTGTGGTGCAGCTCGTTGTGCGAGTGCTTCCACTGGTCGGACGGGGAGACGTGGTCCCACTCCCAGGTGGTGGAGTGGATCTTCGGATCCCGCATCCAGTCCCACTGGCCGTGCAGGATGTTGTGGCCGATCTCCATGTTGTCCATGATCTTCGCCACGGAGAGCCCGGCGGTGCCGATCAGCCACGCGGGCGGGAAGAACGAGAACAGCAGCACGCCCCTGCTGACCAGCTCGAGCTTGCGCTGCGCCGAGATGACCTTGCGGATGTAGGCGGCGTCCTTCTCCCCCCGGCTGGCGATCACCTCATCGCGGATCGCGTCCAGCTCGCGGCCGAGCTCCTCGATCTGCTCCGCGGTCAGATGGGCGGTGGGGTCGATGGCGGTCAAGTTGGTCCTACCGTTCGATGTCGCAGGGGCCCGCCGCGGCGGACACACAGGTCTGGATGAGGACGCCCGGTTCCGCCTCGGTGATCTCGCCGGTGCGCAGGTCGCGGACGGCGCCGGCCTTGAGCGGCGTGACGCAGCCGAAGCAGATGCCCATGCGGCACCCGGACGGCATGAGGACGCCGGCCTCCTCGCCGGCGTCCAGCAACGACGTGGCGCCGTCCGCGTCGACGGTCCTGCCGGTGGCGCTGAAGGTGACCTCGCCGCCGTCGCCGGTGACGACGGCGGCGGTGTGGAAGCGTTCGGTGTGCAGGAGCTCCCGGACGCCGTGCTCGCTCCAGTGCCGCTCCGCCGCGTCGAGCAGGCCCGCGGGTCCGCAGGCCCAGGTCTCGCGCGCGGCCCAGTCGGGCACCAGTTCGCCGAGACGGGCGATGTCGAGCCTGCCGTCCGTGCCGGTGTGCACCTCGGTGAGCCGCAGCTTCCCGCTCGCGACCAGGTCGTGCAGTTCGTCGCGGAAGATCACGTCCTGCGGCCGTGGCGCGCAGTGGACCATGACGGCGTCCTCGAACTCGGTGTCGCGCAGCATGCCCATCACGGGCGTGATGCCGCTGCCGGCCGTCAGGTAGAGCACCTTGGCGGGCTTGGCCCGCGGCAGCACGAAGTCACCGGTCGCCTGGCCGAGCTGGATCAGCGTGCCCGGTCGCGCCCTGCGGACCAGGTGGTTGCTGACCTTGCCGTCCGGGGTCGCCTTCACGGTGATCGTGATCCGGCCGTCCCGGCGGTTCGCCGGAGAGGTGAGGGAGTAGGCGCGCCACAGGCGCCTCCCGTCGACGTCGACCCCGATCCGCACGTACTGACCGGCCCTGTGGCCGCGCCAGCCCCGCCCCGGTCTGATCACGATGGTCGAGGCGTCACCCGTCTCGGGGTGCACGGCCTCGATGCGCCCGCGCAGGTCGGCGCCCGCACGCAGCGGACTGACCAGGTCGAGGTAGTCCGACGGCAGCAGCGGCGTCGTGACCATCTCCAGCAGTTTCCACGCCCCACTGCGGAGGGCTGCACTCGTCATGACCCCAGCTTGATGTGCCTCAAGGCGTAAAGTCCTGACCGCAGGACGTAAATCTGTCCGGCTGAATTGTTCGCAGGGAATGAAACATGAGCCACCCCATCCGGAGGGTCACCGAACCGGCCCTGGATCAGACGACGGTCACCGCGCTTCGCGCGGCGCTGACGACCACCGCCGACGAGGTCGTCCAGGCGATCATCGACGAGGTCCCTCCCTACGCCAACGCCCTTTCCGGCCGCATGGGCGTCACCATCCGCCGGGCCGTCCGCACCGCCCTCGGGCACTACCTGGACCTCGCGAGCGGGAACGCCACGGGCGGCGACGCCGGCGACGCGGCCTACGAGCTGGGCCGAGGCGAGGTGCGCGACGGCCGTTCGATGGACGCCCTGCTCAGCGCCTACCGCGTCGGCGCCCGCGTGGCCTGGCGATGCCTGGCGGCGGGTGCCGTCCCCGCGGGTCTGCCCGCCGCCGAGGTCGCCAAGTTCGCCGAGCTCACCTTCGCCTACATCGACGAGCTCTCCGCCGCGAGCGCCGCCGGCCACGCCGACGAACTGGCCGCCCGGGGCCGGGACCACGAGCGCCACCTGGAACACCTGGCCCGCGACCTCCTCGCCGGCGCGAGCCCCGACGTGCTGCTGGCCTCCGCTCAACGGGCCGGGTGGCAGCCCCCCGTCTCACTGACCGCGGTCCTGCTGCCCGCCGCCCAGGCCCGGCCCGCCTACCGCACGCTCGACCCGGGCACCCTCGTCCTCGACGATCTGCCGGACGCCTCCGGTGTGCTGCTCGTCCCGGATGCCGACCGGTCGCATCTGTTGCGGCAGCTGACCGACCGCACCGCCGTGGTCGGCCCGCCCCGGCCATGGACGCGGGCGTCCGCCTCGTACGCACGAGCCGAACGTGCCCGCTCCCTCTCCCGTGAAATCCGCGACACCGAGGACCACCTGCCGGAGCTGGTGCTGAGCGCCGACGTGGACGCGTACGCGGACCTGCGCGCCCGGGCCCTCGCCCCCTTGCGGACCTTGCCCGTCGCGACCGCACGGCGGCTGGAGGAGACGCTGCGGGCGTGGCTGCTGCACCAGGGCAGGCGGGACGAGGCGGCGGCGGCGCTGTTCGTCCACCCCCAGACCGTCCGGTACCGGATGGCGCAGCTCCGGGAGCTGTTTCCGGATCTGGCGTCGCCACACCGGGTTCTCGAACTGACGCTGGCGGTCGGTCTCCGGGGCGGCTGACGCGTACGTCGGCCGACCGGCCGGCGGGCCGCGGAGACCGGCGGGTTCCCGGCCCGGCCGCCCGTTCCCACCGGGCGGCCGGGTCACCGGCGGGCGTCCCGCGGCCCGTCGGGTCAGACGGCGGCCGGCTGCTTCCCGGCGAGGGAGGCGGAGGGCGCCGGGGCGGCGGCGGACTTCCGCATGCCCTTGAGCAGCACCACCACCGCCGTGGTGACCACCGTGCCCGCCGCGATCGCGACCAGGTAGAGGAACGGGCTGCCGATCAGGGGGAGCACCCAGATCCCGCCGTGCGGGGCACGCAGGGTGGAGCCGAAGGCCATGACCAGACCACCGGCGGTCATGCTGCCGGCGATGCCCGCCGGGATGACGCGCAGCGGGTCGGCCGCCGCGAACGGGATCGCGCCCTCGGTGATGAACGAGGCTCCGAGCACCCAGGCGGCCTTACCGTTCTCCCGCTCCTCCGGGGTGAACAGCCCGCGCCGGACGACGGTCGCCAGGGCCATGCCCAGCGGCGGGGTCATGCCCGCGGCCATCACGGCGGCCATCACCTTGAGGCTGCCGGCGTCCGGGGTGGTACCCGCGGTGGTGAGCACACCGGCCGCGAAGGTGTAGGCGACCTTGTTGAGCGGACCTCCCATGTCAAAGGCCATCATCGCGCCGAGCAGCACGCCGAGCAGGATCGCGTTGGAGCCGGAGAGGCCGTTGAGCCAGCCGGTCAGGCCGTTCATCGCCGAGGCGATCGGCGAGCCGACCACCACGAACATCAGGAAGCCGACCGCCGCCACGGACAGCAGCGGGATCACCACGACCGGCATGATGCCCTTGATCGCCCGGGGCACGTTCCAGCGGATCATCCACAGCACCAGGAAGCCCGCGGCCAGGCCTGACACGATGCCGCCGAGGAAGCCCGCGCCGACCGCCACCGAGACGGCACCGCCGGCGATGCCGGCGGCCAGTGCCGCCCGGTCCGCGATCGCCCAGGCGACGTACCCGGAGAGGACGGGGACCAGGAAGCCGAAGGAGGTCTTGCCGGTCTGGAACAGCATCGCCGCCCAGCTGTGCGAGGAGGTCCAGTCGAAGTGGCCCAGCACGGACGGCGCGGAGGCGATCTGGTAGCCGCCGATCGCGAAGGCGAGCGCGATCAGCAGTCCGCCGGCCGCCACGAACGGGATCATGTAGCTGACGCCCGTCATCAGGTACGTGCGCAGCCGCTGCGCCCAGTGCTCGCCCGCGGGTGCGGCCGGCGCGGCGGCCGGGGCGGTGCTGCCGCGCGCGGCCGCGCCGGCTTCGGTGACCAGTCCGGCGGCCTGCGCGATCAGGTCGTCGGCGCGGTTGACCCCGGCCTTGACGCCCACGTCGACGGTCGGCTTGCCGGCGAAGCGGGCCCGGTCCCGTATCTCCACGTCATGGGCGAAGATCACCGCGTCGGCCGCCGTGATGACCTCGGGGTCGAGCGGCGTCGCCCCGGCCGACCCCTGGGTCTCGACCTGGATCCGCGCCCCCGCCCGGGCGGCGGCCAGTTCCAGGGCCTTGGCGGCCATGTACGTGTGGGCGATGCCGGTCGGGCAGGAGGTCACCGCGACGAGCCGCAGCCCGCCGCCGGAAGCGGCCGTCTCCGCGACGCCGGCCGGCGGCTCCTCGCCGTTGATCCGCGCCGCGACCGCGCTCGGGCTCTCGGCGTCGCGCAGGGCGCCGGTGAAGGCGGGGTCCATGAGGCGGCGGGCCAGCCCGGCGAGGATCCGCAGATGGGTATCGTCCGCGCCGGCCGGAGCCGCGATCATGAAGATCAGGTCGGCGGGCCGTCCGTCCGGGGCGTCGAAGTCCACCCCCCGGGCACTGCGGCCGAAGGCCAGGCTCGGCTGCGTGACGTGGGTCGACCGGCAGTGCGGAATGCCGATCCCGTCACCCATTCCGGTCGGGGCCTGGGCCTCCCGGGCGGCGACGTCGGCGAGGAAGCCGTCGAGGTCGGTGACTCGCCCCTCGGCGACCAGCCTCTGGGCGAGGACGCGGAGGGCTTCGTTCTTGTCCTCGGGGGCGAGGTGGAGATCGACGAGTGCGGGTGTGATCAGCCCGCTGGTCTCGCTCATCGTGTCGGTCATCGTGTCGATCCTTCGACTGGTTCCTGACGGTGTCCCTTGCCCCCGGGAAGCGCTGCCCTTCCGTCCCACACGGCCGGGCGTGCTGCCTCC
Source organism: Streptomyces sp. NPDC000075 (assembly GCF_040301925.1). Lineage (NCBI taxonomy): Bacteria > Bacillati > Actinomycetota > Actinomycetes > Kitasatosporales > Streptomycetaceae > Streptomyces > Streptomyces sp. NPDC000075. Next base: position 67,007 of record NZ_JBEPFL010000029.1, read on the forward strand.
TGAGGACGAATCCGTCCCCAGGAGGCCGTTCTCAACCGCGGAGCGGCCGGTCGAGCGGGAGGTCCGCCGTCACGACCACCGCGGCCGGGTCCAGATGGGCCGGGGTCGGCATGACGCTCCCCGGCAGTTGTACGGCGGCGGCGCCGTGCGCCAGGGCCGCCACGAGGGCCTCGGGGCCGGTGCCGCCGGCGCCGAGGAAGCCCGCGAGCGAGGCGTCGCCCGCTCCCACGTCGCTGCGGACGGCGGCGACCGGTGCGGTGCCGTACCAGCTGTCCTCGGCGACGAGCAGCATCCCGTCCGCACCGAGGCTGGCGAGGACCTGCCGGGCGCCGAGCTCGCGCAGCTCCCGGGCCGCGTCCACGGCGTCGCCGACGGTGCGGACCGGGCGGCCCACGGCCTCCGCGAGTTCCTCCCGGTTGGGCTTGACCACGTCGGGGCGGGCCGAGAGCGCGGCCAGCAGCGCGGGACCGGAGGTGTCGAGGGCGATCCGCGCACCACCCGAGTGCGCCTGGGCGACCACGTCCGCGTACCACTCGGGTGCGAGACCGCGCGGCAGGCTGCCGCAGCAGGCGAGCCACCGCACGTCGCTCCCGGTGCCCTGCCCGGTCTTCTGGGCGTCGCGGACGAGCGCGAGCAGTGCGGCCGACTCGGCGGCGCTGAGTTCGGGGCCCACGGCGTTGATCTTCGTGAGGGCGCCGCCGTCCTCGGCGATCGAGACGTTGATCCGGGTGTCGCCCGCGATCGTGACCGCCGCGACGTCGATGCCCTGGCGGCGCAGCAGGTCGGCGAGCAGTTGCCCGGAGGCACCGCCCAGGGGGAGGACCGCGCTGGTGCGGTGGCCGGCGGCCGTGAGCGCGCGGGAGACGTTGACGCCCTTGCCGCCCGGATCGAGCCGGTCGTGCGAGGCCCGGTTGACCTCGCCCGGGACGAGGGTTCCCAGTTCGTAGGTGCGATCGAGGCTGGGGTTCGGGGTGATGGTGACGATCATGCGCGGATGACTTCCGGTCCGTGGTTCTCGATCGCGGCGGCCTGCTCGTCCGTCAGCCCGGTGTCCGTGACCAGCACGTCCACCTGGTCCAGCGAGCCGAAGCGGGCGAAGTGGCGGGCGCCGTACTTGGAGGAGTCGGCCACCAGGACGACCCGCCGGGCACCGGTGAGCATGGCCCGTTTCACGGCGGCCTCGGCGAGGTCCGGCGTCGAGAGGCCGCCCTCCGGGGAGAAGCCGTTGGTGGCGATCACCGCGACGTCCGCGTGGACGTCCGCCAGGTCGCGCAGCGCCCACGCGTCGACGGCGGCCTGGGTGCGGTGGCGCAGTCGGCCGCCCACCAGGTGGAGGGTGAGCCCGGGGTGGTCGGCCAGGCGGGCGGCGACCGGGAGCGCGTTGGTGACGACGGTGAGGCCGCAGTCGGCGGGGAGCAGGCCGGCCAGCCGGGAGACGGTCGTCCCGGCGTCGAGGATCACGCTGCCCTCGGCGGGCAGCAGGGCGAGGGCCGCCTTGGCGATGCGTTCCTTCTCGGTCGCGGCCGTGGAGTCCCGTTCGGCCAGACCGGGCTCCAGGTGCAGCGCGCCGGCGGGCAGCGCGCCGCCGTGCACCCGGTGCAGCAGACCGGCCCGGTCGAGGGCGCTCAGGTCACGCCGGATGGTCTCCTGCGTGACGCCGAAGTCCTCGGCGAGTGTCGGCACGTCCACCCTGCCCTGCTTCTGAGCGAGGCGGAGGATCTCTTGCTGCCGCTCGGGTGCGTACATGTGGGATTGGGTCCGTTTCATGTCTGTTCGCGCTTGCTTCAGGCCGACCATACGCGCTCCGACCGAAAAAGCAAGAGGTCGTACGGGCTTTGCGCTCATCTTTGAATTTGCCCGAATCTGTTGACATGGGTCGACGATCGGACGTAGAACCAACCGAAACAACGCGTTCACGGGCTTGAAACCACGGTCTGCCCGGCCCTCCGCCACCGCCCCCGTACCGCGGAGACCGGGCTCCGATCGCCGTGGCCCACTCCCCGGCCGACCCGGATCCCACCCGGGCCGGCGCCCGTCTCCCTGCTCACCTCCTCCAAGGACCTCCCATGCACTCCATCCAGGTCACCGTCGGCTCCCGGAGCGGCCTGCACGCCCGCCCGGCCTCCCTGTTCGTCCAGGCCGCCGCCCGCCAGCCGGTCAAGGTCACCGTCGGCCGCCCGGGACAGGTCCCGGTCGACGCCCGCAGCCTGCTGTCCGTCCTCGCCCTCGCCGCCGGCTGCGGCGAGGCCCTGGAGCTCACCGCGACCGGCGACCAGGCCCAGGACTCGCTGAAGGCGCTCGCCGACCTGCTCGCCTCCGACCTCGACGCAGCGGCATGAGCGATCCGATCCGCGGGATCGGCGTCGGCACGGGCAGCGCGGCGGGCCCGGTCGCCCGGATGGCGTCCGTACCCGCGCTGCCCGCCCCGAGGCCCGTCACCGACCCGGCCGCCGAGGCGGCGGCGGTCCGCGCCGCCCTCGGTGCGGTCATCACCGATCTGGACGAGCGGGCCTCCCGCGTGCACGGCCCCGCTGCCGACGTGCTCGCCGCGCAGGCCATGATGGCCGCCGATCCGGTCCTTGCCGACGCGGCCGCCGCCCTGGCCGGACAGGGCACCGACGGCGCCCACGCGCTCGCCACCGCCTTCGACGGATTCCGTACCGCGCTGGTCGCCGCCGGCGGTCATTTCGCGGAGCGCGTCGCCGACCTGGACGACCTGCGCGACCGCGCGGTGGCGCACCTGCTGGGCCTGCCCGTGCCCGGTCTGCCCGACCCGGGACACCCGTACGTCCTGGTGGCCGAGGACCTGGCGCCCGCCGACACGGCGCTGCTCGACCCCGCCCGGGTGCTGGCCCTGGTCACCGTCCGCGGCGGGCCGACCAGCCACACGGCCATCCTCGCCAAGGCGCTCGGCGTCCCCGCCGTGGTCGGCTGCGCCGGTGCCATGGAGCTCGACGACGGCCGGCAGGTCCTGGTGCACGGCGCGGACGGCCTGGTCGAGCCCGACCCGAGCCCGGAGGCCCTCGGGCGGGCCGCCGAACGGGAGCGCCGCCGCCGCGAGCTGACGGCCCGGGTCCAAGGGCCGGGCCGGACGGCGGACGGCCATCCGGTCGCACTCCTCGTCAACCTCGGAGCGCCGCACGAACTGCCCGGCGCGGCCGCGGCCGACGCCGAGGGCGTGGGCCTGTTCCGCACCGAGTTCCTCTTCCTGGACCGCGCCGAGGCGCCGGGCCTCGCCGAACAGGCCGCCGCCTACCGGCGGGTCTTCACGGCCTTCGCCGGCCGCCGGGTCGTCGTCCGCACGCTCGACGCGGGGGCGGACAAGCCGCTGCTCTTCGCCACGGCCGCCGATGAGGAGAACCCGGCCCTCGGCGTCCGCGGCCTGCGGACGGCCGCCCGCGACCCCCAGCTGCTGGAGACCCAGCTCGCCGCGATCGCCGAGGCCGCCGAGGACGGCGCCGCGCAGGTGTGGGTGATGGCCCCGATGGTGTCGGTCCCTTCCGAGGCGGCCGCGTTCGCCGCCCGGGTCCGCGCGCACGGCCTGCCGCTGGCCGGCGCCATGATCGAGGTCCCGGCGGCCGCCCTGCGGGCCGACCGGCTGGCGGAGGTCTGCGACTTCTTCAGCATCGGTACTAACGACCTGGCCCAGTACACCTTCGCGGCCGACCGTACGCTCGGCTCCCTGGCCGGGCTCCTCGACCCGTGGCAGCCGGCCCTGCTCACGCTGGTCGCCTCCGCCGCCCGTTCAGCGGCCGAGCACGGCCGCCCGGTCGGCGTGTGCGGTGAGGCGGCCTCCGACCCGGTGCTGGCCCTGGTGCTGGTCGGCCTCGGCGTCACCAGCCTGTCGGCCGCGCCCGCCTCGCTCCCCGAGGTACGGGCGGCCCTGGCCGCCCACACCCTCGCGGAGTGCCGCGAACTCGCCGAGCTGGCCCTGCTCGCCGACGACGCCGCCGACGCCCGCGGCAAGGTCCGGTCGAGGATCGCGGGAGGCGGCTGAGAAGGCGTCGACGGGCGAGTGGCGCGTTGGCAAAGCCTCCGTCATGGCACCTCTCCTTGTGGTTCAGCGTCGGCGGCCGACGCTGAACCACTTCGCTGCAGGCGAGTTTGAGCATCCTCGCATAACTGATTACATCATCAGTTTGTCCTCCTTGTCGGCCAGCGGCTCGGCGACGCGGAGCTTGAGCAGATGGCCGAGCACGCCGTCACCACCGCCGGCCGGATCGGAGCCAAGAGCGGCGAGGTGTCCGAGCTGACCACGATCCTGCCGCTGAAGCCGAACGGCGCCGAACGCCTGCGGAGGTTCTTCAAGCTGGTCGGCGGGAATCTCGCGGGCGCCGGGCAGGTCGGCACGCTGCACAACATGCGCTTCGTGTTCCTCGACGGCGACACCAAGCTGCTGTTCGCGACCGCCTTCGACGGCGAGTGGGACCCCTACATCGACGACTTCGCCACCAAGATCCCCGACTTCATGGACTACCTGTTCTCCAATGTCGAGGGCTGGCCCGGCATCACCTCGCCCGAGGTGAAGGACTTCATCGTCAAGTACCAGGTCCCGGCGGAATCGTGGTTCGTCGCCCACCCCAACCTCACCGTCGCCGAAGCCCACCGGCTCAAGCGGCAGGAGGCCGCGGTGCAGCGCTTCCTGTCGGACCTCAACTGAAGGAAGGCGCACCATGCCTTCCCCGCTGTTCCGGCGGCTGCGCCGGCCCCCGACCCTGGACCTCGACGACATCCAGGCGACACTGCTGCGGGCCCGGCCCGAGCCCTACTTCGGCACCCACGCGATCCTGGAGATCACCGAGCCCGCGGCGGGCGGGGAACTGCTGCGCAGGCTGGCTCCGCGGGTGACCTCGGCGGCCCGCTGGGACGAACCGCGGCCGTCCTGGCTGGCCCTCGCCCTCAGCCACCGGGGCCTGGTGGCGCTGGGCGTGCCGGAGACCTCACTGGCCTCCTTCCCCGCCAACTTCCGTGCCGGAATGGCCGCCCGCGCCGAGCGGCTGCGCGACACCGGCGTGAACGCGCCCGAGAACTGGGAGTTCCCCTTCGGTACGCCGCGCGTGCACGTCGCCGTCACGGTGTACGCCGCGAGCGAGGACGACCGGCGTACCGAAGTCGCCGCCTACGAGAAAGAGCTGGGTGAGGTGTCCGGTGTGCGGCTGCTGTCCCACCAGGACTTCGCGGCCGACGGGTTCAACGTGTTCGGCTACCGGGACGGCTTCAGCCAGCCGGTGGTCGAGGGCAGCGGCGCCGAACCGCTGCCCGGCGACGGGCGCCCGATCAAGGCGGGCGAGTTCGTGCTCGGATACCCGAGCGAGACGGGCGTCCCGCTGCCGGTGCCGGTTCCGGACGTCCTCGGCCGCAACGGCACCTACGTGGTCTTCCGCAAGTACCACTCCCACGTCGCCGCCTTCAACAAGTGGCTGCACGACAACGCCCGTACCGAGGCCGAACGCGAACTGCTGGCCGCCAAGCTCGTCGGCCGCTGGCGCAGCGGCGCACCGCTGGCCCTGGCCCCCGAACGCGACGATCCCGCGATCGGCGAGGACCCGAACCGGATCAACGACTTCGACTACGCGGCCGACCCCCGCGGACTGCGCACCCCGCTGGGTTCCCACATCCGCCGGATGAACCCGCGCGACACCAGGCTGACGGTCCTCACCGACGTCAACATCCGCCGGATCGTCCGCCGCGGGACCTCCTACGGCACCCCGCTGCCCCCGGACCGGCTGAAGGACGACGGCAAGCCGCGCGGCCTGGACTTCATCGCCCTCGGCGCACGCGCCATCGACAACGTCGAGTTCCTGCAGAGCGAGTGGGTCGGTTCCGGAAACTTCATGGGCCTGGGCAAGGAGAAGGACCCGATGATCTCCCTCCAGGACAAGGGCGCCTACTTCACCGTGCCCGGCACTCCGCCCCGCAGGGTGCGGAACATCCAGTCCTTCAACACCCTTCTCGGCGGCGAGTACTTCTTCATGCCCAGCCTCTCCGCCATCCGCTGGCTCGGCGGCATCTGACCCCCCACCCTCGCGCGGAGGCCACCCATGACCACACCCCGCACGTACGTCCGGTACCGCCCCGACCTCGAACAGCCCCTCCCTGACGAGGAGGAGCTGATCCGCCAGGTCGTCGAGGCCATGGGCAAGGCCAACCGGCAGGTCGCCGACAAACACCGGCACGGCCTGCGTGACGCGCACGCCAAGAGTCACGGCGTCCTCGCCGGCGAACTGCGTGTCCACTCCCGTCTCCCGGCCCACCTGGCCCAAGGCCTCTTCACCGAACCGGCCGCCTACCCGGTGATCGTCCGCTTCTCCTCCGCCCCCGGCGACCTGCGCTCCGACCAAGTGCCCGTCCAGCGCGGCATCGCCGTCAAAGTCATCGGCGCGCCCGGCCCCCGCGCCCTTGACGACGGCCACACCACCCAGGACCTCCTCCTCGTCAACCACCCCACCCTTCCCTTCGGGAACATCGCCGAGTACGCGAAACTCCAGGACCTGCTCGAAAAGCAGCCCCGCCAGAGCGACCGGCAGCTCCAGCTGACCGGGCTGGCCGCCCGCGCCGCCGCCAAGGCCCTCACCCGCGTGGGACGCCCGCTCCCACCGGCCGTGGAGACCCTGGCCGCCGCCAACCACCACATCCTCGGCGAGACCTTCTACTCGATGGCCGCGCTGCGCTACGGCGACCACGTCGCCAAGATCTCGGCCGCCCCGCGCTCCGCGAACGTACGGGCCCTGACCGGCCGGCCCGTCGAGAAGAAGGCGGGAGAATCGGCGCTGCGTGACCTCGTGGTCGACTTCTTCGCGCACGACAGCGCCGAGTACGACATCCGCGCCCAGCTGTGCACGGACATCGACCGCATGCCGGTGGAGGACGCGTCGGTCCTGTGGCCCGAGGAGCTGTCACCCCACGAAGCCGTGGCCGTGCTCCACCTGCCCGCACAGGACGCCTACAGCGACGCCCGCCGCCGCTACGCGGACGACGTCCTGTCCTTCAGCCCCTGGCACGCCCTGGAGGCCCACCGTCCGCTGGGCTCCATCATGCGCTCCCGCCGCGCGGCCTATCCCAGCTCCAGCGACTTCCGTCACCGGCTCAACGGGGTCGACCCCCAGGAGCCGGCGAGCATCACGGAACTTCCCGCCTGACCAGGCAGGACGTCCGGGGAGGCGGCCACGGATCGGGGCGCGACCCACATGTCAGAATGAACGGGCCCGTTCCCCGTCCGGTTTTCATCATCGAGGTTCCCGCGTGTCCCAGCCCGTCGGCCGCGTGCCGCAGCGACGCAATGCACGGTCCAACCGGGCGCGCATCCTGGCCACCGCGCGCCAGGAGCTCGGACGGAACCCCGACACCACTCTGGAGGAGCTGGCGCGCGCCTCCGGTGTCGTCAGGCGCACCCTTTTCGGGCACTTCCCCGGACGGGCGGCGCTCCTGGAGGCGCTGGCCGAGGAGGCCGCCGAGGCCCTCCAGGCCGCCGCGGCGGCCGGGGTGGAGGCGACGGACCCGGCCGAGCGGGCCCTCGCGCGCTTCTCGTTGTCGATGTGGCCGGTGGGCGACCGCTACCGGATGCTCCTGGCGCTGGCCCAGCGGGACCTGGGCATGGAGAGGGTCGGTGAGATCCTCAAGCCCGCCCGGGTCAGGGTCACGGCCATCCTGGAACGGGGGCAGCGGGACGGCGTCTTCCATTCCCACCTGCCGCCCGCGGTCATGGGTGCCGGGCTGGAGGCGATGACGGTCGCCCTGCTGGAAGAGGTCAACACCGGCGCGCTGGAGGACGACGGGACGCGTACCGCCGTCGCCACGCTCATCGCGGCCGGTGTGCCGGAGAAGCAGGCGCACGTCGTGGTCGATGAGGTGGCCGCCGTGGTCGCGGCGCAGGCCCTCGCCGAGGGCTGAGTTCCGGTACGGCGGTTGACGCGGAGACCGGACGGACCCCGGTGCGAAGGCACCGGGGTCTTGTCACGTGCGCCCGGCTCCGACGCGCCGTTGTGCTCAGGCGGCGCCCACGGTCTCGGCCTCCGCCGCCGTCTTCGCCTCCGCCTCCGCCTCTGGCGAAGCTTCCTGGCGGTGCTTTCCGTTCGCCTTGCGGCCGGGCAGCACGGCGATGACGATCAGGGTTCCGGCGCCCATGACGATCGCGCCGATGAGGCTGGTGTGCGCGATGGCGTGGGCGAAGGACTCGTGCACCGCTTCGATCAGGGTCTGGGCCTGCCGGGGGCCACCGCCCGGGGTCGTGGCGACGTGCTCGGCGACCGCGAGGCCGCCGCCCACCGAGTCCTTGGCGACGTCCATCGCCTCGGCCGGGAGGCGGCCGCCGATCATGCCGGTCAGCTTGTCCTTGTAGGACGTCGCGAGGAGTGAGCCGAGCACGGCGATACCCAGCGCGCCGCCGAGTTCCAGCGCGGTGTCGTTGGCGCCGCCGCCGACGCCCAGCTCGGACTCGGGGAAGGAGCCCATGATGGTGTCGGTGGCCGGGGACAGGCTCAGGCCGATCGCGAAGCCGAGCATCAGCAGGGGCGTCAGGAAGTCCGTGTAGGCCGAGCCCGACTCGATCCGAGTGAGGAGGAAGACGCCCGCCGTGCCGATCACCATGCCGGCGCCCACGACCACTTTGACACCCAGCTTCGGGGCCAGCTTGCCGGTGACCGCGGCGCCGGCGAAGACGGTTCCGGCCAGCGGCAGCAGGCGTATGCCGGTCTCCAGGGCGTTGTAGCCGAGGACGAACTGCAGGAACTGGGTGGAGTAGTAGATCGAACCGAAGGTGCCGAAGAAGAAGAACAGCACCGCGAGCATCGAGCCGCTGAAGGGCCGCTCCCTGAACTTGCGCACGTCCAGCATCGGGTTCGGATGCTTCAGCTCCCAGGCCACGAAGGCCGGCAGGCCGGCGGCGGCGACGACGGCCGCGGTGATCGGGCCGGCGCCCCAGCCGAAGTGCGGGCCCTCGATGGTCGCGTAGACCAGGCTGCCGATGAAGACGATCGAGAGCAGTCCGCCGATGTAGTCGATCCGGCCCATGCCCTTCGCCTTGGACGGCGGAACCAGGAGCAGTGCGCCGATGACGCCGAGGACCGCGAGGGGGACGTTCATGAGGAAGGTGGAGCCCCAGGCGTGCTCCTCCAGCAGCCAGCCGGCGGCCACCGGGCCCGCGGCGATGGCGAGACCGGACGTGGCGCTCCAGGCCGTGATGGCCTTGGCGCGCTCGGCCCTGGGGAAGATCGCGACCAGGAGCGACAGCGTGGCCGGCATGACGACGGCGGCACCGACGCCCATGATCGCGCGGGCGGTGATGACCAGGCTGGTCTCGTGGACCAGGCCGCCCATCACCGAACCGCCCGCGAAGGTCAGCAGGCCCAGGACGAGTGCGCCGCGGCGGCTGTACTTGTCGCCGATCGCGCCCAGGACGAGCATCAGCGCGGCATACGGGACGGTGTAGCCGTCGATGACCCACTGCAGGTCACTGCTGGACAGCCCCAGGTCCTTGGTCAGGTCCGGCGCGGCCACGACGAGCGACGTGTTCGCCATGACGACGATCAGCAGGCTCAGGCAGAGCACCAGCAGGGCCCACCAGCGCCGTGCATAGGGCCCGGTCGTCGTCTCGGCAGGTGTATGCGCAAAGAGCGGCATGAAAAGGCTCCTCGACAGGAGGCGAAGCCGGGGCTTCGAGGGGTTCGCGGAAGGAGTGTGAAGGGCTGGAGGGCGGCCGTGGCCAGGGACCGGCGAGGCGCCGAGCAGTTAATTGCCCATTGATGTGCAGGCTAGTTTATTGCCCATCACTGTGCAACTATGGAGCTGTCGGCGGGCATGGTGCGTCGCACGGTCTACGGCCGCTTCAGGGGCCGGGCCGCGCTCGTGGAGGAGCTGGTGGAGGACGCCGCGCAGGCGCTGCGGCAGGTGCTCGCGGCACCGGGGACTCCCGCGATGGCGGGGCTCTCGCCCCGGCGCGCGCAAGGGCGGCGTGGATCATCGCCCAGGGGGGCGGGGGCGTGCCTGGAGTGCGTGAACGCCGGGGCCTGGATCGACGAGGGCGCGTCCCGCGACCGCCTAAGGGAGCCCCTTGGTCCCGGCGGGAGAGGGGGTGCCGGTGCCGGTGCCGGTCAGGCGAGGTCGGGGAGGGGTCGCCGGGCGACCTCGTGGGCGTCGTCCGGCGGGACGCCCAGCATGCGCAGGACCATCTCGGCGAGGTTCACCGCGGCGGCGTCGCCGTCCACGTCGGGCCGGGCGAACCGCAGCTCCACCAGGGACAGCAGGGTGCCGCCCAGTGCGGACAGGGCCACGATCGGGTCGACGGCGGTGAAGCGGCCGGAGGCCATGCCCACCTCGACGTCCCGGCGGGCCCGCCGGGCCAGGCCGTTGTCCGAGTGGATGTGGCCCAGCCCCCGCCGCCGCAGCACCTGCATCAGCTCCGGGTGCGACTCGGCCATGCGGGCGCTGAGCCGGAAGCCCGTCGCGACGAGCTCCGCCGGGTCGTCGATGCCGGCCAGGCGCTCGTCGAAGGTCCGGCCGTACTCCTCCAACGCGTCCCGGACCGCGGCCTCGAACAGCTCCGTCTTCGAGTCGAAGTGGTTGTAGAACGAGCCGAAACCGACGTCGGCGCGCTCGGCGATCACCTGGATGCTGACGCTGGTGTCCCCGGTCTCGCCGAGTATCTGGCGGGCCGCGCGGACGAGGGCTCCGCGAGTTTCGGCGCGACGCCGCTCGAATCGGTTGCCGGGCGGGGCTGACGTAGGCATACCCAGAGTCTAACCGGGGAGGCGATGGCGATCGCAGTCCTGATGAATTCATCATTTCCCGCCGCGAAGGCCTTGACGATGGAACCGTCACACTTGATGATTTCCTCAATAAGGCAATGTCGCTTGGAGGACACCATGTCCGAAACCCGCGTCAACGCAGTCGGCGTCCCCGGCGTCAGGACGGCCCATCAGGACCTCCACAGCGCGCAGGGCGCCCTGCGCGGCGAACACCCCGGGCGCTCCCGCAACCCCGTGATCAAGGTGGCCGACCTGGCCTGGCTGGAGTTCGAGAAGCCCGACCTGGACCGGGCCGAGGTCTTCGCCCGGGACTTCGGCTTCGGTATCGCCGCCCGGAGCGAGAGCGAGCTGTGGCTGCGCGGTACCTTCGCCGGCTCACCGTGCATGGTGATCCGGCGCGGCCGGACCTCCCGTTTCATCGGCCCGGCGTTCCGCGCCGCCGAGCGGGCCGACCTGGACCGGCTGGCCCGCGCCACGGGCACGTCCGTACGGGACGCGGACGTACCCGGCGGCGGCAAGGCGGTCGACCTGCTCGACCCCTCCGGCTTCCCGGTCCGGGTCGCGCACTGCGGGCAGGAACTGCCGGCGCTGCCCGAGCAGCAGCCGCTTCCGCTCAACTTCGGCACCGGTCACCGTCGCGTGAACGTCACCCAGCGCCCGCCGCGCGAACCCTCCCGCATCCAGCGCCTGGGCCATGTGGTCCTGGAGACACGGGTGTTCGGGCGCGCCCTGGACTGGTACCTGGACACCCTCGGGATGATCGTGTCCGACTTCCTGTTCCTGGACGGCCGGCGCGACCGTGGCCCGACGATGGCGTTCATCCGCTGTGACCAGGGCAGCCGGGCCGTCGACCACCACACGCTGGCCATGCACCTGGGCCCGGGCAACGGCTACGTCCACTCCGCCTACCAGGTGACCGACCTCGACTCGATCGCCGCCGGCGGCGAGTACCTGGCCGAGCGCGGCTACCGGCGCAGCTGGGGCATCGGCCGGCACATCCAGGGCAGCCAGCTCTTCGACTACTGGCGCGACCCCGACCGCTTCATGCTGGAGCACTTCGCCGACGGCGACCTGTTCTCCAGCGACCTGGAGCCCGGCTGGGCACCCATGTCGACCAGCGGCCTCGCCCAGTGGGGACCCCCGGCCACCCGCGACTTCCTCGGCGCGAGCCCCTCCCCGCAGCGGGTCCGTGACGTCATCGAGGCCCTGCGAGGCGACAACGAGATGGACCCGGCACGCCTGCTGGGCCTGCTCAAAGCCGCCACGTCCTGAACCTCCGCACGCCCAACCCCCTCACAAAGGCACTGACATGAGTACGAACGTCCTGCGCACCGCCGACGGCTGGTGGGTCCTCCGAGGCGACCGGGCCGTCCCCGTCGCCACCAAGGCCGCCACCACCGCCGAGCTGATCGCCGACCGGGCGGCCGTGCGCGAGGCCGCCCGCTCCGGGGAGGCGGGCACGCCCGTCGCCGACCTGGTCGTCCTCTCGCCGGTCACCACTCCCTGCCGGGTGGTCGCCCAGATGGTCAACTACCACAGCCACGCCCGCGACTCGGGCTTCACCGGCGACATCCCGCCCGCCTTCTTCCGCAAGGCGTCCGGATCGGTGAGCGGCCCCGGCGAGGCCGTCGTCCGCCCGTCGCACGTGAAGTTCCTCGACTACGAGATCGAACTCGGGCTCGTCATGGGCGCACCCCTGCCCGTCGGCACCGTGGTCGAGGAACGCGACCTGCCGAAGTACGTCGCCGGGCTGGTGATCACGAACGACGTCAGCGCCCGTGAGGTGCAGCTGACCAAGACGCAGTTCTACGAGAGCAAGTCGTACCCGACCTTCACCCCGACCGGGCCCCACCTGTCGCTACTGGAGCCCGAGGACTTCGCCCACCTCCTCGACCTGCGGCTGCGGCTGTCGGTCAACGGCGAGCCGCGCCAGGACCGCACCCTCGCCGACATGATCGTCCGCCCGGCACGGGCGCTGACACTGCTGGCCCGCTTCCAGACCCTCGCCCCCGGCGACCTGCTGCTCACCGGGACCCCGGGCGGCACGGCCCTCAAGGCCCCGCCCAAGGCGGTCGAGAAGATCGGCGCGCTGCTGCCGCCCGCCGTGAAGTGGAAGGCGTTCTTCAAGAGCCAGGCCCGCAATCCGCACTACCTGCACGCGGGTGACGTAATCACGGCGACGATCTCGACCGCTGACGGGCGGATCGACCTCGGCGAGCAGCGCACGCCCGTCACGGACGCGAAGTAAGACCCGAGGTGAGCCGCACATGACCGCCGACCCCGACCAGGCCGGACCCCGGGACACCGCACCGGGGCCCGCACCGACAGACCCCGCAACCGGGCCCGCACCGACAGACCCCGGACGGACAGCCCCCGCCCCCGTCGTGATCATCGGCGCCGGGCCGGTGGGTGTGACCGCCGCCCTCCTCCTCGCCCGGCGCGGGATCCGCGCCGTCGTCCTGGAACGCCACCAGGACGTCTACCCGCTCCCGCGTGCCGTCGCCACCGACGACGAGGTGCGCCGCATCCTCCAGGCCGCAGGTGTGGGCGAGGAGTTCGCCGCGATCGCCCGCCCCGCGAACGGACTCCGGCTGCTGGACGCCCGCCACCGGGTCATGGCCGAGTTCCGGCGCTCCGCGCACGGCCACCACGGCTACCCGCAGACCAGCATGTTCGACCAGCCCGAGCTGGAACGACTGCTGCGCGACGCCCTCGCCCGGCGCCCGGAGTGCGAACTGCGGGGCGGTGTCGAGGTCACCGGAGTCGTCGCCCCGGACCCGGCCGGACCCGTGCGCGTGACCTACCGCGACGACGAGGGTGACCATCAGCTGTGGGCCGAGGCGGTCCTCGGCTGCGACGGCGCGGGCAGCCTCACCCGTGCCGCCATCGGCGCCGCATGGGAGGACCTGCGGTTCGAGGAACGCTGGACCGTCATCGACGTCCGCACGAAGGCCGACGTCCGCTGCTGGGAAGGCGTCGACCAGGTCTGCGACCCGCACCGGCCGGCGACGTTCATGCGCGTCGGTGAGGACCGCTACCGCTGGGAGTTCCGGCTGCAAGACGGGCGGCAACCGGTCCGCGAACTGATCGCCCCGTGGCTGTCGCCCTCGTACGACGGGGACTTCGAGGTCGTACGGGAGACGCAGTACACCTTCCGGGCGCGGGTGGCCGACCGGTGGCGCGGCGGACGGGTCTTCCTCCTCGGCGACGCCGCCCACCTCACCCCGCCGTTCATCGGGCAGGGGCTGTGCGCGGGCCTGCGTGATGCCCACAACCTCACCTGGAAGCTGGCCCGCGTCCTGGGCCAGGGCGGCGACGAACGGCTGCTGGACACCTACGAGAGCGAGCGCAAGCCGCACGCACGGCACGCGATCCGGCTCGCGGTCGCCATGGGCTGGGCCATGACCGGCGGCCAGGACGGCGCCGCCGCACTGCGCCGAGGGATCCTGGCCGCGGCCTGCCGCATACCCGGCCTCACGGCGGCGGCGGGCCGCGACCTCAGCCCGCCCCTGACCGCCGGGCCCCTCGTCCGGCGCCGTACGCGCAGGAGCCTCGTGGGCACCCACTGCCCGCAACCACGGGTGGTGGGGCCCGGCGGCCGGCCGACCCGTCTCGACGAACTGCTCGGCGACGGCTTCACCGTGCTGACCGCCACCGAACCCCGGCCCTCGCTGCGTGCCCTCGCCTGCGGGCTCGGCGCCCCGGCGATCCCCGTGACCGACCTCCGTGACGACGGCACCCTCACCGCCTGGCTGCGCGCCGGCCGGGCGGACGCCGTCCTGCTGCGCCCCGACCGCGTCGTCATGGACCTCGTCCCGGCCGGGAGGCACGACTTCACGGACACCGCCGCCTGGGCGTCCCTCCTGCACACCACGCGCAGCCCCCGCCCGTCCCCACGGACCGTAGAGAACAGCCTGCCGAGGAGCGCCACACGATGACCCGGCCGTACCCGGACCCCTTCACGACGCCCGACCCGCAGGCCGTCGCCGACAGCCGCATCATGGACTTCGCCCGCCACGCCGGCGTGGACGGCACCGACTACGCCGCCCTGCACCGCTGGTCGGTCACCGACCTGGAGGGCTTCTGGGCCGCCGTGTGGGAGTACTTCGCCATCGACGCGGCCTCCCCGTACGAGCAGGTGCTCGCGGAAGAGCGGATGCCGGGCGCCCGCTGGTTCCCCGGCGCCACCCTCAACTACACCCACCACGCCCTGCGCAACCTCACCGACGACACCGCGGCGATCATCGCCCTCGACGAGACCGGCTCCGGATACGAGGTGACCGGCGGCCGGCTGCGCGCCCAGGTCGCCTCCGTCGCCGCCACCCTGCGCGACCTGGGCGTCGGCAAGGGGGACCGGGTCGTCGGCTACCTCCCCAACACCCCGCACGCGATCGTCGCCTTCCTCGCCGCCGCGAGCCTGGGCGCCGTGTGGTCGGTCTGCGGGCAGGACTACGCTCCCAAGGCCGCCGCCGACCGCTTCGCCCAGCTCGAACCCACCGTCCTGATCTCCGCCGACGCCTACCTCTTCAACGGCACCACCCACGACCGCCGCGAGGCCACCGCCGAACTCGCCGCCGCGCTGCCGACGTTGAAGGCCACCGTGCTCGTGAACCACGTGGGCCTGCCGTGGCCGCCGCCCCAGGCGCACCCGTCACCGGTGGTGCGCTGGGAGGACGCCTCCACCCGCACCGAGGAACTCACCTGCACGCCCGTGCCCTTCGACCACCCCCTCTGGATCGTGTTCTCCTCGGGCACCACCGGCCTGCCCAAGGGCATCGTCCACGGCCACGGCGGCGTCCTGCTCGAACACCTCAAGACCCTCGGCCTGCACTCCGACCTCGGCCCCGGTGACGGCCTCCTCTGGTACACCACCACGCATTGGATGATGTGGAACCTGGTCGCCTCCACGCTGCTCACCGGCGCCACCACCTGCACCTATGACGGCAGTCCGGCGCCCTTCGCCCAGCTCGACGTCCTGTGGGAGCTGGCCGCGCGCCACCGGGTGACCGTCTTCGGCACCAGCCCGCAGTACCTGCTGGGCATGGCCAAGCACGGCATCGACCCCTCGGCGCACGACCTGTCCTCGATCCGCGTGGTCGGCTGCACCGGCTCCGCACTGCCGGCCTCCGCCTACCCCTGGGTCCGCCGGCACGTCGGCGACCACGTCCTGCTCGCGTCCACCAGCGGCGGCACGGACGTCGTCTCCGGCTTCGCCGGCAGCGCCCCCACCACACCGGTGTGGGCCGGAGAGCTGTCAGCCCCCCACCTGGGCGTGGCCCTGGCCGCGTACGACGCCGAGGGCGCCCCGATCGTCGACCAGGTCGGGGAGCTCGTCGTCACCCGGCCGATGCCGTCCATGCCGCTGTACTTCTGGAACGACCCCGACGGCACCCGCTACCGCGACGCCTACTTCTCCTCCCACCCGGGCGTGTGGCGGCACGGCGACTGGATCACCCTCACCTCCCACGGCTCGGTGATCGTTCACGGCCGCTCCGACAGCACGCTCAACCGCAACGGCGTACGCCTGGGCAGCGCCGACATCCACGACGTCGTCGAACGCCTCCCCGAGATCGCCGAGGCCCTCGTCATCGGAGCGGAAGAACCCGGGGGCGGCTACTGGATGCCCCTGTTCGTGGTCCTCGCGGCCGGTGTGACCCTGGACGACCCGCTCCGCGAGAAGATCAAGGAGGCGATCCGGACCGGCGCCTCACCCCGCCACGTCCCCGACGAGATCCTCGAAGTACCCGGCATCCCCCACACCCGCACCGGCAAGAAACTCGAATTCCCCGTCAAACGCCTCCTCCAGGGCGCCCCGGTCGAGCAGGTCGTCAACCCGGCAGCCGTGGACGCCCCCGACCTCATCGCCCACTTCGCCCACCTGGCCACCGAACGCCGCCACAGCCCGACGTGACCACCCCACCCGCGCCCCGGCCCCGCCCGCTCCGACAACACGAGGCGCCGGACAGGCGATGCTCCACGGGCAGTGGGGCGATCAGAGCAGCGGCCGGACCCCGGGCTCTGCCCCTTCTTCCACTGCCCGGGCGCCGGATCCGTGCCGGCCGACGGGCAGAACGGGCCGCCCCCGGGTGTCCTCCAGGGCCATGGCGGTGGCGAACGCCGTGTCCCGGACGCGGAAGCCGATCAGGGCCGCGAGCAGCTGGAGCGGGAAGGCGAAGGCCACGAGGACCAAGGCCACCGCGTGGCGCTCATGGGGCGGGATCCAGCCGAGCTGGACCGCCGAGACGACGAATGCCGCTGCGGCAAGGCCCAGGAATCCGATGGGCAGCGGTGTACCGAGCGGGCGAAGAACCGTTGTGGTGGGTGGCACGGGCGCGTTCATGATGGTCCCGTCGCGGTGGTGTGGTCGTCCTTCGCGTCCGGGCCGGGCTCGGGCCGCGAGGCCGTGGTCGTGGGGGCCGAGGCCGGGCCCGAAGTGCGGGCTACCAGTGTGATGCGGGCCGCGCCCGTTTTGAACAGGGGCTGCTTGGAGGCCGGATCCCACGAGGTCGGCGTCAGCTCGTTGGCGGCCCGGTGGTGGCCGGCCGCCTCCGGGGCGTCCCAGTAGCCGTAGTGGAACGGCAGGAAGACCACGCCTTCGCGGATGCCGGTGATGCGCACCCGGGCCCGGACCGTGCCGCGCCGGGTGGCCACCTCGGCGAGGTCGCCTTCCCCGATGCCGGCTTCCGCCGCATCGGGTTCGGACAGCTCGATCCACATGTCCGGCGCGGCGGAACGCAGTTCGGGCACACGGCCGGTACGCGTACGGGTGTGGAACTGGTACAGGGTGCGACCGGTGATCAGCCACAGTGGATACTCGGCGTCCGGCTGCTCGGGCGGCGGGACGTACGGGGCGGTGCGCAGGACCGCCTTGCCGTCCGGGTTCAGGGACCGGTACGCCTCCTCGTCGAGGGGGTTTCCCGTGAGGAGGTCGCGGCCGTAGGTCTCGCAGTCCTCGGGACGGCTGCGGAAGTCGCCCCGGGTGTAGAGGCGTTCGGTTCCGTCGGGATGTCCGCTCGTGCAGGGCCATTGGATGCCGCCGCGCTCGCGCAAGAGGGCGTAGCTGAGTCCGCTGTAGTCGCAGGGGCGTCCCCGGCTGCACGCCTTCCATGCTTCGAAGACTTCCTCGGGGCCGTGCCAGGGCAGCAGGGGTGCGTCCGAGCCGTCGCGCAGGTCCATGCGGCGGGCGAAGTCGAGGAAGACGTCGAGATCGGGGCGGGCCTCGCCGGGCGGTTCGACCGCCTGGAGGGAGAGGTGCACGGTGCGGTCGGCGTTGGTGAACGTACCGTTCTTCTCGCCCCAGCCGGCAGCGGGGAGCACCACGTCGGCGAGCTCCGTCGTCTCGGTCGGGAAGAGGTCCTGGACGACGAGGAACAGCCGCTCCTGGCCGAGCACGGCACGGACGCGCTCCAGCTCCGGGAGGGACACGGCGGGGTTGGTCCCGGAGATCCACAGCATGCGCAGGGAGCCTTCTTCGGCGAGACGGATCATCTGCATGACGTGGGTGGGCGGACCATCGTGCGGGATGCGGTCCGCCGGGACGTTCCAGACCCTGGCGAGCTCCTCGACGTGGCGGGGGTTGGCCCAGTTCCGGAAGCCCGGCAGGTCGCCGTCGGCGCCGCACTCGCGGGTGTTCTGCGCGGTCGGCTGGCCGTTCATCTGCAGGACGCCGCAGCCGGGCCGGCCGAGCATGCCGCGGATGAGGTGCAGGTTGTTGACCTGGACGGCGGCGGCGGTGGCTTGGTGGGACTGGTAGAAGCCCTGCAGCACGGTGGACAGCAGCCGCTCGGCCTGGCCGAGCAGCCGGGCCGCGGTACGGATCTGCTCGGCGGGTACGCCGGTGGCCGCGGCGGCGGCCTCGGCCGGGAAGAGGGTCACCTGCTGTTCGAGACGGTCGAAGCCCGCGACGTGCGCCTCGATGTAGGACTGGTCGATGCAGCCGTTCGCGATCACTTCGTGGAGGAGGCCGTTCATCAACGCGAGGTTGGTGCCGGGTTTCGGCTGGAGATGAACGGTGGCCGCATCGGACACCGGACCCGGGCGGGGGTCCACGCACAGGAGGACGGGCGGCTCGGGTCCGGCCAGGCGGTCCAGGACCCGGCTCCACAGCACGCCCTGGGTCTCGGCCATGTTGTGCCCGAACAGTGCGATGGTGTCGGCGTGGTCGATGTCGGTGTACGAGCCGGGCTGGCCGTCGCAGCCGAAGGACTCCTTGAGCGCCTCGCCGGCGGTGGCCGTGCACAGTCGGGTGTTGCCGTCGAGGTGCTTGGTGCCCAGGCCGCCGCGGGCGAGGACGGCCAGGGCGTAGTACTCCTCCAGGAACAGCTGGCCGCTGGTGTAGAAGCCGATCGACGAGGGGCCGGGGCCGTCGAGGAGTGCGTGCGTACGTTCCGTGACGCGGGTCATCGCGGAGTCCCAGTCGGCTTCGCGCAGGCTGCCGTCCTTGCGGATCAGCGGGCTGGTCAGGCGGTCGGGGGAGCCGATGGCCTGCCAGCCGTACAGGTCCTTGGGGTCGAGGCGGCCGCGGTTGACCCGGTCGCGGGCCATTCCCCGGACGCCGACGAGGCGGCCGTTCCTCACCGCCAGCTCCATCGCATCGCCGTTGGAATGGAGGTTCGAAGCCGTCTGGACCCACCGGTCGACGTCATTGCTGCCGGCGTCCCCGGCGAGGTGATGGTCCACGCGAGCGGGCCAGGAACCCCCGCGCCCGAACGGAGTGCGGCGACCCCACGGGTCGGCGATGCGCCCGGCCGGGACGCGTTCGGTCGTCATACCCGGCGCCTGCCCTCGTCTGCCGTCGCCATGCCGGCGGGCGCCCGGCGCGTTTGGGGCGTCACCTCAGAGGGCTCCCGGGACGGCACTCGTGTGCGTACCCCGGCGCTCGCCGTCGCCGCCGACCGCATCCCGGACCTCAAGGACCGTCGGCATGAAGTCCCGCGTGCGCGATCCGCGGGTCAGGCCTTCTTGACCACGCTCGACTTGAGCTGCATGGCTCCGAAGCCCTCGATCCGGCAGTCGATGTCGTGGCCGTCGACGCCGTCGATCAAACGGATGTTGCGGACCTTGGTGCCCGCCTTGATGCCCGAGGGGCTGCCCTTGACCTTCAGCGCCTTGACGACCGTCACGCTGTCGCCGTCGCGCAGCACGTTGCCGACGGCGTCCTTGACCACCCGCTCCGAGGCGGCGCCGGCATCGCCTTCGGCGCCGTCGGCGGGCACCCATTCGTGGCCGCACTCCGGGCAGACCACCAGGGCGTTCATCTCGTAGGTGTACTCACTGGAGCACTTCGGACACGGAGGCAGGCTGTCGCTCATTCACGCGGGTTTCTGGACGTCGGGACGCGGGAGCGCCCCGACGTGGACCGGCTGGCCGACCGCCGGGCGTTCGCGCGATGGAGTGACCATCCTAGCAAATTGCAAAAGTCTGCAATTTCATACATCCTGTGGTGGCTGTGTCCGTAGGTAGCCGCGGGCACAGCACCAGGCGTTCGCCCCGTTCGGGGTGGTGAGAAGGGTGCGAGACCGTGCCGGTTCCGCTGTATCAGGCGAAGGCCGAGTTCTTCCGGATGCTCGGGCACCCGGTGCGGATAAGGGTTCTGGAACTGCTGCGGGACGGGCCGATGCCCGTACGGGACTTGCTGGCCGCGATCGAGGTCGAGCCCTCCTCCCTGTCTCAGCAGCTCGCGGTCCTGCGCCGTTCGGGGATCGTCACCTCGACCCGTGACGGCTCGACCGTGGTCTACGAGCTGGCGGGCGGGGACGTGGCGCAGCTGATGTCGGCGGCGCGCCGGATCCTGACCGAGGTCCTGACGGGGCAGAGCGTGCTGTTGGAGGAGCTGCGCGAGTCCGAGGTCGCGGTCCCGTGAGCGTGAACACCGTGGTGATGGCCGGGCTGGGCCGGGTTCGCTCCGTCCTGCCCGCCCGGGCGGACTACGCGGTGATGGCCCGGGCCCCCCGCCGGGACCTCCTGGCCGGCCTCACGGTGGCCATCGTCGCCCTGCCGCTCGCCCTCGGGTTCGGGGTCTCCTCCGGTCTGGGCGCGGAGGCGGGGCTGGCCACGGCCGTGGTCGCGGGTGCGTTGGCCGCCTTGTTCGGCGGGTCGAATCTCCAGGTGTCCGGTCCGACCGGTGCGATGACCGTGGTCCTGGTGCCCATCGTCGCCCGGTACGGGCCCGGCGGTGTCCTCACCGTCGGCCTGATGGCCGGTGTCCTGCTGATCGGTCTCGCGCTGCTGCGGGCCGGGCAGTACATGCGGTACGTGCCGGCGCCGGTGGTGGAGGGCTTCACCCTGGGTATCGCGTGCGTGATCGGCCTCCAGCAGATACCGGGCGCCCTCGGTGTCGAGAAACCTGAGGGGGAGAAGGTCCTGCTCGTGGCGTGGCGGGCCGTGGTGGACTTCGTGGCCTTCCCGAACTGGACGGCCATCGGCCTTTCGCTGGGTGTCGCGGCGGTGATGCTGGCCGGGGCACGGTGGAAGCCGGCGGTCCCGTTCTCGATCGTCGCCGTGATCGCCGCCACCGTGATCGCGCAGCTCTTCCACCTCGACGCGGCGGCCCCGATCGGTTCCCTTCCCTCCGGGCTCCCCGCCCCGTCGCTGGCCTTCCTGGACGTGTCCGCGTTCGGCTCGCTGATGGCCCCGGCGGTCGCGGTCGCGGCGCTCGCCGCGCTGGAGTCGCTGCTGTCGGCGACGGTGGCGGACGGGATGACGGGGGGGCAGCGGCACGACCCGGACAAGGAACTGTTCGGGCAGGGCGTCGCCAACCTCGCCGCCCCGCTCTTCGGCGGCGTGCCCGCCACCGCCGCGATCGCCCGCACGGCGGTCAACGTCCGTACCGGCGCCACCTCCCGGCTGGCCGCTCTCACCCACGCCGCGGTCCTCGCGGTGATCGTGTTCGCCGCCGCCCCCCTCGTCTCGAAGATCCCGCTCGCCGCGCTGGCGGGCGTCCTGCTGGCGACGGCGATCCGCATGGTGGAGGTCGGCTCGCTGCGCGCGATGGCGAAGGCCACCCGCTCGGACGCCGTCGTCCTGGTCCTCACCGCCGCCGCCACCCTGGCCCTCGACCTCGTGTACGCGGTGATCATCGGGCTCGTCGTGGCGGGCGCCCTCGCGTTGAAGGCGGTGGCGAGCCAGGCCCGGATGGAGCAGGTCGACTTCCGCCCGGACGTGCCGGGCGAGCACAGCGACGAGGAACACGCGCTGCTGGCCGAGCACATCGTGGCCTACCGCATCGACGGACCGCTCTTCTTCGCCGGCGCCCACCGCTTTCTCCTCGAACTTTCCGAGGTCGCCGACGTGAAGGTGGTGATCCTGCGCATGGCGCGGGTGACCACCCTGGACGCCACCGGCGCCCTCGTCCTCAAAGACGCCGTGGACAAACTGAACCGGCGCGGCATCGCCGTCATGACCTCCGGCATCCGGCCCGGCCAGCGCCAGGCCCTGGACGCCGTCGGAGCCCTGGAGCTGCTGCGCCTGGAGGGCCGGGAGTACGCCACCACCCCGGAGGCGATCGCCGGCGCCCGCAAGTATCTGGAGCAGGCGGGCCTGCTGCCGCATACGCATCACCGACCGCACCGCATCCGGAAGGCCGCACGATGACCGTTCCCGCCGACCGCCGGATGATCGAGCTCTCCGGCACCGAGGCCCTGTGGCTCCTCGAAGGCTCCGCCCGGGGCCGCCTCGTCTACGTCCAGCGGGAGCTGGCAGTCGTCCGGCCCGCCGCACACGTCATGGAGTACGGACGCCTCGTCGTCCGAGCCCCGGTACAAGCCGCCACCGTCCCCGGCCGCGCGGTACTGACCTACCAGCTCGACGAGATCCGCGGTCCGGAAGGGACCGGCTGGACGGTCAGCGCCCACGGGCCGGCCGACGTCGTCACCGACCCGGACGAGGCCGCCCACTACCGGCGCACCCTGCCCGGCTGGCGCCACGGCCCGCACGACACCCTGCTGCGGCTGCGCCCGCAGTCCGTGTCCGGGTTCCGTCTGGCCCGTACGGTCTCGGGGGCGGGCCGGTGAGCGTTCGGGCCGAGGCGATGCCCTACCGGCATGTGCTGGACGTGCCGGCCACGGGCTCGGCCGTGCGCATCGCCCGGGAGACCACCGAGCTCGTCCTCGTGGAATGCGGCGTGGGCCTACGCCATCCGAGCGTGGGGCCGGCGCTGCTGATCGTGGCCGAGCTGGTCACCAACGCCGTCCGGCACGCCGCCGTGTCCTCACCGATGATCACCGTGACCTACGCCCACGGACCCGGCGCCTTCGCGTTCGCCGTCCACGACCGTCACCCCTGTCAGCCCGCCTTGTTCGGTGCTCTCGGCACCGCGCCGGGCAGCGGCCTGGCCATGGTGGCTGAAATGACGATGGAGCTCGGCGGCACCGCCGTCGTACGGGCGGATGCGGACGGGCGCGGCAAGGCCATCTGGATCACCCTTCCCCTGTGAGGCCGAGGACTGACGATGACGATCGACTGGCGCCGCACCCCCCCGTCAGGACCTGGGCGTGCCGTCCAGCGGGGCTGGTCGGTCGACGGGAAGATTGCCCAGGCCGCCCGCCGTCTCGCTGAGAGCGGGCGCGGCCTCGGACTCCGCGGGACGGTCAAGCGGTGGACCGCCGACGACGGGGGAGCCGAAGGCCACGAAGGCACCCCGCCAGGTCCCACGAGTTGCAGGGCTCTGCAATTGTGGAGGTCGCAAGGTGTGAAGAGGGGCGAACGGATGCCTACGAAGGAACGGTTCCGGGTGGATGAGATGGGCAGTCAGGGGAGAGGTACCCAGGTGAGCACGCCGCTGTACCAGCTGAAGGCGGAGTTCTTCAAAACGCTGGGGCACCCGGTCCGCATCCGTGTCCTGGAACTCCTCTCGGTGCGCGAGCACGCGGTCGCCGAGATGCTGCCCGAGGTCGGGGTGGAGGGCGCGAGCCTCTCCCAGCAGCTCGCCGTCCTGCGCAAGGCCAACCTGGTGGTCACCCGCCGCGAGGGCTCGAACGTCTACTACAGGCTGACCCATCCCCAGATCGCCGAGCTTCTGCGGGTCGCCCGCGGCATCCTCTCCGGCGTCCTGGAGGGCCAGGCCGAACTCCTGGCCGACCTCAGGGCCGGCCGCCACGCCTGAGCGGAGCTCCACGGTGCGGGCCCCACAGGGCCCGCACTCCCTATACGGCGGCCGTCTTCCGTTAGTGCGGGTTCAACGCGCTTCTGACACCGGAAGACGGCCGCTCTCTCCCCTACCGCACCCGCCCCCCCCGGGCGCGCCCGGATCCCACTTCGGTCCCGGTCCCACTTTTGGGCGCGCTGCCCCAGGTCCGTCCGGAGCGGGCGCGGACGAGCAGGCCCGCGCCGCGCAGGATGGCGAGGTGGCCGGTGCTGGCCGGGGCGTCCGGTGCCACCAGGAGCTGCCCGCCGACGCGCCAGGCGATGTCCGGGCGCAGCTCTCGATGGCCGTGGCCCAGCCGTGTTCACCGATCACGCCCACCTCACAAATCGCGCGCGGTTGCGGCCAGTCCGCGGCGAGCGGCCCGTGCCACGCCCGGTCCATCGCCTCGCCGATCCTGAGGACGGCTCGCGCGACTTGACGTTCGGGCTACACGGTGCCAGCCGGGACTGCTGATCCCTTGCCGGCGTCGGCTGGTTCCTGATGAGCTCACCGTGTCCGACGCCAACATGCACGACAGCCTCGCCGTGGAGCCGAGACACCCCCCAAGGTGCTCAGAAGAAGCCGAGCTTCTTCGGCGAGTAGCTGACCAGCATGTTCTTCGTCTGCTGGTGGTACGGCGCCTGGACAAATGACAGTCGCGGCGGCCTGCAGGCGGGGGCTGGTCCGGAAATGGTCCGGATCTTGGTCCGGGGGCGCCGGTTCGGGGCGGGTGGTTGGGGTCGGACGGGTCAGTGGGTGGTCAGCTCGGACCAGTCCACCTGGAGCTGTCGGCTGTAGCGAGCGGTGCTGTGCGGGGCCGGTAGACCTGCGCGACGAACCTGACATCGCCTGTGTGGATCCGCGCGAGAACTTCCCCTCCGCCCGCACCTGAGCCAGCGCGCCGGGACGGTATGTCTGGCCTGTCAGGGGGAGGGTCGCGCCGTTGAGGACTAGCGATGGGAGCCATGGCCTCTTCAGTTCGGCAGCACCCTGGTGCGCGAGCCCCGATTCTGCGGGTCTCCGTGGTCCAGGGTGTCATGACACCGTGATCGCGCTGGAGTTGATCGACCCGCCCCTGGTCTTTGCGACGTCCCGGCGAGCGCGGACGACCACTGACGAGAGTGACGACCCGGTGGAAATCGTCCTTGGTATCCGCCTGGGCGGGCAGGCGGGGCACCCCACTGAGCGCCCTGCTGCCGACGCGGGTTGGAGTCGGCAGCAAGACTTCATGCGGACGTGATGGTGTCCCCTTCGGAGCAGGTTCAGTCGAGGACGTCGGGGATCGGTTCGGTGTTGCTGCGCTGGAGGGCGCTCTTGGAGCCGGCGGCCGGGCCGAGGGCCCAGTCGGAGAGGGCCATGGAGTCCATGTAGCGCTCTTCGTCGTTCAGTAGGACTCCAATGACCGTCTTGCCATTGCGGCTCACGGAGAAGACGAGGCACTTGCCGGCGGGGGTGGTCCATCCGGTCTTGATACCGATCGCGCCCGGGTACGCGTAGCCGGTGGGGCGCGGCTGGATCAGGAGATTGGTGTTGCTCCATGTGGCGGTGGTGGCGGTGCCGTCCGTGCTGTACGAGGTGGTCTTCACCAGGTTCTGGAACAGGGGGTTGGTCATCGCATGCCGGGTGAGGTTCGCCAGGTCGCGCGGGCTGGTGAGGTTCTTGCCGGTCGGCGAGATGCCGTCGAAGGAGTCGTAGACGGTGTTGGTCAGGCCCAGTTCCTGCGCCTTGCCATTCATCTTGGCGATGAAGTCGGTGGTCCGCGCTGCCATGGTGGTGCCGGTGCCAAAGGTGTCCGCGAGGGCGTACGCGGCATCCGAGCCCGAGGGCAGCATCATCCCGTACAGCAGCTGACGGACTGTCGGGGTCGCCCCGGCCTTGAGCTGGGCCGAACTAGCTCCCTGGACGTAGACGTAGTCCAGGTACTCCTGCTTGACGGTCACCTTCTGGTCGAGGTTGAGGCTCGGCAGGGAGGTGACCACCAGGGCAGTCATGATCTTCGTGGTGCTCGCCATGGGGCGCTTGGTGTCGGCGTCCTTGGCCGTCAGTGTGGTCCCGTTGGTGCCGTCGATCACGATCGCGCCGGCCGCGGTGAGCGTTGGTACGGGCGCGGCCTGAGCGGGAGCCGTAACGGTGAGCAGGGCACCGGTGGCGATGGTCACTGCGAGCGCGCCCTTGGTGCGCCGCATCAGGTTGGAGATCACTTCAGTCCTTGATCGTGTTGAAGCCCCCGGATGGGAGGTGCCACAGAGGTGCTTCCCATCCGGGAGATCGTATGGCCGGACTCCGCTGTCGGCGTCGGCCGAACCCGTCGGAGTCGGGTAGTCGGTAGGTGTGCGAACAGGGCGGCGGTTCCGTCGCTCGGCCCGCCGCCGCATGGCCGGGAGCATCCCGATTACGTGCGACGGCGGGTGGGTCCGTGTGTCAGAGCTGGACGCCAACCCCCTCGAAGGTGCCATTGCCCCTGCCTCGGTGGAAGGACATCTTGTTGCCCTTCCAGCTGACGATGTCGATCTTGCCGTCGCCGTCGACGTCACCGGTGACGATCTTCAGGTCCGTCCAGGTACCGGCGGCGGCCAGACCGCCGGAATCCAGGGCCCCGGCGGCGTTGCCGGTCCAGCGGACCAGGGCGCCGTTCTCCCACACGCCGACTACGTCGTCACGGCCGTCGCCGTTGAAGTCACCAGTGCCGAGGATGATGACGCTGTTGAAAGAGGTGTCGGGCCAGATCTTCTTGCCACCGTTGAAGTCGAGCTGACCGTTCGTACCGACCCTGTACGCGTACAGGTCACCGTTGGGGCGGGTCGCGAGGACGCCGTCCCTCGGGCTGGCCGGGTCGAGCTTGTAGCGGGTGAGGTGCTTGAGCTGCGCCCAGGTGGCGTTCTGCGGGCTGAGGGTGACCGTGGTGTTGAAGGTGCCGTCACCCTTGCCGGCGTGCAGCAGGATGCGGTCGCTCTCCCAGACGGCGGCGATGTCGCGTTTGCCGTCGCCGTTGAAGTCGCCCGCGAAGATCCGCTGCACCGTCTTCCACACGCCCGGGGTTCCGACGGCAGTCGGGGTCGGCTCGAAGGTGCCCTCGGGGCGGCCGCGGTAGACCTGGAGGGTTCCGTTCTTGTCGACGGCCGCCAGATCGGCCTTGCCGTCCCCGTTGAAGTCGGCCAGGGCTCGGTTGTCGGTTAGGTTGCTGGTGTCGGGACCCGGCACGGTGACGTTGTCCTTGAGCCACTGCCCGAGGTCGTCGACACGCACGGCACGGGCCCCCCTGCGGGTCTCGCCCTCGGGGCCGCCGAGGCAGGAACCGAGCCAGGAACTGGTCGTCAGGGCGACCACCTCCTGCCTGCCCGTGTTCTCCCGCGTGAGCGGGCCGCCCGCGTCGCCTTGGCAGAGTGCTGCATTGCCAGCCGGCTCCAGCGCGACGACCGCGTCGGCGGTGCCGGTGACGTTGAACTGGCCGCTGTTGAGTAGACCCGGCACCCAGCTGGTCGCGGTGCGTCCGAAGCCAGCGCTCTGCAGGGCCTGCCCAGCCGCCGGAGCCTGATCGGACAGCACTGCCGGGGCGACGTTGGTGACCGGCGTGCTCAGCTTCAGCAGGGCTACGTTGCGGTCTGGGTGGACGATCACGTCGGTGGCCTCGACGACGGCGCCGGCGGTGCCCGTGTTGAGGTCCGCGCGGCCGACGGTCACGGTGGTCTTGGCCTGGAGCTTGCCGCTCACGGGCCGGCCGCTGGTGGGCGATACGCAGCTGGCAGTGGTAAGGACGTAGCTCTTGTCTGCCAGAACCCCTGAGCATCCCTTGAGGTGATCACCGAAGAGAATGTTCGCTGTGAAGGCACGGCTGCCGTCGGTGACCGGTGTGCCGGACAAGGAGGAGGCGGGCGTTGCGGTGAGGACGACCGCGGTGGCTGCGGCGAGCGCGGCGGCGACCGTGATCTGCGGGTGACGGGAACGCTGGGAAGGCATCAGAGAATGTCTTTCGGAAGAGTGGATGTCTCGGGTGGCCGCGTGCTCGGGGACGAGCCGGCAGGGCCGGAGTGGCGCGG
The DNA here is from genome assembly GCF_040301925.1 of Streptomyces sp. NPDC000075. NCBI lineage: Bacteria > Bacillati > Actinomycetota > Actinomycetes > Kitasatosporales > Streptomycetaceae > Streptomyces > Streptomyces sp. NPDC000075. The sequence goes on from NZ_JBEPFL010000029.1 coordinate 94,909, forward strand.
GCTGTTCCCCTCGGATCGCGAGCGCTTCCTGTGCAGCCAGTCACACGATGAGGCTGGCAACAGAGTGCGGTGGGTCTGCCGGTAGCCGTACTTGGCCTTGAGATCGGTGTGCAGGGCCTTGCTGGGGGCGTTGCACGAACACGGCTCCCATGCGTCCATCGGTCTGTGGGTCCCCGCGCTTGGGACAGATGCTCTGCCAGTGCGGCGATCGATGACTGCGGTGAGGCAGAGGCGCCTTCCTCGGTGACCATGCGCATCGTGATGCCGCATTGAGGCGAGATCGGGTGCCTCAGCGGCAGATCCGTTCGACGAAGCCTGATGCAGTCAGCCATGCCCCGGACGGAGAGGTGCTACATCCGCAGGATGATGCGGTCCCTGAGGAGCTCGCCCTCCTCCCGCGTTCCTGGTTCCTCATTCTTCTTCGTCAGCCGTGCGGTCAACGCGTCTCACTGTCCCGCAGGTCCTTCATGGCCTCAGGAACCGTCTCAGCCCGGCCGCCTGCGCGATGCTGTGGAGCATCCGGCCTCTTAGATGTGGGACGCGGGGGCAGCCGAGAGCGTTGTCACTCGTGTTCGGCAGGCCTCAGCGCGGCCCTTGCGTCTACTTGGAAGTCTTGATTTCCAGAAGCATGAAATCGCGGCCCTGCTCGTCTGCAGTCTCACCCACAGCAGTCCAGGAGTTCTTGTCGACGGTGTAGGTCTTCTGCTCGGCACCGGAAGACATCTCGACCTGTGCAGCGTAATTGTTTCCCTTGACTCCGAAGACCGAAGGGATCTCCAAGCTCAGATATCCCTTGTCTCCGGTGACCCGGAAGCACACTTTCTCGCTTTTGTGTGAGAAGACTTCCATCAGCTCGGGCGCGCCCGTGCACTCGGCAAGGAGTATGTGTCCGTCTCCGCTCTTGAGCTTGATCTTCTGCTCGGCAAGGATCTTGGCGGCGTTCGGGTATGCGAAGTCTTCGATGGCCTCACCCGGCCCCTCGTCGACGATCGCCTTCGCAGTGATGGATTCCGTGGCGGATCCACTGGTTCCGCCTTCCGAGACTGCAGCCCAGCCCAGAACCCCTGCGACCGCAGCCGCAGCAGTGATGCGCAGGATTGCGCTACGTACGTTCATCTTCGTCCTTCGTTTCGGTCCCAGGTGTTTGCAGGCGTGTGCGAGAGCCCAATGAGGTACGGCGCTCGCGCAACTTTGCTTGCACCCGGGTCGCGGCCGCCCAGCGTCTCCGGAATTGGGATGCTGAAGCAATGCGAACTCGCCGGTGATCTTTCGAATGAAACCAAGTGATACGCCGATCAAGCCAGGTGAATAAATCGTCCAATGAGGGACATATCGCCCACTCGGCAGGTGACTTGCGTCACCCCGTGGAACGGTTGCGGCGATTTTGCGAAAACCTCAGGAAGAGATTCGGTCATCTTTCGATTGTGATACCGATCGGGCGCCGCCAGGGGTGTTTGCGGCGCACGTCCTGCATAAGGTCGGGTCACCCCTCTTCCGCTGAGATATCTCCGGACGAGAATCGACCGCGACCCTCGAGAAAAACGGAATCAGAGGTTCTTCTGTGCAGGAAACGTTTTGGAGCCGGCGCCGTTTCACCACCGCCCTCGCGGCGAGTGCAGCCGCCTTATCGACTCCGCTGCTGTTCAGTACACCCACACGCGCGGCCACCCGCGCCACCGCCCCAGTCGGCGACGCGCTGGCGCTCCCGGACACAGACCGGGCCAAAGCTGTCAGGGCATGGATCCTGGGCGGGCGCTCAGTCAGGGAAGCGGCCGCCTACGCACTCGCCGGCACCGATGCGGAGATCACGGCCTTCCTCACCGAGCAGTTGCCGAGGGCCACACAGATCGATAACCGTGTCGCCGCGTTCACGTACCTGGGCAACGGAGGAAAGAGCGTCCGAAGGGACGCAACCGCCGCCCTCAACGGTGGGGACGAGGCCGTATCCCTCTTCGTCAAGGACGGCTTCCGTGCCTCGGTCACAGAGGACATGCGCGTTACCACCCTCTCTGTGATGGCCAACGGCGGAAAGAGCGTCAAGCGGGACGGCAACGCCGCGCTGACCGCCGGAACGGACCAGGCACTGGAGCAGTTCCTGCTCACAGGCCAGTACAACGCCCGGCTGGAAGACATGAGGGCAGAGATCATTCGCAGCCTCGCCACGGCCGGCCCGGAGCTCAAGAAGTACGCCAACCGCGCCCTGAGCGGGACCGCGGACGACGTGCAGTGGTACCTCGACACCGGACAGCACATCGCGCGTGCACGGGACCAGGAGGCCGCCACCATCACGCATCTGGTCGCCGTCGTCGAACGTGAGAGCGCGCGTGCCCGCGAGCAGACCGACCTCGCCGTCGAGGCCTCCGAGCGGGCGACGACAGCCGCCGGCCAAGCCAAAGAGAAGGCCGAAGCGGCTGCAGCAGAGGCCGAGAAGGCAAAGAACGACGTGCGCAGGTCCGCTGAGGCGGCCCGGCAGGCCGCGAACGCCGCCAGCGGCGCTGCGTCCGCAGCCCGGACAGCCATCCGCGCCTCCTCCGCAGCCGTCCAGGCATCGCAGCGGGCGTCCTGGGCAGCCACAGCGGCCTCCCAGGCAGCAGCAGTAGCCGGATCCGCGGCCACCCGCGCCTATAACGCCGCGATCGCCGCGTCGAAGGATGCGACGAAGACCAGCGAGGCGAAGAACGCCGCCGTCGCAGCCCGCGACGCCGCCGCCAAGGCCTACTCCGCCGCCAAGGCAGCAGACGACGCAGCCGTCGCTTCCGAGCAGTCTGCGAACGCCGGTCTGGCCGCAGCTGATGCAGCCCGTGACGCCGCATCCGCCGCGAAGGCCTCCGCACAGGCGGCTGAAGCTTCCGGTGTCGCACAGAGCGAGGCAGCCGAAGCCAAGCGGCAGGCCGGGATCGCCTCGAACGCCGCCAACCAGGCCACGAACGCCGCCTCCACGGCCCAGGCATTGGCCTCGGCCGCGGCTCGAGCAGCACGCGCGGCGAACGCCGCAGCCAAGTCCGCAGCCGGACACGCCGAGAAGGCCGCCGACGCCGCCGACCAGGCCGTCAAGTACGCTGGCCAGGCAATCGACTTCGCCAACAGGTCCACCGCCCACGCCGACGAGGCGGTCAAGGCAGCCAACATCGCGACACAGGCCATCGCCGACGCCCTGACCGTGGAGAAGAACGCACGCGCCGCCGAAGCCGCCGTGCTGGCGGCCGACAAGCTGGAAGGTATGAAGGAAGCCGCCCAGCTCGCCCAGCTGGACAAGAGCGAACGTGCGGCCGCCCTCAACAAGCGCACCCAGGCTCAGCAGACCGCCCAGGCCACCAAGGACCTCATCGCAAAGGCGGAACAGGCCCTCGGCAACGACGAGCTCGCGGCAGCCGCCACCCTCGGCCGCCAGGCCGCCGTCGCCCTGCTGGACTCCAAGGGCACCTGGACCCGACAGGCGGCCCGCTTCGCACTCGCCGGATCCGACTACGACGTCCACTCGTGGATCAACATCGACCGGCTGCTCGCCGAGTCGCAGGACAACCGCGAGACCATTCTCTTCATCGCCCAGGTATCCGAACCGGCTGTCGCCAGGGCCGCGGTGCAGGCCCTCACCGGCGGGATCCCCGCGGAGGGTGACTTCAACACTTCCGGCGTCATCAAGTCACGTGCCGATGACAACAGGGTCAACATCCTGAAGGTTCTACACGAAAGGCCCGGCAAGACCGTCACCAAAGCAGCCAACGACGCCCTCAACGCCAACACGCCGGAGGCCCTCCAGAAGTTCTTCGACGAGGACCTGGCCGAGGCCGTCGAAGAGGACGATGCCGTGGCCACCATGAAGATCGTCGCCAGCGGTGACGCGTACTCCAAGGCTTACGCCGAGGTGGCCATGGAAGGCCCGGCATGGATGCGCCGGAACTTCATCGAATCCGTCCAGCACCGCGCCGCCCAGCTCGACTACGACTCCCTCAGCCACGCCGCCGCCATGCAGGCGGCCATCGCCGCCGCGGCCAAGATTGCACAGGAGGCGCAGCGGGACGCGGCACTTGCCTCCCAGGTCGCGGCAGTGGCACGGGATGCCGGCCAGAAGGCCCAAGAATGGGCGCAGAAGGCGCTGGACTCGGCAAAGCAGGCTGATGACTATGCGGCCAAGGCCCGCGAGCATGCGGATGCGGCGGACAAGTCCGCCGCCGACGCCCAGGCTTCGGCAGAAAGGGCCAAGGACGCCGCCGCCACCGCCCGCAGCGCCTCCCGTGCCGCGAACCTCTCTGCGAACCGCGCCGTCGACGCGGCCCGCAGCGCCCAGGCTTCCGCCTACAGCGCCCAAGCCTCCGCCGCCAATGCCCACCAAGCCGAGCTGGCCGCCGGACGGGACGCCAAGACCGCTGCCGCTGCCGCCGCCGAGGCACGCCAGACCGCAGCGGACAAGCGAACCGCAGAAGTGAAGGAGGCCGCCCGTGTCGCAGCCGAGCAAGCCCAGAAGGACCGGGACGCCAACCGCAACCCCTCCGACACGACGAACAACGACACGGTCAATCCCAAGGGGAGCCAGCCCGGCAAGGACGAATGGTGGAACGATGCCAAGTGGTGGGCTGACAGCGCCGACAAGGTGAGCACGGCCGCCGGACTCCTGGCGTCGGGCTTCGGCGTTTCGTGCGTGTTCTTCCCGGCGGCACCTGTTCTCGGCAGCATCGCTGCCGTTTGCCTTGGCGTCTCAGTCGTCGCCGCCGGAGTCAGCGCGATCGCAAACGGAATCGAGTACGGCTTCGCAAGCGGTGCGTTCATCTCCTCCGCCGGACGTGCAGCGCTGGGACTTGTCACCCGCGGCGGCGGCCGCGCAGCCAGCGCTGTGGCCAAGCCGGTCGTCAAGACCGTGGAGAAGGCCGCCGGGGCTGCATCCAAACTGCTGTATGACCTCGTCGCCTGACAGCTGATCCACCGCGAGCTCCCCGCCTGGTCATGCTGGCCCCTTCCCGGGTTTCGGACACCCGGGGCCGTTCGGGCCGAGGTGAAACCTTTCCTCAGGTCCTTACGGGCCCGGTGTGGCTAGCGCTACGGGCGCTCGACGATCCCTGATCGGCCAGTCGTACGGACCCGCACCGCGAGCGCCGGATCCGTCGACATGCGGCCCCAAGGGGTGCATTCCCCAGCATCCAGAAGTAGTTCCGTTTTTCACCTTCGCCTTGGCCGTAGAAGTCGGTCCACCTAAACCACCACAACGTCAGTCAGATGTCGCCCCGGGGCGGCTTCCTATCGAGAGAAGACATGAACTCACCACGCTGGAAACGAATACTTCCCGGTCTCCTTCTCACATTAACCGTCACCACGACCGGCACTGCCGTTGCGCAGGTCCCTATCTCAGCCGCCGCCACGGCGACCGGCGTCGACTCGAACGGCCTGACCGGTGCTCTCACCCCGGGCACGACCCAGCCAGCCACGCTGACTGCCGCGGAGAACTGCGAGCCGACATCGGCCAGTTCCCGCGAGCGCAAGGCAGGAGCCGTGAAGGGCTGTGTCACCATGATCGCCGCCCCAGCGACCGCAGCCGGGCCTAAGTCCTTCGCCGCAGCACCGGCGGCCCCCGCTGTCGCCGCCGACACGGGTAGCTGCTCGCTCGCGGCCACCGGGCATTGGTACCACAACCGTTTCACCTACTGTGTCGACGGCCTGACCGTGCTTTACACGCTGAAGGACAGCAACGACAAGCCGATCGGTACCGGGACACTCGACGTTTCAAGCAGCGCCGTCCTGCCCGCCAAGGGCACCAGATGGACCGAATTCGTTCGAGTGACCATGACCGGTGCGACCGGGGCCGTAACGACCCTGAACGTGCGATTCAAGCCCACTTGCTCGGCCGGTTGCAAGGTCACCAAGTCCCCCGTATGGACCGGTAAGCCCCTTATCAAGGACAAGATCCTCGTCGGCGATGTGATCTACGAATCCACCCCGGCGCCCGGGGCGCAAGTCGATTTCTCGACGTCGTATGAGTTGTTTGTCTGGTCCCCCGGTGCCCAGATCATCGACCCGAGCGCCTCCTGGAGCAATCCGGAGAAGATCCGTTGCGACGACGCGGTCCGGGACACGGCCGGCACCGGTACGCCGGACCCCGGCTGCGTTGTGCCCAGCAAAATGCCGGTCGTCAAGATGAGCGACCAGCCGACCCCCGCAGGCGCCGGGGCCGCTGCCGCCGGTTATCTCTGGGCCCAGAGTAACCTCGGCGCCTGGGGGCGCGACAAGCCGCTGACCCGAGCGAAGGGTGACTTGGCCGGCCGGACAGCCCGGACCTGTGGGACCTTCCAGGCGCGCAATGACCTCGTAGCGGACGACAGGTGCGATGAGTTTCCCTTCGCGGCCACCCGTGAAGGCGGAATCGATGGTGCTCAGTGCGCTGAGATCCTCCCCCGCCACAGCACCCGCGGGGGGTGGGTCACCGATGTGCTGGACGGCGGCACAGGTAGCTCTTGCACCCGTGCTCACGTCCCGCTGGCCGACAAGCAGGCTGGTGAGGCGCAGCTCGCCGAAGGCTTCGCGAACCAGCGAATAGTGGAAGGCGACCAATTCAGGCTGGAAGTATCCGGTTCGATCGCGGAGCCGCAGGCCGTTTGCCGCCAGAATCCTCCCGCGGGATGGGTCTCTTCGGGCACCGGCTGGATCAAGAACACTACCGAGCCGGTGCCGCATGTCAAGAAGACCGACCCGCAGTCGCCGCCCGGCGAGCGGGCGGCCATTGCTCAGGCGTGCTTGGGCATCACACCCCCGAAGGGTAGCGAGGCGGAGACGTTTGACATCACCGGCTGGAAGGACGCCGAAACGTTCCGCGACCAAAATTCGCCCGGTACTGGGATCGCCCGGTGTCATCTGATACCCAACGCCCTCGGCGGCAAGGGTGGAAAGGCCGACGGCAACAACCTCTTCCCCTGCTGGCAGTCTGGGACGAACACGGGGAGTCCCAGCATGCGAACATACGAGACGGTGGCTCAAAGGGCAGTGAGGGAGATCAAGGACGGCGGCATCCTTGGGCCGAATGACGCGATCTTCTACGAGGTAACGCCTGTCTACCTGTACACCGACAGCACGATTCCTCAGGCTGTCAAGATGAGCGCTAGGATCGAGCGTTCGGACGGTACGTCGCAGCCACTGTTCCCCGACGTTGAAATCACCAACACTCAGAAGAACACCGGTCAGCTGAACCTCGGAAACTGACCGACCCAGTTCGAGCCATCGGGAGCCAGAATGAGCCGTACCACCCCACCGCGACCGGTCGACGTCACTGCGGTCTTTCCTCAACTGGCCCCGCGGGCACGCCCGGCGACCCGGTTGCACCCTCGCCCCGGATCTCCGACTCCGCATGACAGTTCGGTCGGCGGGCCGCTGCTGTGGCCCGCCGGCGAGCCGTGGCCGCACTGCGAGGAGTCACACAACGAGGCGAACGACCTGTACGAGGCGTACGGGGTGTACGCCAGCCAGGACCACGAGTGGAGGGACGGTCCGAACCCCTTGGTGCCCGTAGCGCAGCTGTACGTGCACGATGTACCCGTGCTGCGACCGCCCGGGCAGGCCGACCTGCTCCAGGTGCTGTGGTGCCCCTTCGAGCACGAGCCGGACTACAAGCCCCCGACCTCGCTGTTCTGGCGGTCCTCGGCTGAAGTCACCGAAATCCTCGCTACGCCGCCCGGCCCCTTCGCCGTGGAGTACGAGGAATACATACCGCGGCCGTGCATGATCATGCCTGAACAGATCACCGAGTACCCCAATCTCATGGACCTGGACAAGGAACTGCAGCAGCGGCTTGGCGACTGGAACAACTGGCAGGTAGCCGGAGCTGCCGTGGACAGTTCCTGGGCCCCCTACCCGGATTCGTACTACGGAAGGGAGCTGTCCGTCGCCCCGGGATGGAAAGTCGGCGGCTGGCCACGCTGGGGCCTCACCGACCCGATCGCCCTCTTCTGTACCGCCTGTGAGGCAAGAATGGTGCCGCTGTTGACGATTGCCTCGTGCGAATGGGACATCAGCAACACAGGTTGGGTTCCGTACGAGGACCGACACCTCATCACGCTCGAGGACCCAAATGCGGCGAACCCATGTATGGTTCAGGTTTCCCGGAGTAACCGCCTCCAGCTCTATATCTGCCCACAATCCCCGGATCACCCGCACGCCAGCTTGATCCAGTGAGTTCGCCTCAGCACTGGGCGGCCCCGGCGGCTACGTGAGCGCATATTGGCCGTTCCCGATGGTGTCGGTCGGGTCCGGCCAGTATCTGCTCGCATCGAAAGGGGCGTACTTTCGTTCGTGCGGTGCCCCACTTGACGAGCTTCGCTCCTTACTTGCCGCAGAAGATGCCCCCGTCCGCCAATCCTCTCCAAGTGGGCAAGTGAACACAGCCGACAAGCGCCAGAAACGTGGCCAAATCTACTCTCATCAGCAAGTCTGATCGCTGCCTAGGAATTTCTTGTCCAAAGGGAGAAATGATGGACGAGAAGCCGCTCCTGGTGACGCGGCAAGCTAGGCTGGAAGTCGTCCGGTGGCTCATTTGCATCGTGTCTCGGCGCCACGGAGTGCTCTCCTACCGCTCGCCGATGGAGTTCGATCAGCAGCGCCTCAAGACAGTTAAACTGTCACTCGCAGTGTGAACCCCTGTGTCTAAGCTCCAGGGGCCATCGCATAGTTCGGACGTGTCCCCGGGGGAGTGGGATGTTGTCTGCTGATTGCCAGGGGGTTGAGGAATGGGTGCGGGTGCGGAGCCGGACGGTGCGTCCAGGTCCGATGAGGAGTGGGAGCGGTTTCTGCGCGACTCAGTGGCGGGTGCTGCCGACGCGCCCCAGGAGCCGTCAGCGCGGGCCCGCGAGGTGGCGAAGCGGCTGCGCGAAGAGCCCGGCCGTGCCCCGGACGGCTGGCGCAGCTACACGCCCGCCCAGCCCAAACGGCGCAGGGGCTGGTACACGGTTGGGCTGCTGGCCTCGCTGGTGCTGGTGCTGCTGGTGTTGGTGACGCTCGTGCCGGGGCCGATAGCGAACCTGTTCGCCGGCGGGTTGTCTGACTCCGTGCCGCTGGGGGCCGAGACCGCCCGTCCGACCCAGGGACCGCCGGCGCGGGCGGCCCAACGCCCGACCATGAAGGAACCGTTCCGCGGCTCGCCTGCGGCCGACTGGGCGAACGGAGCGGCGGGGATCACCGTGCCGGAGGCCCGAGCGGTCGGATGGATGGGAGCGGCCGAGGTCGAACGTGCCCTCGTCGGCAGTCGGGACTTCCTCGTCGCGTCCAGCCTGGACCGCGCGGTGCTGCGGGGTGAGCGTCCTGAGAAGGCCATTGCCCTCATCAACCCACACCAGAAGGACGTCCAGGACCTTCTGGAATCCTCTTTCCGAACCCCGAGCGAGAAGAACGACCCCCTCCTCCTCTTCAGCCGCTTCCAGCCGTCCCGTACCCAGTTGGTCGGCGATGTTGTGAAAACCCGTGGTCGGCTCACCTACCAGGAGGGCGAGCGTGGGGCGCTGCAGGTGACCGCCGACGTCACCTTCGTTTACCCGGTCACCCGCGCGAACGCGGACGGCGACGACGAGATCGTGCGCACGATTGTCCGGCGAGAGCTGGTCATGAGCTGGGACAACCCCGCCAAGGTGATCACCAAGCCGGGCACTTTCTCGGTCATCTCGTACAAGTACGAGGCGACCAACGGCGGATGTGACGCCTCAAAGGGGTACCTCGACCCGCCCTTCGGCACGGACCGCCGGACAGACGACGCTGGCGAGAAAGTCGACCCGTACGACCGCAGCGCGCCGGTCGGGCGGGGTGCTTCCTCGGGGGACGGATGCGGGAAGGCTACGAGGTCCTAAGGGCTGTCCCGTATTGGTTCGGGGGCGGCGTCAGGTTAGCGCGAGCGGGGCCTGACTCTTCGCTCGGTGATCAAGCACGCTCCGGTCGAGTGGTTGGGATCGACTCACGCCGATGGGGTGCCGGGCCGACTTCAGCTATGCGGAGTCGCTGCGCCAGTGGGTGGTGCGGTCGCGGGCTGCGTTCGGGCGCCCGTGAGGGCCCGGCGCTGGCTGGTGCGTTGGCGTTCACGCGCCAGGGTGTCGAGACGTTTGACGCGATGCGCACGGCGATCGGCTGTATGGGCGTGGCAAGTGAGCTCGCTGTCTCACAGACCAAAGGGCCTCGCGGACTCGGCACTCAGCTCGAGAGCCCGGTGAGGCACTCGAAGCACACTCGCCGATGCTGTAGATGAACTTCTGTGGAGGTGGCGGGCGTTGCCTGAGGTAGGCAACACCCCTTCCCTGTAAATGCTTCTTTTCTCTAGAAGAAGCCGAGCTTCTTCGGGGAGTAGCTGACCAGCATGTTCTTGGTCTGCTGGTAGTGCTCCAGCATCATTTTGTGGGTTTCGCGGCCGATGCCCGACTGCTTGTAGCCGCCGAACGCCGCGTGGGCCGGGTAGGCGTGGTAGCAGTTCGTCCAGACGCGGCCCGCCTGGATCGCGCGGCCCGCGCGGTAGGCCGTGTTGACGTCGCGGGTCCAGACGCCCGCGCCCAGGCCGTACGCCGTGTCGTTCGCGATGCGGACCGCGTCGTCGAAGTCCTCGAACGAGGTCACCGACACCACCGGGCCGAAGATCTCCTCCTGGAAGATCCGCATCCGGTTGTCTCCCTCGAAGATGGTCGGCTGGACGTAGAAGCCGCCCGCCAGGTCGCCGCCGTGGTCGATGCGGCCGCCGCCCGTGAGGATCTTCGCGCCCTCCCGCTGGCCGATCTCCACGTACGAGAGGACCTTCCGCAGCTGCTCCTGCGAGGCCTGCGCGCCGATCATCGTGTCCGTGTCCAACGGGTGGCCCGGCACGATCAGTTCGGTGCGGGCCACCGCCGCGTCCAGGAAGTCGCCGTAGCGGCCGCGTTCGATCAGGGCGCGTGAGGGGCTCGTGCACACCTCGCCCTGGTTCAGCGCGAACATCGTGAAGCCCTCCAGGGCCTTGTCGCGCAGGTCGTCGTCCTTCGACCAGATGTCGTCGAAGAAGAGGTTCGGGCTCTTGCCGCCCAGCTCCAGCGTGACCGGCTTCAGGTGCTCCGCCGCGTACTGCAGGATCAGCCGGCCCGTCGCCGTCTCCCCGGTGAAGGCCACCTTCGCCACGCGCGGGCTCGACGCCAGCGGCTTGCCCGCCTCCTCGCCGAAGCCGTTGACGATGTTCACCACCCCCGGGGGAAGGAGGTCCGCCACCAGGCTCAGCCAGTAGTGGACGGAGGCCGGGGTCTGCTCGGCCGGCTTGAGGACCACCGTGTTGCCGGCGGCCAGGGCCGGCGCGAGCTTCCACACCGCCATCAGGATCGGGAAGTTCCACGGGATGATCTGCCCGACCACGCCCAGCGGCTCGTGGAAGTGGTAGGCGACCGTGTCCTCGTCCAGCTGGCTCAGCGAGCCCTCCTGCGCGCGCAGCGCCCCCGCGAAGTAGCGGAACTGGTCGACGGCCAGCGGGAGGTCGGCGGCCAGGGTCTCGCGGACCGGCTTGCCGTTCTCCCAGGTCTCCGCGACCGCCAGGGCCTCCAGGTGCTGCTCCATCCGGTCCGCGATGCGCAGCAGGATCCCCGCCCGGTCCGCGACGGACGTACGGCCCCAGGCCGGGGCCGCCGCGTGCGCCGCGTCCAGCGCCCGCTCCACGTCCTCCGCCGTGCCCCGCGCGACCTCCGTGAAGGGCCGCCCGGTGATGGGGGAGGGGTTCTCGAAGTACCGGCCGCGCGCGGGCGCCACGTACTCCCCGCCGATGTAGTGGTCGTAGCGGGACGCGTACTCCATCAGGGCGCCCTCGGTACCGGGTGCGGCGTAACGGGTCATCGTGGTCCTCCCCTTGACGGGCGCCGGCCTCCGTCGGACAGCGCTCGGGGAGGAGGCTAGGAGCGGGCGGGTTGCGGGAACGTTGCACGCACCGCGGGCGGCCTCTGCCTCGGTGCCGGCTCCGGTCCGACGCCCGGTTCCGCGCCCAGTTCCGCGTCGAGGGCGCGCACGCGGGCCAGCGCCGCCGGCCGGTCGCGCGGCGGCAGCGCGGCGGCCAGGGCCCGCCACACCGCCGGGTCCTCCGCGCCCCACGGACTGCACACCCAGTCCGACAGCAGCCCCACGTCCGCCCGCGCGATCACCGCAGCCCGCGCCTGGTCCTCGATCCGCCGCCGCAGCCGCACGATCCCCGGGGCCGAGGAGGCCGGCAGCAGCGGACCCGGGTAGCGGGTGAGGGCGGCCGAGACGGCGCCCGCCGCCAAGTGCCGGGTCACGGCGGCGAAGTCGGCCTCCAGGGGGACGGCGGTGCGGTACGGGCGCGAGAGCAGGTTCCCGGCACCGAGCAGGGCGCGCAGCCGGGACAGCTCCGCCCGCAGGGTCACCGCCGCCACCGACTCGTCCTCGTACAGGACGTACGCCAGCTCCTCCCCGGACAGCCCCTCGGGGTGCTGCGCGAGCAGCGCCAGGATCTCGCTGTGCCGTCGCCCCAGCGTGATCCGCCGCCCGCCGAGCACCAGCAGCGCCTCGTCACGGCCGAGCGCGCTCAGCGTGTCGGGGGCGGCCGCGTCCGGTTCCGGGGCCAGCAGCGCCAGTTGTGCCTCGGCCGCCCGGGCCACGGCCTGGACGAAGGCCAGGGAGTGCGGGTGTGCCAGTCCGTCGCCGCCGGTGATGTCCACCGCCCCCAGCACCCGGCCGGTGCGCGGGTCCCGGACCGGGGCCGCCGCACAGGTCCAGGGGTGCACGCGGCGGCTGAAGTGCTCGGCGCCGAAGACCTGTACGGGTTCCCCCAGCGCGACCGCCGTACCGGGGGCGTTGGTGCCCATCGCCGTCTCCGCCCAGCGCGCACCCGGGACGAAGCCCAGCCCCTCGGCACGGCGCAGGGTGCCCGGCTCGCCCTCCACCCACAGCAGCCCGCCCTGCGCGTCGCACACGGCCAGCAGATGGGCCCCGTGCGCCGCGAACGCCCCCACCAGGTCCCGGAACAGCGGCATCACCCGGGCCAGCGGATGCCGCTCCCGGTACGCCGCCAGCTCCGCCTCCGACCGTTCCAGGCGGGGCGCGCACTCAGGGCTGACCCGGGCCCGCGCGCAGCGCCGCCAGGACTTCGCGATCACCGCCCGGACCGGCGGCTCGACCCGCCCGTCCCTGGTGAAGGTCTCGTGCGCCCGCCGCAGGACGCGCGTGCGCTCGACGGGATCGGCCCCGCCAGGCAGCGCCGGCGACGGATCGCCCATGTCACCCTCCCCAGGGACCGTGGAGCCGCGGTAAGCGGAGCGCCCCCATCGTGGTGCGGGTCCGGGAGCCCGGCAAGGGGTGTGTCGGCCAGTCGGCGACCTGACCCGGCCGGGATCAGCGCGGCTCCCCGGGTTCCCCCGCCCCGTCAGACCCGTCAGACCCGTCAGTCCCGTCAGAGCCGTCAGCCCCGTCAGACCCGTCAGAGCCCCCGTCCTCGGGCAGCGCCGCCAGTGCCGACGCCGGGTCCGGGGAGGACGGGCCCGCCAGGACCCACCGGCCGGCCTCGCGGCGCAGCGGCCACCAGCGGCCGTCCCGCCCGAGCCGGAGCTGCCGGCGCGCGCCCGGGGCCGTCCAGCGGGCGCGGACCCGCCGCAGCTCCGGGGCCTCCTCGTCCGGCCAGGCCGCCGCCAGGGCGGAGCGGGCCCGGGCCAGGGCGGCGCGGTCCGGCGTCCAGTCGTCCTCCAGCGCCGCGAGGGCCGGGGCCCCGCCGAAGCCCCAGGCCCGGACGGCCCGGTCCATGGCCGCCCCGTCCCGTCCGGCAGCCACCGCCAGGCGGTAACAGAGCCGGAAATCGGCCGCCTCGGCGGTGAGCCGTACGGCATCTTCGGCGACGGTCGGCGGGGGTCCGGGCGGGCGCGACGCGTGGCCCGGAGCGAGGGCCTCCGCGAGCAGCCGGTACGCCTGCGACGCCGCCGCCTGCGCGAGGAACTCCACCGCGTCCACGTCCAGTCCGGCCGGCTCGGTCTCCGTGTCCAGCGTCGGGGGCTGCCCCGGCTCCGGCGGCAGCGCGGGCGGGCCGGGCAGCGGGGGCAGGCTCCGCCCGGCGCCGAAGGCCTCCGCCGCCGGGATCCCGGGGTCGGCCGTCGGCCCGCGCCCGGGCCCGGATTCCGTTTCCGGTCCGGCCCCCGCCGCGCCGCGGTCCGCCAGCTCCTCCAGGAGGTCCCGCTCCGCGCGGCCGCGCAGGAGCAGCAGCAGGAAGGGGTCCTCGTCCAGCAGCCGTGCCACCTGGTGGCAGAGCGCCGCCGTGTGCGCGCAGTGGTCCCATTCCCCGCAGTCGCAGCGCGGGTCGAGGTCGCCGAGCCCGGGCAGCGGGTCCACCCCGGCGGCCGCCGCCTCCGCCGCCAGCTCCGGCGGCACCTCGCGGTCCAGCAGCGCCGCGACCCAGCCCGACTCGGCGACGGCCAGACCCAGCAGCCGGTCCCATTCCGCTTCGGTGAACCGCTGTACCAGGACGTCCGTCCGGTGCGCCGTCCCGTCCCGGTCGCGCACCACCGCCGTCAGCCCGCCGGGGCGCACCGAGACCGCTCCCACCGCGCCCGCGCGGGCGTACCGGCGGCCCTGGCGGACCTGTTCCCCGTCCAGCGCGCTGTCCTCCAGGGCGCGCAGCCAGGCGTGGCCCCACCAGGTGGTGGCGAAGCCACGGCCGGTGGGGGCGGGCAGGGGCCGGAAGGTGCGCTCGTACGGGTCGCTCATCCGTGGCTCCCGGAGGGCGCCGGGCGCAGGGCCACGAGCGCCGCGAGTTCGGCGTCGGTGAGTTCGGTCAGGGCGGTCTCGCCGGTGGCGAGGACGGCGTCGGCGAGGGCGCGTTTGGAGGCGAGGAGTTCGGCGATGCGGTCCTCGACGGTGCCTTCGGCGATGATGCGGTGGACCTGGACGGGCTGGGTCTGGCCGATGCGGTAGGCGCGGTCGGTGGCCTGTTCCTCGACGGCGGGGTTCCACCAGCGGTCGTAGTGGATGACGTGCCCGGCGCGGGTGAGGTTGAGGCCGGTGCCGGCGGCCTTGAGGGAGAGCAGGAAGACGGGGACCTGGCCGGACTGGAAGCGGTCGACGAGTTCCTCGCGGCGGGGGACGGGGGTGCCGCCGTGGAGGAGCTGGGTGGGGATGTTCCGGGCGGCGAGGTGGCGTTCGAGGATGCGGGCCATGGTCACGTACTGGGTGAAGACCAGTACGGAGCCGCCCTCGGCCAGGATCGTGTCCAGCAGCTCGTCGAGCAGCTCCAGCTTGCCCGACCGGTTGCCGGAGGGGGCGTCGGCCGCGTGCTCCCCGAGGTACTGCTCGGGGTGGTTGCAGATCTGCCGGAGCGCGGTCAGCAGCTTCAGGACGAGGCCGCGCCGCTCCATCCCGTCCGACGCGGAGATCGCGGCGAGCGCCTCGCGCACGACCGCCTCGTACAGGGCTGCCTGTTCGGGGTCGAGCGTGACGGGGTGGTCGGTCTCGGTCTTGGGCGGCAGCTCGGGGGCGATACCGGGGTCGGACTTCCTGCGGCGCAGCAGGAACGGCCGCACCAGCGCCGCCAGCCGGGCCGCCGCCCGCGGGTCGCGTCCGGATTCGACGGGCTCGGCGTAGCGCGCGCGGAAGGTGGTGAGCGGTCCGAGCAGGCCGGGCGTGGTCCAGTCGAGCAGGGCCCACAGGTCGGACAGGTTGTTCTCCACCGGGGTGCCGGTGAGCGCGACGCGGGCCGGGGCGGGGATGGTGCGCAGGGCCTTCGCGGTCGCCGAGCGGGGGTTCTTGACGTGCTGCGCCTCATCGGCGACGACCATGCCCCAGGGGACGGCGGCGAGTCCGGCGGCCTCCCGGCGCATCGTGCCGTAGGTGGTCAGGACGAAGCCGCCGTCGAGGGAGTCGAGGCTGCGGTCCCCGCCGTGGAAACGCCGCACCGCCACCCCCGGAGCGAACCGCTCGATCTCCCGCTGCCAGTTCCTCAGCAACGACGCCGGACACACCACCAGCGTCGGCTCCGGACGCGCCCGCCGCAGATGCAGCGCGATCAGCGTCACCGTCTTGCCCAGCCCCATGTCATCCGCCAGACAACCCCCCAGCCCCAGCGAACACATCAGGTCCAGCCACGCCAGACCCCGCAGCTGGTAATCCCGCAACACCGCCTTCAGCCCCACCGGAGCCACCACCGGCCCCACCTCACCCGTCAGCCGGTCCCGCAGCGCCGCCAGCGCCCCGGCTGCGGTGACCTCGACGCGGACGCCGTCGATCTCCGCCGAGCCGGTGAGGACGGAGGCCAGCGCGTCGGCGGCCGTGACCGCGGCGGGCCGCTCCCGCCGGGCGCGGGCGGCGCGCACGGCGGCGGGGTCGACCAGCACCCACCGGTCGCGCAGCCGCACCAGGGGGCGTTTCGCCTCGGCGAGGCGGTCGAGTTCGGCGGGGGTGAGGTCGCCGGCCCCCTCGCCGAGGGAGTGGCACCAGCCGAGGGAGAACAGGGTGCTGGGAGGCAGCGCGGGGGAGCCGGGGGGCGGGGGTACGGCACCGGTGCCGATGACGGCGCGGGAGGTGAGGGTACGGGCCAGCCCGGGCGGCCAGTGCACCTGGACGCCGTCGGCGGCGAGCGCGGCGCGGGCGTCACCGAGCAGCTCCCCGACCTCCTCGTCGGCGAGGTCCACGGAGTCCGGTACGGCGGCCGTGAGCAGCGGGGAGAGGGGCGGCCAGACGCGGGCGGCGCGGCGCAGGGCGCGCAGGGCGTCCAGCCGGGCCCGGGGCGGGAAGGCCGCCCCGGCGGGGTGCGAGGCCGCCCAGACGTCGGCGGCGTCGGCGGCCAGGGAGGCGTCGGCGCGGCCGTGCAGGCGCAGGACGGCGCGGAAGGCGGGGGCGGCGGAGGGGCCGGGTGCTCCGGACGTACCGGCCGGCCTGCGCGGCTCGGCCGGTTCCCGGAGTTCCAGGCGCAGGGAGATCCGGATCCCCGCGTCGTGGGTCGCGGCCACCTCGTCGGCCCAGGGGCGCAGGGCGGCGTACGGGAGGGTGTCCCGGGCCGTGCCGACGGCGGCGTAGGCGGGCCCGCGCGTGGCGGCGGGTGCGGCGGGGGAGCGGGGCAGGGTGTCGGCGACCGCGTCGAGGAAGGCCCGCAGCAGGGGCTCGGGCGTGGGCAGTCGGAGCGGGCCGGGGGAGCCCAGGGGGTCGCCGGGGCCGCTGGGGTCGGTGGGGCTGAAGGGGACGCAATGGGCCCCGGGCGGCATCGCGGCGGCCAGCTCGCGGATCCGCCCGAGGTCCTCGGCGTCCAGCGGCCCCATGCGCCAGGCGTCGTGGCCCCCTGGGCTCAGGCCGGGCAGGAGCAGCCCGCGCGCGGCGAAGCCCAGGGCGAGCAGTGCTGCGGCCCCCCAGAACGCGACGGGGGAGGCGGGGGAGGGGCCCGGGGTAGCGGCGGCACTGGCCCGGGTCAGGACGGGGAGGGCGGCGCCGACGGGCAGTACCAGGGCGGGGACGGTGGCGAGGCGGAGGTCCGGGGTGACGACGGTGAGCTCTTCGGCGACGGCCGCCGGGGGGAGGGCCGCCGGGGGGAGGGCGGCGCCGTCCGGGTGCCAGAAAGCGATGCGCCCCTCGCGCGGAGGGTCCGCGGGCAGGAAGACGGCGGAGCGGTGGACGAGGCCGGAGATCTCGGGGAGCACGCGTTCCTCAGTCGTTCCTGCCGGGTACGGGGCGGCCGAGAGTACCCCACCCGGGTGGCCCGCCGGACGCGGCGCCGGAGTGACCCGGGTCACGCGGCAGCCTCGCGGGCGATCATGTGGCGTAGGGTCCGCGTGGCCGGGAACACGACCGGGCACGTGGCCGGGAACGCGCCACCGTCGCGGCACGTTGTGCGGTTAGTGCCCGGCAGCACACAGGAGGAGGTGTCCGCGATGTCGAGGAGCGGAAGGACCGCGGTCGTCGCGGTCGCGGCGGCGGTCGTGCTGTTCTGGCTGTTCGGGTTCTGGCCGGCGCTGGCGGTCCTGATCGGGATCCCGGTCCTGGCCTACCTTCTCCTGGACCCCGCCCAGAGGCGCCGGGTGCGGGGAGTGTCGAGGAAGCGGATCGGCCGCTGAGAGCGGCGACGGCAGGGGGGACCAAGAGATGAACGACACCGCACGGGTCGCGGCGGTCAGTAGCAACGGCGTGTACTCCTTCACGAAGCCGAACCGGGAGAGCATCACCCTGCTCACCGGCCTCGGCGTCGAGGGGGACGTGCACGCGGGGGTCACGGTCAAGCACCGTTCACGCGTGGCACAGGACCCGACTCAGCCGAATCTGCGCCAGGTGCACCTGATCCACCGGGAACTCTTCGACGAGGTCGCCGAGGCCGGCTTCAGCGTCACGCCCGGCCAGCTCGGGGAGAACGTCACCACCGAGGGCATAGACCTGCTCACGCTCCCGACCGGCACCCTGCTGGGCTTGGGCGAGGAGGCCGTCGTGGAGGTCACGGGCCTGCGCAACCCCTGCCCGCAGATCAACGCCTTCCAGGACGGGCTGCTCAAGCAGGTCGTCGGCCGGGACGAGGAGGGCAGGGTGGTCCGCAAGGCCGGCATCATGGGCGTCGTCCACCGGGGCGGCACGGTCCGCCCCGGCGACGGCATCACGGTCACCCTCCCGCCGCTGCCGCACATACCGCTCGAGCGCGTCTGAGCCGCGCCAGCAGTGGCCGCCGTGTCAGCCGTGGTCACCGCGTCAGCCGTGGTCGCGCGTCAGTAGTAGTCGCGCATCAGGGCCGTCGCCCACTCCGGCTGGCGCACCTCGCCCCGGGGGCCGAACTCGTCCATGTACGGCTTGAGGTCGAGCACCGGGGTGCCGTCCACCGCGTCCAGGCCCTCCACGTGCACGTCCAGCCCGTCCACCCGCACCACCCGGCAGCGGGAGACCCCGAGGCGGTTGGGCCGGTTCTTGCCGCGCTGGGCGAAGATGCCGACCAGCGGCCAGTCCTCGTTCCCCCGCGGGTGCCTGGCTCCCGTCTCGATCTTCTCCGCGGGCACCCGGTCGAAGTGGTAGACGACCTCGACGTGCGAGAAGTCCTCCAGCCCGTAGAGGGCCTCAGGGCCGAAGAGGCCGGCGTCCAGCCGGATCACGGCCCGCTCCCGCCCCCAGTCGTCGTCCACGACCTCAGCCCGTCCGCCCACGACCACGCCCACGGGCGTCGACTCCACCATCACCGTTCCCCGTTCCCCCTCGTGTCCACTCCGGTTCAGGCCGGCCGCGCCGCGACGCGGTCCAGCGCCGCCAGCAGACCGGACAGTTCGGGCAGTCCGCCCGCCGCCTCGCGGGGTACCGCCAGCACCTCGCCCGGCTCCTCGTCCAGCAGGACGAAGGCCGCGTCGTCCGTGCGGGCCACCAGCGACCAGCCGGGCCCGTCCGCCCGGAGGGTCCGTACGCCCTCACCCGCGAAGGCCGACCGGACCCGCCCGGGCGGCGGCGCCTGCCGGGTGTAGTCCCCGGCCTCCCGCAGCGCCCGCGCCAGCCCGGGGTGCGCGGCGGCCGCGGCCCCGCCGTCCTCCGCCACGCGCTCGCGCCAGTCCGCCCACTCCCGGGCGATCTGGTCCGCGCCCAGCCGCCGCTGCACCGGCCCCCAGGTGTCCGCCGCCGGCGGCGCGAGCGGTACCCGCCCGGTCCCGTCCGCGCCCCGCTCCGGGTCGTGCGGCGCCGGGACGCCGGGCGCCCTGACGGTCAGCTCCAGCGGCCAGCCCGCCAGCGAGAGCACCACCGTCCGCTCGTCGGGGGACAGGTCGTACTCCATGCCGCAGTCCCAGGAGGCGATGGCGGCGGCCACGAGCGACACGTCGTCCACGACGACCGTCCAGCGGGCACCCTCCTCGTCCTGGCCGAGCACGAGCCCGTACCCCCCGGCGGCGGGCGCCACGCCCAGCAGCGCGCAGGCCTCCGGGAAGTCGTCGCCGAACACCGCCGGGAACTGCGTGGGGGTCAGCAGTACGGCGCTCAGCACGTACAGCGAGCCCCCGCCCTCCTCGTCCGACACGTGGCCTCCCGATGCAGTCTCGTCCGGCGCACCCTAACCAGCCGGTAACTCGCCCGTCGAGACCCGGCGGCACGCGATTTTCAAGCCCGCCACCTGCACGTAGAGTTGAGCACCCGCCACAGAAAGGGAGACCGGTGCAGCGTTACGACCGGCTGAAGGAGATCCTCCGGCTCGACCCCGACAAGGACTTCCTCGCCATCTACCGGCTCACCGCCACCTACGAATTCCCCTGGGACTTCACCCGCGCCCTGGAGCTCGCCCTCTTCCGGACCTACGCCGTCCCGAGCATCGGCGGCCTGCTCGCCGAGACCACCGAGTTCACCGAGCGCCCCCAGAAGCGCTACGACGACACCGCGCTGCTCCTCGACGCGGTCGTGGAGCACGGCTTCGACCACGACACGGCCCGCACCGCGATCCGCCGGGTCAACCAGATGCACCGCAGCTACGACATCTCCGACGACGACATGCGCTACGTCCTGTGCACGTTCGTGGTGATCCCGTCCCGCTGGATCGACGCCTACGGCTGGCGTCCCCTGACCCACCACGAGCGCCGCGCCTGCGCCAACTACTACGCGACCCTCGGCCGGCACCTGGGCATCAAGGACGTTCCGGGCTCCTACGAGGAGTTCGAGTCCACCCTCGACGCCTACGAGGAGGCCCACTTCGGCTGGGACGAAGGCGGCCGCGCGGTCGCCGACGCCACCCTGGGCCTGATGGCCTCCTGGTACCCGTCGCCCCTGGCCCCCGCCGTGCGCGGCGCGAGCCTCGCCCTCCTGGACGAACCGCTGCTGAAGGCCTTCCGGTACGAGCGCCCGCACCCCGCCGTCAGCCGTCTGGTCCACGGCGCCCTGCGGCTGCGCGGCCGGGCGGTACGGCTGCTGCCGCCGCGCAGCGCCCCGCACTACGCGCGCCAGAACCCGGAGATCAAGGGCTACCCCCACGGCTACGACGTGGGCGAGCTCGGCACCTTCCCGGTACCCGGGGCCGGCGGCTGCCCGGTGCCCCACCCGCGCCGCCCGGCCGGGGCGGACGCACAGCCCCCGGCTTAGGGCCTGCGGGGTCGGGCAGGGGAGGCGGTGTCTCAGGGGCGGCGACGGTGGTGCCTCAGGGGCGGCGTACGGCCAGGACCAGGAAGCGGGCGTCCTCGTCGGCGTACGAGGTCATCTCCCAGCCGGAACCGGCCAGCAGCGGGCCGAGGTTGTGCTCGGCCCGCAGGTCGTCCGGGGTGAGCTCGCGGCCGTGGCGCGCGGCGAGCGCGGCTCGTCCGATCGGGTGGAAGAGCGCGAGCCGGCCGCCCGGGCGCACCGCGCGGGCGAGCTCGCGCAGGTTCGCCGCGGGCTCGGGCAGGTGCGCGATCAGCCCGGCCGCGAACACCGCGTCCAGGACCCCGTCGCGCAGCGGCAGCCGGGCCACGTCCGCGCGCAGCAGCGCCCCCTGCGCGTCGCGTCCCGCCCGCCGGGCGGCGGCCAGCATCGGCTCGGTGAGGTCCACGCCCAGCACCGTCCCGGAGGGGCCGACGGCCGCGCGCAGTGGGGCGAGGGCCCGCCCGGTCCCGCAGCCCGCGTCGAGCACCCGGTCGCCGGGCCGGATGCCGGACTCGGCGACGGCGGTCGCGAAGGCCGGCCCGTCCTCCGGGAACTTCTCGTCCCAGGCGTCCGCGCGCGCCCCGAAGAACTCCTGTACGCGCGCCGGGTCCTCGCTCATGCGGTTCGCAGTGTCCATGCGCCCATGATTCCGCACCGGGAGCGTCCCGTGTGCAAGCTGTCCCTCGCCTCGATCGCAGATGAACGTATCTCTGTCATATTCCAGCAGTTCCAGCGGCTTTCGAAATGCGCCCCGTGTTCGCCCCCTCACCCGGACTAGCGTCCCGTGGCCATGGGACACCTGGACCACGCCGCCTATGGCTGGCTGACACCCGCGCTGTCGTACGTGATGGCATCGATAGGCGCGGCCCTCGGGCTGCGCTGCACCGTCCGCGCGCTCGCCGCGACGGGCCCCTCCCGCCGCAACTGGCTGCTCACCGCGGCCTCCGCCATCGGCACCGGCATCTGGACGATGCACTTCATCGCCATGCTCGGCTTCCACGTCACCGGCACCGAGATCCACTACAACGTGCCGCTGACCCTGCTCAGCCTGTTCGTCGCCGTGATCGTCGTCGGCGCCGGAGTGTTCGCCGTCGGTTACGGCAAGGACCGCGGCCGCTCCCTCGTCCTCGGCGGCCTCACCACCGGCCTCGGCGTCGCGAGCATGCACTACCTCGGCATGGCCGCCCTGCGCCTGCACGGCCGGGTCTCCTACGACCCCCTCACCGTCGGCATCTCCGTCGCCATCGCCGTCGTCGCCGCGACCGCCGCGCTCTGGGCCGCCCTCAACATCCGGTCGCCGCTGGCCGTGGCCCTCGCCTCCCTCGTCATGGGCGCGGCCGTGAGCAGCATGCACTACACCGGGATGACGGCCGTCGCCGTCCGCGTGAACCCCTCGGACCAGGCGCTGCCCGGAGCCACCGCGATGCAGTTCATCTTCCCCCTCGCGGTCGGGCTCGGCTCGTACCTCTTCATCACCGCCGCCTTCGTCGCGCTGTCCCCGACGGCGGACGAGCGGGCGGCCTCGGACTCGGCGTTCGCGTCCGTGTCCGCTTCCGCCTCCGCGTCTGCCTCGGCCTCCGCGTCTGCCTCGGCCTCCGCGTCGGCCTCCGCCGCGGCTTCCGCGTCGGCCCAGGCCCCGGCGTCCGCGCGGGCCTCCGCCCGGCCCCCTGCGGAGCGGGCCGCCCCCTCCCGCTGAGCCCGCGCCCCGTCCACCCGCACCGCCCCGAACGAGGAGCCCATGCGCACACCCCGCAGAAGACCGGAACCGGCGGCGCCGCGGCCGCCCGCGCCCCCGTCGCGCGGCCGCCGCGCCCACGCCGGCCCGCCCG
>NZ_JBEPFL010000030.1:0-117008 GCF_040301925.1 Streptomyces sp. NPDC000075
CTGCTCTTGGTCCTGCGTGGTTTTCCGGGCGGGGGGGGGGGGGGCGCGCCCCCCCCCGCCCGCCCGCGCGAGCCGGGTGTGCGTCGACTACCTGGGGATCGTCACGCCGAGGATGCTAGGCGCGATGGGTGACGGGTTGCTGTCTCCGACGAGCAGGGCCAGGCCAGGAGGACATTGATCGCTTCGTTGCGCAGGACCCGCGCCATCAACGGCGGCCGAACGCGGCCGACCCGCAGCGGCGTCCACGCGTTCGGCCTTGCCCTGCGATGGACATCGACGGAAGATTCTTCAGCCGCCCGGTGCTGCGTCTGGGTGGGCTCTGCGGTCAGGGGTGGGCCGCGATGACGTGGGGGGCGTTGTGGAGGCAGGGACGCGTCTTGCCGACCGGTACGAGCTGGTCGAGTGTCTCGGGCAGGGCGGCATGGGCCAGGTCTGGCAGGCCTTCGACGAGCAGCTCAAACGCGCGGTCGCCGTGAAGATCCTGCTGGCTGGTCGCGAGGACGAAAAAGCGGTGAGCCGCTTCCGCAGAGAGGCGACGATCGGCGCCCGGCTGCACCATCCCGGGATCACGGTCGTGCACGACGTCGGGCATGACGCGGGACAGCTGTTCATCGTGATGGAACTCCTCAACGGCCGTGACCTGGCCTCCCTACTCTCCGAATCACCGCACGGGTTACCCATCGCGGACGCTCTCAGCCTGGCGATCCAGATCATCGACGCTCTCGCCGCGGCCCACGACCAGGGCATCGTCCACCGCGACCTCAAACCGGCGAACGTCTTCCTCCACCAGGGACGGGTGAAGATCTGCGACTTCGGAATCGCCCGCGCCATCGACTCCACCGCCGGCCTCACCTCAAAGAACCTGCTCCTTGGCACACCCCCGTACATGGCACCCGAACAATGGCGCGGCGAGACCGTCGACACGCGCTGCGACCTGTACGCCTACGGATGCCTGCTGTACGCCATGCTCACTGGGACCACGCCCTTCACCGGCAACCTCCAAGCCCTGATGCACCAGCACTCACACAAGGCACCGGCCCCGTCGCGGACGCACCGTCCTGAGATCCCGCAAGCGCTCGACTCACTCGTCCTGGCACTCCTTGAAAAGGCTGTAGAGGACCGGCCCGCAGACGCCCACACAGTGCACAGAGCGCTGGCGGCTATTACTCACGTCACCGAGCCCGACACCGCTCCCCAGGTGCCGCAGTCCGGCGGGGCCACGTTCGTAGACGACCTCATCCAACAGGCAGTGGCAGCCGCCGAAAGCGATGTCGTCAGAGCGCGAGACCTGTGTGCCGCCATTGTCGAAGTCGCCACACGCTCCCTAGGACCTGATCACCAAAGCACCCTCAGGGCCCGCCACTATCACGCCGTGTGGGTCGGTACAGCCGGCGCCCCGGCTCGGGCACGCGACTTATACGAAGCCCTCATCCCGGACGTGACCCGCGTCCTCGGTGCCGACCACTTCGACACCCTCACCTTCCGTCACCACCACCCCTGGTGGGTCGGTGAAGCTGGCGACCCGGCTCGCGCACGCGACCTATACGAAGCCCTCATCCCGGACCTCATCCGCGTCCTCGGGCCCGACCACCCCGACACCCTCGCAGCTTGTTGCGAACACGCCCGGTGGGTCGGTGAAGGCGGCGACGCGGCTCGCGCACGCGACCTGTACGAAGCCCTCATCCCGAACCTCACCCGCGTCCTCGGACCCGACCACCTAGACGCCCTCACCACCCGCCGCCAACACGCCAGGCGGGTTGGTGAAGCCGGCAACCCGGCTCGCGCACGCGACCTATACGAAGCCCTCATCCGGAACCTCACCCGCGTCCTCGGACCCGACCACCCCGACACCCTCAGAGCCGGCAGCAGCCACGCTGAGTGGGTCGGCAAAGCCGGCAACCCCACAGCCGCACGCGACCTGGGCGCAGTCCTCATCCGGGACCTCACCCGCGTCCTCGGACCCGAGCATCTAGACACCCTCACTGCCCGTCGCCGCCACGCCTGGTGGGTCGGCAAGGCCGGCAACCCGGCCTGGTGGGTCGGCGAAGGCGGCGACCCGGCCTGGTTGGTCGGCGAAGCCAGCGCCGCGGCAACCGCACGCGACCTTCACGTAACCCTCATCCGGGACCTCACCCGCATCCTCGGAACCAACCACCCTGACACCCTCACTGCCCGCAGCAACCACGCCTGGTGGGTCGGCGAAGCCGGCAACCCCGAAACCGCACGCGACCTTCACGCAGTCCTCATGCCGCACCTCATTCGCGTCCTCGGACCCGACCACACCGTGACCCTCACAGCGCGCAGCAGCCGTGCCTGGTGGGTCGGAGTAGCCGGCAATCCCGCAGCCGCGCGCGACCTGGACAGACGCCTCGTCTCGGACCTCACCCGCCTCCTCGGACCCGTACACCCCGACACCCTCACAGCCCGCAACCGTCACGCCTGGTGGGTCGGTGAAGCCGGCAATCCCGCAGCCGCGCGCGACCTCTACGCAGCTCTTGTCTCCGACTCCAGCCGAATCCTGGGAGCAAAGCACACCGACACGATCGACTTCCGGCACAACCAGGCCTACTGGACGCGGGAAGCAGCTCAAGGGTGGGAAACGTAGGCTGGCGTCGGGCGTCACCCCACGCTGAAGGGGGAGGCGCGCTTTGGTGGTGATTCCGGCCGCCGCACGGATTACAGGGTGCGGCTTCCCGTGTGTCGATGCTGGCCGCACAGCGCTGGCCGCCGTGCTCGTCGTGGCGGTGGCGACGCCGGCGAGCGCGGGTCGCTGGACGTCAGCGCGCGAACCCCGCGTCGACGGCGCCACGGCGTCGTGGCGCCTCGAGTGCGATCTCGGGGACCTCAAGGTCCACGGCTGGGTCGAGGACGCCCGGGCCGATGCCAAGTGCGCCGGGGTACGTATCGACGCTGACGCAGGCGAGACCAAGGAGTTCGAAGCCTGCGGCGCTGGCACCCGCAAGTCGTTCTCAGTGACCTATGACCACATCAACAGCGCCCTGGTCGCTCTCCGACTGCGCTGACGTTGTCGTGGGTTCTCGGGGGCTCCGAGGGCTGACGCCACCGCCGTCTGCGGAAGGGACCGAGGCCAGTCTGTGTTGTCCAGACCGGCCTCCGGCTGCGGGAGCGACTTTCCTGCGACATCCTCGCCGGTATCGAAGAGCGGCTCGACGGCCCGGCAGGTGCCGAAATGGCTGGCTCGCGCGGACAGGCGGCGTTGCCCCACCCGCCTGTCCGCGCGAGTCTGCGGGCTGTCGGTTACCGGGGGATCACCACGCAGGGGATGCTCGGCGTGATGGGCGGTGGCGGGTTGCTGCCTCCGACGAGGAGGGCCAGGAGGACGGCGATCGCTTCGTTGCGCAGGACCCGGGCGGCCTGGGCGAGCTTGAGCGGGTCGGGGGTCGGAAGGGAGAGGGCCACGCATTCGGGCTCGGTGCCGGTGCGGATGGGCACGGCCGCGCACACCGTGCCCAGGGCGTACTCCTGGAGGTCGACGAGGGGCTCGCCGGGGTCGCGGGTGTCGAGTTCGGCGAAGAGTTCCTCCTGACTGGTGATGGTGTGGGGGGTGAAGGCCTCCATGCGGTGGCGGCCGAGGTGGTCGCGGAGCTCTGCGGGGTCGAGCTGGACCAGGAGGGCTTTGCCGACGGCGGAGGCGTGGGCGGCTTCCCGGAAGTCGACCCACTCGTGGACCGCGGGGGCGGTGGGGCTGTCGGCGTACTGGGTGATGGAGACCTCGCCGTCGGTGTAGGCGGCGACGTAGACCGCAGCGCCGACCTCGTCGCGCAGGAACGCGAGCGTCTCGCGCAGCAGCGCGGCCGCGGTGCGGCCGGACTCGGCGAGCTTGAGTGAGGAGCCAGCGGCGTAGATGCCGGCGGCGACCGGGGTGGCGAGCTGGGTGCGGACCAGGTTGTCGATGGCGTGGGCGAGGTGAAGTTGGGGCAGCCCGGTCTCGCGGGCGATTTGTGTCCGGGAGACGCCGCCGGTGTGGCGGTGGATGACCTCCAGGACGCGCAGGGCCCTTTGGGCGGCTTCGAGCTGGGTGTTGACGGGCTGGAGGCGCTTGGGCCGCTTGGCCATGCGTGCTCCCGGCTTCGCCTCGGCCGCCAGGCCCGCTGGGTCCAGGCGGGCGCAGCGGGCCAGAGCGGAGGCTAGGCGGCGGGTGGGCAGGTAGACGTCGCCCAGGTCCTCGTCTTCCTCGAAGGTGGTGGTCTCCAGCGCGGTCCGGATGGATCGGGGCCGGGAGCTGGCGCAGGTCTGGTGGGGTGTGGGGGGTCGCGGTGATCTCGGTGGTGGAGATGGGCGGGGACGTCCAGATGATCGATGCCTGGAAGGTGTCTTCGACGGTGTCGACCGCGGGCAGCGGGAGGACGTCCTCGCTCTGGTCGGGAGTGGGGGGGTTGGTTGTGCCAGTGGCGGGCCATGGAGATCTCGGCGCGGGACAGGTGCAGCAGGTAGAGGGTGCGGGCGGCGGTCTCCGATCCCGCGCCGGCCGCGTACTGGAACCAGAACTGCGCCGCGTCTCCCCGGCCGAAGAGGTGGAGCAGGCTGGCGAAAAGGAGGGCGGAGGGCTGGCTGTAGGGCCATTGAGGCTCACAGGTACCGGGATGACAGGAATCCCGCGGCTACCGGAATGCCGGCATGGAGATCTCAACAATCTTGTTCGCCGGAAGGGGGAAAACGGTGCCCCTCGGAAGCAGCTCGCTGGCCTTGTGGGCGCCGCTCGGGCTGGGGCTGAAGGTGCCGCCTGTGACGCCGTCCGCGTTGGCCGGGACCGCAGCCAAGGCCATGGCACCGAGGACGAGTGCCGAAAGTGCAGGAGAAGTGAGCAGGGTGCGCATGTTCGTCATACCTTGATCAACGATTGCAACCGCAGGTGGACACCTGAACCACGTTCCGCCAGCGCACTGGGCACCTCAGCACACACCGGACCAACTGAAACGCCTAGAGCGTGTCTCTCAGGTCTGGCTGTGAGCCCGTCAGCAGTGGCCTTACCGAGTCCGTTGCCGGCGGGCAGCTCGCTCGACAGGTCTCGGGAGGCCATGGCCCACTGCACGGGGCGGGGTCAAGCGGGCCAGCTGCTCGCGTGATGGTGCGGTCGCACCAGTCGCAAAGCACTGTCACATGGGCACCTGCGGCCTCAAGGACACCGGCCGCGTCCTCGGCGGCTTCGAGCCAGTCGGGTTCTGTGACCGCTACGGGCGCACGGTCCAGCAGGAGCTTGCTATTCCAAAGGCTGAGGCCGGTGATCGTTCGGATCGCGCGGATCGCCTCCGCCTTCTGGTCTCCTGACTCCGTGAGCAGAACTCGGAATCCTGGCTCCTCCACGCACCCTCCCCTGCGGCCTGAAGCTGTCCGGCAAGTGAACCATCCCCCGACATCGGGACTGCCGGCCAGACGCCGGCGCTACGTCTGCGGGCGCTGGTGAACCTGCCCTGGGCCGAGGTGAGCACGCTGGAGATCAACAAGTTCCGGCGTACGCGGCTGGAGCAGCTGCTTCCGCACTCCGCGGTGGCCGGCGAGGTGACGCTGCTGTCCCGCCGCCGGGGCGGCGCGCTGCCCGCCGCTCGCTGGGAGCGGTGGCCTTTCGGCAACTCGGGCCGGTCGGCCGGCTACACGTGCTCGATCGGCGGGCCCGACGGCGGCGCGGCTGTGAAGGCCTCCGTCATCCTCGCCCTGCCCACCGCGATGGAGTCCACGGTGGTCGCCTGCGCGGACGTCCTGATCGAGAGCCCGGAGGCGTGGGCAGCGGCCCTCGGCCCCGGCTGGGACACGCAGTTGGGTCTCGGCGAGGTCCAGGCAGTGTTGCTCGGGGCATGGGAGACGGCCGCCGAGCTGCTGCCTGACGTAGGGGGAGACCCGGCTGGGCTTTCGTGGGCCGCCCCACCCACCACCGAGCTGCGGATGACGTGCGAGCAGCCCGCCGGCAACGGAGTGCTGCCGGGCCTGGACACGCTCGTCGGCCTGTCGCAGCTCGGTGTCAACGACGGCGGCCAACGGTCGCGGATGGCCGTCACCATCACCGCGGGGCCCGCCATGGGCCGCTCGGAACGCCGGCGGCTGCTGCGGGAAGCGCTGGTGCACATGGCTCGCGAGTTCGGGGACGTCGACGCGGAGGTGGACCTGCTGTAGCTCCGCGGCCGGGCAACTGCCGTCCTGATCGGCGTGCCAGGTCAGGAACCGACAGGGGCGAGCGGCTTCAGGAGGGAGGTCGGGAGGTAGGCGGACCTGGTCTGCAGGTCCCAGCCATGCACCTGCACGGCGAGGGCGGCCAAGGCGATCGCGCCCAGCGGAAGCAGGGTTTCCGGCGCGGGATTCTCACCGGCGCCGGCACGGTGCTGCGCCAGTCGTTCGTCCAAGGCCCGCTCAAAGGCGCTCTGGTCGTCATCGAGCAGGACACGCAGCAGGCGCTGGTCGGGACTCACCGCGTGGGCGGCGTCGAGGGCGAGGGCGGCATCCAGTCGCTCGTCCGTCGATGGCTTGGTCAGTGTTACCTGGGGCCAGTCTCGGGGCAGGTGGCCGCGGGCCGGAGCCAGGTAGGCGCACAGGGCGTCCATGTGTGCGAGGTCGTCCGGTTCGGAGACGGAGTCCCGGCCGGCGTGGGGGAGGTTGTTGCGGAGGGCGGGTGCGAAGTCGCTGCGCAGGAGGAGGCCGATCGCCCGCTCCCGGTCCTGCACCAGACCACTGGCGACGCAGATGTCGAAGGCGTCGATCCATGTCCGGGCGGTGACCGTGTCGGTAGCGTCGTGCGCCTCGTCGTAGTCCAGCTCTTCGCTGGTCAGACGCGTCCTGGTGAGGGGCAGGGGGACCTCCCAGTCGCCTGCTGGAGTGCAGCCCAGCTCCAGCACTCCCAGGCGGCACTCGGCAGCGGTGAGCAGGGCGAGGCGAGTCCGCTCGTCGTCGAGGCCGGGGGCCCGGGTGGTGCGCGCTGCGACGTGGTCGAGCAGCTCGTGGCCGAGTTCCTCGAGCATCACGCGCATCGGATAGCCGCGCTGGTAGACGTCCTCGAAACGCTCCTGGACACGGTGCGCCTTGTCGCCGAGGGCCCCGTCCAGGAGCTGCTGGTTCACGGGATGGCGTGGCGCGTGGTTGATCTCCATCCGTGCATCCTGTCAGGCGACACCGACAGCGGCGCTTCCCGCTTTCCGTCGGGCGACGCGAGCGCTGAAGGCCTCGTGGGGGTGCCGGAATCACCCCGTGGCGCTCCAGGGCTGCTCGTCGTCATGCTGCCGCTGATGACGAACGGCCGGCCGGCCGGCCGCCGGATCACGAGAGGGATACCGGAGGGCGGTCGCGGAATGTTCCGAGCCGCCCCACGCCGCTCTTCCGCTCCTGCGGCCGGCGGGAGGGCGGCGGATCACGCGTGCAGCGCGGAGATCGCGTCCAGCGCCTCCCGCAGCCCGCGAGGCCGCCTCATCCCCGCGGTCACGGACCGCGCGGACCACCCCGGGCCCGCGAGGAGGACGACGGGAACGGTCCTCGCCCCGCTGGGGCCGAACGCCGTCGACGCCACCTGCCTCGCGAGCACGCCGTCCGCCGTCCGCCGGGACTGGGACCACAGCACCGCGGCCGTCGGACCCGACCGGCCCACCGCCGCGCGCAGAGCCTCCGCAGGCACGGCGGCGCCGAACGTCCGGGTCGGCAGCCCCCGTTCGACGAGACCCGCGGCCAGTGCCTCCGGGGGAAGCGTGTGCTGCTCCCCCCGCAGACGGGCCAGCACCACAGGCGCCGCCCGGGCCGATGCCCCGGGGGCGGTGACGGCCGTCCTCCGCAGCGCGGTCGACACGTGCCACGACAGCAGGTGCTCGACCTCGACGTACCGGTCGTCCGCCGACTCCCACTTACGGCCCACCGCGCGCAGGGCCGGGACCCTGGCCTCCTCCCACGCGGTCACCAGGCCGTGGGCCTCCGCCGTCCGCCGCAGCAGCGCTTCCATGGCCGGGCCGTCGAGCCGTACGGCGGCGCGTGCCAGCCCGCGGCACTCCTGCCGCGCCTCTCCCAGCGGCTGCCCGCTCCCGGGACCGCCTTGACGCTTCCGCCCCCGGCCCGACCGGCGGGGCGACCGCTTCCGCCGGTTCGGGCGCGGAGAACCCGCCCCGGTCTTCGGCATCAGGCTGACGGCGGGCAGCCGCCGCCCGGGCGGCCTCGGCCGGAGGGATACCGGACGAGGTGAGCCGGCACATCTCTTCGAGCATCGCGATGTCACCGGGCGTCCACCGACGGTGCCTGCGGCCTTCCCGGACCGCCGGTCCGATGCCGTACCGCTGCTCCCAGGAGCGCACCGTGGTGGGAGACGCCCCCGGGCGCCTAGCCACCGCGCCCGTCGTGACACCGAGGGCCGTTCCGCTCATACGCTCCCTCCTACGATGCGGAAACGATGCGAGTGAGGCCGGCCGATGCTGCTGGTCAGGAGCGGTCGTCCCTGTGCTCCGCAAGCCGTGCGTGCGTCGTGGTCGAGCTACCGGCCCCCGGGAGGACGAGTGCCGCCTCGCGCACCACCCTCTCGGGGTGCCGGCGCTGCCAGTAGGGGTTGTCGTGGTCCAGTCCGCCGCTGACACGGCCGTACATCAGGAAGCTGAAGACGACGTTCGACAGACCGAAGTCCAAGACGTTGGCTTCATGCCCGAAATGAGGAACAGGTGGACGAACCCGCTCGCCAGGAACAGTACGCCGACGGTGATGTTGACCGTCGAGGCGAGGTTCCCGCCCACGGCGGCGGCGATGACGAGCAGCAACCCGAAGGCGAGGTCGTCGACCCCTGGCTTGCCGAGTGCGCGCCGCCGGCCGGCGAGAGGGCTCGGTTGTCCGGAGTTGTCCAGGACGACGGGCGACCGGTATCTCCCGCGCGACGGCAACCCGCTGGCCATCGGCGTCACGATCGACGCGCCCGGGCTCGGCGCCCTGAGCGAGGGCGCCTCCCGCGGCTTCGAGACCTCGATGAGCGCGTGGCTCGCCACCCGCCTCGGATTCGGGAGCCGGGGGCCCCCGGTTCGTAGCCCTCACCCCGGGCGAGCGGCTGACGGCGCTGCGGGAGGGGCGCGTGGACGTGGTCATCGCCCACGTCCAGATCACCGAGACGCGGAAGCACGAGGTTGACTTCTGGACCGCCGGACGGTCTGCACGCGCCGGGGTTCCACCAGCCAGCTGACCTTGCTCAACGAGAACGGCGCGCTGATCGAAGGGCGGGCCGGGCTCGCGGAGTGCGTCGCCTCCCTCCGCCGCCACGAGGTGGACGCGGTACACGGAGAAGCACGACGACATCGAGGTGCCGCCGGCGGTGACGGACGGACAGGACACGGGCTTCTACGCCATCGCCCTCGCCAAGGGCACGCCCGTGGAGTCGTGCAGGAGGGTGTACCGCGCCCTCCAGGAGTACGTGCGCACCCGGTGGCCGGCGGACTTCCAAGCCAACCTGGGGGACGCGGCCAAGGCGTTCCCCACGACGTGGAACGCGTTCGCCCCGGCCGTCTCCGCGCCTGCCCAGGTGCGCCCGTCGCCACCCAGGAGCGCGGACATGGCGGTGGCCCGCACCCCTTGGAAGGGGGTGCGGGCGACACAGCGGCGGCCGCGACGGCGAGGGTGCGATGCCCGGGATGGAGTGCACCCCGTCCCGGTCCGCGAGGCTGAACTCGAACACGTAGTGGCGCGTCGCGAGGAACAGGTCGTCCTCGGCGACGGCCGCGAGCCCTCGAGGAGGGTCATCACGCCGCCGAAGAGCGTCGCCGGCCGTGTCCGGCGCTCCGGGGCCCTCCGTTGTCGGCGGGGCCCGGGGGGTCAGATGGTGGTGAAGTGGGTGCGGATGTGGGTGAGGCAGGCTTCGCGGGTGGCTTCGGGGTGGACCACGCGCCAGCCTGCCGGGACCTCGATGTCGCTGGGCCACAGTGAGTGGCGGCCTTCGTCGTTGGCCAGGGCCAGGAAGCGGCCCTCGGGGTCGTCGAAGGGGTTGGTGTCGCTCATGGTGCTCGTGCTCCGGCGGGGTCGGGGGTGAGGGGGCTGTGGGGTGGCAGGTCGTCAGTCGATCAGGCGGCGGTTCATACCGCGGACGGCGAGGATCCAGGAGGCTCCGCCGAAGACCAGGAGTGCGGCGGTGTGCCCGAGGTCGGCGGCGGCGAGGGTGCCGAAGGCGGCGTGCCGGACGAGTTCGGCGCAGTGCTGGATGGGGTTGGCGAGGCTCGCCGCGGCGGCCCAGCCGGGCAGCGAGCCGAGCGGGAAGAACACCCCGGCGGCCATCACCAGCGGCGTGAGCACTCCGGAGACGACCAGCCGCAGCCAGTCCATGGCCGGTACCAGGCAGGAGACCCACATGCCGAAGGTGCCGAAGGCGAAGCCGGCCAGGAGCGCGATCAGCGGCACCAGCAGCAGCTGCGGGGTCCACGGGAGTCCGACGGCCAGGGTCACCGCCAGGGGCGCGCAGCCGTACACGGCCGACTTGGCCGCGATCCAGCTGGCCTCGGCGGTCACCAGTTCGCCCACGTCGACGGGCTGGCTCAGGATCGAGTCGTAGATCCGCTGGTAGCGGCGCCGGTTGTAGCTCTCGAACATGCCCGCGAAGGCGGAGGAGAAGAGCACCGAGGTCACGACCATGCCCGTGCCGATGAACTCCAGGTACGAGTGGCCCTCCACCTCGTCGATCAGTGCGCCGAAGCCGAGGCCGAAGCCCGCCATGTAGATGAGCGGCTCGACCAGGGAGCCGAAGGTGGTGGCCGGCCAGTAGCGGCGGAAGAGCAGCAGTTCGCGGTGCCACACCGCGCTCAGGGCGGGCAGCAGCCGGGCGGTGGCCGGCCGGCCCGGCTTCTGCGCCGACTGCTCGGGAAGGGTGGTCTGGGTCATGGCGGCGTTCTCCGTGGGATGCGCTGTGCTCACTGGAACAGCTCTCCGGTGAGGAGGACGAAGACGTCCTCCAGGGTCGTGCGGCGCAGGACGTCCGGGGTTCCCAGCAGGTCCCGGAGGTCGGCCGGCATCGTCTCGGCCCGGAGGACCGACACCGACAGGCCGGTGCGCCGGCTCGGCAGGCCGGCGCGGGCCGCGAGGGCCTCGACCTCGGCTCGCCGCGCCGCCGTGCCCTCGTACTCCGCGGCTTGTTCGCCCGCGTGTTCGCGCAGCAGCGCGGCGGGGGCGCCGCGGGTGACGACCCGGCCGGCGAAGACGACGGCCACCTCGTCCACGAGCCGTTCGGCTTCCTCGATGTAGTGGGTGGTCATCACCACCGTGGTGCCCGCGGACCGCATGTCCCCGATGACGTCCCACATCTCCTGGCGGACCTGGGGGTCGAGGCCGACGGTCGGCTCGTCGAGGAGCAGCAGGCGCGGGTCGTTGATGATGCCCCGGGCGAGCAGGAGCCGGCGGCGCATCCCGCCGGAGAGCC
Source organism: Streptomyces sp. NPDC000075 (assembly GCF_040301925.1). Classification (NCBI taxonomy): domain Bacteria; kingdom Bacillati; phylum Actinomycetota; class Actinomycetes; order Kitasatosporales; family Streptomycetaceae; genus Streptomyces; species Streptomyces sp. NPDC000075. Next base: position 11,363 of record NZ_JBEPFL010000030.1, read on the forward strand.
CCTCGGTGGTGTGGCGGGCGCGGTCGGTGAGCCGGGTCGCCGCCAGGGCGCGGTCCACGGCGGGGCCGCGGCGCTCCTTGGGGAGCTGCGCGAACCGGGCGAACACCTCGAGGTTCTGGCGTACCGTCAGCTCCTCGTCGAGGTTGTCGTGCTGCGGCACCACGCCCGTCATCGCCCGGGCCGCGCGCGACTCGGCGGGGAGCCTGCAGCCCAGTACCTCGACCTCGCCGCTGTCGGCGCGGGTCTGGCCGGTCAGCATGCGCATGGTGGTGGACTTGCCGGCGCCGTTGGGGCCCAGCAGCCCCAGGAAGGTGCCGGGCGCCACTTCCAGGTCGAGGCCGTTCACCGCGGTGATGTCGCCGTAGCGCTTGACCGCCGCGCTGATGCGCACGGCCGGGGCGTTCACGCGGCCGCCCTTGCGGACGCCTCGCGCAGCAGTTCCACGGTGCCGGCCAGGTCGTCCGCGTCGAAGAGGGCTTCCAGGCCGTCGATCGTGTCCAGCTCGAACCGGGCGGCGAACCGGGCGCTCACCCGGGCCGCGAGGATGGAGTTCCCGCCGAGGTCGAAGAAGTTGTCCTGCGGCGCCACCTCGTCGAGGCCGAGCACGGCGGCCCAGATCTCCGCCACTGCCCGGACGTCGGGGACTTCTGGCACTGTCGGGGTTCCTCTCTCCACGTCCGCTGTCCGCTCCGCGCTGTTGTCGCTGTCCGTGCTGTCCGTGCTGTGCGGCCGGTTCAACGGGCCGGGGTCCAGCGGTAGGTGGCGTCGGGCTCGTTCTCCTCGTTGCGGCTGCCGTCGTTCGTGTCGACCAGCTCGAAGCCGTGGCGGACGTAGAAGGCGATGGCGTCCTCGTTGCGCTGGAAGACGTTCAGGGAGAGGCCGTCCGGGGAGGCCTCGCGCACCTCGGCCAGCAGGCGGGTGCCGATGCCCCGGCGGCGCGCGTCGGGGAGCAGGTAGAGGTGTTCGAGCATGCCGTCCTCCAGGGCCGCGAAGCCGAGGATCGACCCGGTCCCGGAGTCGGCGGCGACCCAGACGCGGCTGTCCGGGAGCACCACGTGGGTGATCCAGGCGAGGGTGTCCTCGTCGCTGTGGATCCGCGGCAGGTACGGCATCGCCGCCGCGCGGGAGGCGAGGAACAGGCGCGTGATCTCGTCGGCGTCGGTGGGAGCGGCCGGGCGGAGCACGAAAGCGGAGTCGTCCATCGGTGCGGGTTCCTTCGGGTCGGGGGCGAGGGGTGGGGATGTGGAGTGGGGATGTGGAGGTTCGGGGGGCGGGCGGTCAGAGGGTGAGGACTCGGGTGGCCACGGCTCCGGAGGTCGTCGGCGACCACGTGAGGGTGTCCGGCAGCGGCCGGTCCAGGGAGCCAGCGGGCAGGGCGGCGCTCTGGGCCAGCAGGAGGACGCGTACGGGGCCCTTCGCGCGGACGGTCAGGGTCACTTCGACCCCGTCCCGGCCCGGGGCGTTGAGGACCAGGCCCCACTTCCAGGGGGTGCCCGTGTAGGTCCGGTTGTCCTCACCGCCGAGCCGGACGTCGCCGACGGTCGCGCTCTCGACCTCGGCGCCCGCCGTGTCCACGTACAGGCCGAGCAGGTCGGCGGGGGCGTTCTCGGCACCGAGCCGGAGCCGGACGGTACGGGTCCCCCCGTCGCCCCCGGCACTGCCCGGGTCCTCGACGCGGAGGGTGGGGGCGGCGACGGCGGCCGCCGCGGGGGCCCGGCCGGTGCGCAGTCCGCCCACCGGGTACAGGCTCGGGAAGCGGTCCTCGAGGTCCGCCGGGGTCGAGCCGGCGGCGTAGTGGTCGACCCAGGGGTCGCCGGCCGGCTGGTCGGTGACCCAGTACGCCTGCTGCCGGTCGGCGTCGAGGGCGTACATCAGGCCGACGGGGGTCGGCCGGGCCGGATCGGGGGTGTCGAGGGCGGCGCCCGCCCCGATCGTGCCGACGGCGGCCAGGACGGTGGCCAGGCCGGTCACCAGGGGCACCCGGCCGGCGAGGCGCCGGCCGCGAGTGAGCGGGACGGTGAGGAGCGGCAGGAGCAGCAGCGCCAGCGGCGCCGCGGCGGCGGCCGGTCCGACGGTGGCCAGGAGCAGCAGGGACAGGGGGACCTGGAGCAGCACCGCGGGCAGGGCGCACAGGCCCATGGCCACCGCCCTCCAGGGCGAGTGCGCGGGCCGCGTCGCGCTCAGGGCGATCCCGGCCGCCCCGGCGACGGCGGGCCAGCAGAAGAGGTAGGAGGCCCCGGGCACCAGCACGGCGGTCACCGCGGCGAGCAGGGCGCACCATGCCGTCAGGGCGGCGGCCGACTCCACCGCGGTGGCCCGTCGGCCGGACCAGGCGGCCCAGAGCCAGGCGACCGCGCCGGTGAGCAGGAGCAGACCTGCCGTGGGCAGGGCCGTGCGGTACGGGGCGCCGTAGGTGAAGTTCGCGTACTCCGGCCGTACGAGCAGGGCCAGTTGCCAGCAGGCCCAGCCGCCGGCGGCGGTGCCGGCCAGGGCGACGGGCAGGGTGGCCGCGGCCCGTGCGACGGCCCGGGTCCGCAGTCCGCCGCGCCGACGGGTCCACCACAGGGCGGCGCCGGCCGCGGCCGGGGCGAGCAGGCCGAGGGGCAGCACCGCGCCCTGGGGGTAGTGGACCAGGAGTCCGGCGATCTCGAAGTAGGTGTCCTCCCCGCCCTCGCCGAGGCCGCCGAGGTCGGCCGTCGCGAGGTGGCGGGTGGTCTCCAGGACGGTGGCGCCCATGTCCTGGAGGCTGCCGCGGTCGACGTTCGCCACGGTGTCCTGGGGGGTGTGGTAGCGGGCACTCCCGCCGACCACGGCGAAGTTGAGACCGGGGTGGCCCGCCTCCCGGAACGCGGTGAAGTCGGTCTCGTTGGGCAGCAGCCGGTAGACCTCGCGGGAGAGCGAGGTCGCGAGGGCGGGGCGGTCGGCGAGGGCCGGGACCACCGCGCCGCTGTGCGGGCCGGTCTCGAACATGACGGTCCGGCCGGACGTGCCGCGTGCGTCGAGGTTCAGGACGACGGTGCGGGCGGGGTCGGGGGCCTTCCCGTCCGCGAGGAAGGCCTTGGCGCCGAGCTGGCCCGTCTCCTCGCTGTCGGTGAACAGGAGGACGACGTCGTTGCGCTGCTGGGGTGCGGCCTTGAGGGCGCGGGCGGTCTCCAGCAGCGAGGCCACTCCGAGCCCGTTGTCGGAGGCGCCGGGTCCGCCGGGGACCGAGTCGCTGTGGGCCACCAGCAGGACGGTGCCGGTGCTGTCGCTGCCGTGGATCGTGGCGGTGATGTTGCGGACACGGCCCGCGAGGTGCGAGCTGTACGGGGTGGGGGTCGCGAAGGTCCGTTCCGTGACCACGGGGTCCAGGCCGAGTTCCGTCAGCCGGTCGACGAGGTAGCGCTGGGACGCCTCCTGGGCCGCGGAGCCCGAGGGGTGCGGCTGTGCGGCGGTCCGGGCGATGTGCTCGTGGGCCCGGGTGGCGGAGAAGGCGGTGGCCGGTGCGTCGGCGCCGGCCGGCTGCGGGGTCGCGAAGGCGGACCAGCCCGCCAGTACGGCGGCGCATGCGAGCAGCAGCGGGACGCACCACGCCCAGCGCGGTCCGCCCTCCTGCGGGACCGCCGCGTCCGGCACCGCGCCCTTCCGGGGCCGGTCCTGCCCGGACCGGTCCTCCTGCTGGAGCGCGTCGTCCTGCCCCGGCCGGTCGTCCTGCCGGGCCTGTCCTGCCGTCATCGGGAGCCGCCTTCCGCCGGGGCGGCGTCCGCCGACAGCCTCTTCCGGTCGATCTTGCCGTTCGCATTGAGGGGGAGCGCGTCCATGTGCCGCACCCGCTGGGGGACCATGTACCGCGGCAGGCGAGCACGCAGCCCGCGGGCCAGCTCCGCCGCCGGGGCGGGGGTGCCGGAGTAGAACGCCGCCAGCACGAGGTCCGCGCCCTGCGCCACGGCGACGACGGCCGCCGTTTCCACGCCGGGCAGTTCGCGCAGTGCGGCCTCGACCTCGCCGAGTTCCACCCGGTTGCCGAGGATCTTGACCTGCTCGTCGAGCCGGCCCAGGTGGAGCAGCCCGCTCCCGGTCCGGCGGACCCGGTCGCCGGTGCGGTACCAGTCCGTCGGCCGTACGGCTTCCGCGTCGCCCCCGGGCGGCAGGGCCCGGCCGTCGTCCGCCGTCCGCAGGAAGCGGCCGGCGTTGTCGGCGGGGTCGAGGTAGCCGTCGAAGCGCTGGATCCCGCGGACGCACAGTTCGCCCTCGCCGGCGGGGCGGCCGTGCTCGTCGACGACCAGGTGCTCCAGGTGGGCGTGGACGGGGCCGACGGGGACCGTGCCGTTGGCCGCCACCTCCCAGTCCGCCCGGTCGGCGGGCAGGGTGTGGACGGCGCAGGTGACGGCGAGTTCGGTCGGCCCGTACTGGTTGTGGATCGCGCTGTCGGGCGCGACCCGGCGCCAGAGTTCGCAGTGCCGTGCCGTCACCGCCTCACCGCCGAAGACGCTGTGCCGCAGTCCGGTCGCCCGGCCGAGGGGCAGCCTGCCCAGTTCCGCGGCCACCGCCACCAGCGAGGGCACCGAGTCCCAGTGGGTGATGCCGCGTTCGACGATGTGGTCGACCGGCCGGTAGAGGTCCTGGCGGCCCGGGACCACCAGGGTCGCGCCGGAGCCCCAGGCGCCGAAGAGGTCGAAGACGGACGGGTCGAAGGTCAGTCCGTACGTGTGGGACAGGCGCGAGCCGGGTCCCAGCTCGCATCGCGCGATGTGGTGTTCGAGCGCGGGGACGATGTGGCGGTGGCGCACGGGGACGCCCTTGGGGCGTCCGGTCGAGCCCGATGTGAACAGCACGTAGGCCACCGCGTCGCTGTCCGGATGACGGGCGGGCCCGCACCCCTCGGGTGTCCCCGGGCCGTCCGCCGCGGCATGCCGGGCCACGGAGAGGTCCACGGTCACCGGCCCGGCCCCGTCCCGCGCGGTTGCGGCTGCGAAGGCCACTGCGACGGTGCTGCCGGGGTCGTCCACGAGCACGGCGTCCGCTCCGGCCAGCGCACGGATCCGTGCGTTGCGCTCGGCCGGGACCGCCGGGTTGAGCGGGACCACGGCGGCGCCGAGGCTCAGTACGGCCAGGTATCCGGCGTACGCGCCCAGGCTGCGCTCGGCGAGCAGGGCCACGCGGGCCGGCGGTCCGCCCCGGGCGCGCAGCAGTGCGGCGGCGGTCCGCTCCGCCGCGCCGCGCAGTTCCCGGTAGGAGACGGGACCCTCGCCAGGCAGGTCGAGGGCCGGCCGGTCCGGGTACGAGGAGGCGGTCTGCTCGAACCATTCGTAGAGCGTGCGGTGGGGCAACTGCTTCTCCGGATGCGGATACGGGTGCGTGTGCGGGGCGGCGGTCGGCGGCCCCGTGCCGGGGAGCCGTTGCCCGGCGCGGGCCGGTCGGCCGAGCCGTGGGGAGGGGGGACCGGCAGCCGTGCCGTGCCGGGCTTGAGGGCCGGGGTCAGCCGACGACGAGGGAACGCGTGAACGCGGCGATCTCCTCGGCGACCTCGGCGCGCCGCTCGTGCAGGAAGAAGTGGTCGCCCTCGAAGATCCGGCTGCGGAACCCTCCGGTGGTCGTCGCCCGCCAGCCGTCGATCCACTGCGGTGCGGCGAGCCGGTCCTCGGTGCCGCCGAGTGCCAGCACCGGGCAGGACAGCGGGCCCGACGGGGAGGCGGCCGCGTCCTCGTGGTGGCGGGCGAGCAGCGTGAGGTCGGCGCGGATGACGGGAATCATGAGGTTCATGAGTTCCTCGTGCCGCAGGATCTCCTCCGACGTCCCGCCGAGTTCGACGAGGGCCTCGATCAGTTCGGTGTCCGGCAGTGCGTGCAGTGGACGGCCGGTGGGCGAGCCCGGCGCACGGGCGCCGGAGACGACGAGGCAGAGCGGTCCCGCCGCGCCCACCGCCTCCAGGCGGCGGACGACCTCGGCGGCGACGTAGGCGCCCATGCTGTGGCCGAACAGGACGAAGGGGTCGGACTGCGGCACCCGGAACAGCGCCTCCACGATCCGGTCCGCCAACTCGTCCATGCGTGCGAGGGGTTCCTCCCGCAGGCGGCTGCCCCGGCCCGGGAGCTCCACCGGGATCCAGTCGAGGTCGGGCTGGTCGGCCGAGCGGGCCCAGGGCAGGTAGACGCTGGCCGCTCCGCCGGCATGCGGCAGGCAGTGGACGCGGATCCGTCCCGTCGCCGCGCCCGTCGGCGGGTTCCAGGGAACCCAGCGGGAGGCGTCCTGCCCGACGTCAGCGAGGTTACCGATCATGACTGCTCCTACCGCCCTGCCCGGGCGCCCCGGGCCGGGGGGACGGCGGTGACGGCCTTGCGGCCCGCCCCCGCGGAAGTCCGTGCCCCGGCACAGGCGCCTGAATGCCCTCGAAGTACTGCAGCGAATCGAAGCGCTGCCGATGGTCGCCATGTCTGTTCAGTCATGGATGTACGCATTGTGGTTCGTCGTGAGTGCACGCACCCCGGCAGCGCCGTGGCCCATTGACCCCCACCCCTCACCCCCAGTGACCGCACGTCACACTGCAGAAATACGCGCAGTTGACGGTCGATTACGGATTCGATCTTCTCCGTGCCCCCGGTGGTCAGCCGTCGGCGGGAAATCTGGGCGAGCCCCCGTGGTCACCCCGAAACAGGCCCTTCACGGGCCGTCCCGATCACCCTTGCCTACCCGCGCCTAATGCGTCAACCCCCCGCCGCGTCACATGTGGTCACCGGCCATTCGGAAGCAATCCGTCCGGTCCCCCGCGAGGAAGTCGAACGGGCCCGTCCCACGGCGCCGACGGGCCCGTTCGATACCCCCCTGCCGACAACCGACCTGCTGGACATGGGGCTTGACCTGCACTCTCGCCACACGTACGGTCGGTCCAGCCGTCGCCGCGGAAGCTGGCGACACGATCCGCCCGACCGACCAATCAGGGCTTGGATTTACGGGGAAACGGGGCCCGGCCTTCGCCGAATTCGGCGTTCATGACTTTGTCAGAGTCGCATCCCCATTCATACGCATAGCTTGCTGGGGTGCTTTTTCAAGTGTGTGGCGTGGCGGGGGTATTTTCAGTCGGCACTGCGGATCACGAACGCGAGTCGATCGCTCGCGAGATGGCCGCCGAGCTCATTCACCGGGGCCCGGACGACGCCGGATCCATATCCCTGGGAAGCGTTTCCTTCGGATTTCGCAGACTCGCCTTCAACGACCTGGCGAACGGAAATCAGCCCCAGGTCTCCCCGGACGGCCGGATCGCCTCGGTCTGCAATGGCGAGATCTTCAACCACGGCGCACTGAGGAACTCCCTTTCCCGGCGCGGCCACTCGTTCCGGACCACGTGCGACACCGAGGTGCTGATTCCCCTCTACCGCGAGTACGGGGTGGAGATGACCGCCCATCTGGACGGCCAGTTCGGCTTCGCCCTGTACGACTCGGCCGCCGACCGGCTCCTGCTGGCCCGTGACCACTCGGGCATCGTGCCGCTCTTCTACACCGTCGTCGGCGACACGCTGGTCTTCGGCTCCGAGGTGAAGGCCGTCCTCCGCCACCCGGCGGTGACCCGCCGGGTGGACCTGCGCGGGCTGGACCAGGTGCTCTCCCTGCCCGGACTGGTGAGTCCGCGCACGATGTTCGAGGGCGTGCACGCCCTGCGCCCCGGGGAACGGCTCGTCGCCGACCGGTCCGGGGTGCGCACCGAGCGCTACTGGGACCTGGACTACCCCCTCCTGGCCGACGCCCCTCCCCCGCTCATGGGCCGGGCCGCCGAGGAGGCGCTGCAGGTACAGGCCGAACGGGCCGCCGGCCTCCTCGGGTCGGCGGTGGACAGCCGGCTGCTGGCGGACGTGCCGGTGGGGATGTACCTCAGCGGCGGCCTCGACTCCAGCCTGATCGGCGCCCTGATGACGCGTGCGCGTCCGGGCCACTCCTGGCCGAGCTTCTCCGCCGTCTTCCCCGACCGCGAGTTCGACGAGGGCGCGGCCCAGCGGCTCGTCGCGGGGAAGCTGGGCACCGCGCACCACGAAGTCCCGGTTCACGACAGCGAACTTGCCGCCCGGCTCACGACGATGGTCCGGCACGCCGAGTGCCCGGTGCGCGAGTCGTACAACGTCTGTTCCCTTTTGCTCTCCCGGGCCGTCCGGAATTCGGACACGCGTGCCGTGCTGAGCGGTGAGGGGGCGGACGAGCTATTCGGGGGATATCCGGGATACCGCTTCGACGCGGCGGGGCTGTCCGGCAGTCGCGCCGAAGGACTCGAAGCCCACCTGGAGCGCGAGGCGGCCCTGCGGATGTGGGGCACCGACCTCTTCTACGAAAACGACCAAATAGCCGCCCAGGAGTTCCGGCGCGAGCTGTATTCGGCCGATCTCGCCGACGTTTTGGACGAGTTCTCGGTCACCGCTCAACGACTGGTGGATCCGGACCGCCTGCTGGGCCGCCATCCGCTGCACCAGCGCTCGTACCTGGATTTCCACCTCCGCCTCGCCGACCACCTCCTCGGAGACCACGGGGACCGGATGGCCCTGGCCAACGGCGTCGAACTCCGCTTCCCCTTCCTGGCGCGGGACGTGGTGGACTTCGCGACGACGGTGCCGCCGGAGCTGATGCTGCACGGCACGCAGGAGAAGGCGGTCCTGCGCCGGGCCGCCGCCGGCCTGGTGCCGCCCGAGATCCTCGCCCGGCCCAAGTACGGCTTCCGGGCCCAGACCAGCTCCCACCTGCTGACCTCGGGCGCCGACTGGTTCGAGGAACTGATCGCCCCCTCCACCGTGCGCCGCCAGGGCTACTTCGACCCGGACACGGTGGCCGAACTCGCCCGCCGGCAGCGGTCGGGGCAGCACCGGGTGCACGCCCACCTGGACACGGACTACCTGATGGTCATCGCCACATTCGCCCTGTTCGTCGAGGAGTTCGATCTGCCGTGTCTGGGATGACCCCGGCGAGCACCGTCTCGCAGCTGCTGGTCGGAGTGGTCGGCGGCATGGGCCCGCTGGCCTCCACCGAACTGCTGCGCACCGTGTACGCCCAGGGTTCCTGGGCGGTGGAACAGGAGGCGCCCCGCATCCTGCTCTGGTCCGATCCGGCCGTGGTGGACCGCACCGACGCCATCGGGAGCAACGACATGGACCGCCTCAGGGAAGCCGTGGAACGCGCGGTCCGCGGGCTGTGCGAGGCCGGCGCCGAACGGGTCGTGATCGCCTGCCTCACCGCGCACCACGTCCTCGGCGCGCTGCCCGCCGACCTCGCGGCCCGGTGCGTGTCCCTGGTGGACATCGTCTTCGACGAGCTGGAGCGCTCCTCGCGCCCCCATCTGCTTCTGGGCACCAGCGGCACCGCACGGGCCGGCCTCTTCACCGCGCACCCGCGCCACCCGGCCGTCGCGGACCGGCTGGTCACCCTGGCCCCCGACGACCAGGACACGCTCCACGACCTGGTGTACCGGATCAAGCGCGGCGGCGACCCGGCCCGGGCCGTCGACTTCCTGCGCGACGCGCTGCCCCGCTACGGGGTGGGCGCGTTCGTCGCCGCCTGCACCGAACTGCACCTGGTGACCCGTGGGATCGCCGCCTCGGGACGGGCGGACGAGTTCCCCTCCATCGACCCCTTGACGATCGCCGCCGAGCGGATCAGGAACGGAGTGCTGTGAGCCACGAGACCCTCCTCGCCCGGTGGCACGACCACATCACGCGACGCGGTGACGCCTGTGCGGTGTCCGCACCGGACCGCACGTGGACCCACCGGGAGCTCGCCGAGCAGGTCGCCGGGGTGCACCTGCTGCTGACCGGCGCGGCCGCGGGCGACGGCGGCGACGGCCCCGTGCTCGTCGTGTGCGCCGACCCGGTCCGGGCCGCGGTGGGCCTGCTCGCCTGCGCCGTGGCCGGGCGCACCGCCGCTCCCGTCGACGTGCGCCAGCCCGCCGCCCGCTGGGCCGCGATCGTCGCGGACCTGGCCCCGGGCGCCGTCGTCGCCGACTCCGCGGGTGCCGAGGCGCTGGCCGCCGCCGGGATCGGGGACGTTCCCGTCCTGCGGGCGGACACCTGCGCCCCCGCTCCCTGGTCCGCCCCGCACCTGGAGGCGCCCGCGCGGACCGACGCCGGCTACGTCTACTTCACCTCCGGCACCACCGGGCGGCCCAAGGGCATCCGGGGCAGCCTGGCCGCCGTCGCCCACTTCGTCGACTGGGAGACCGCCGAGTTCGGCGTCGGGGAGGGCACCCGGGTCTCGCTCCTCACCTCGCCGGGCTTCGACGCCTTCCTGCGCGACCTGCTGGTCCCGCTCTGCGCGGGCGGCACCGTCTGCGTGGCCCCCGTCCCGGAGCTCCCCGTCGGCGCGGCGCTCGTCCGCTGGCTGGCAGAGGAGCGGGTGGAGGTCCTGCACTGCGTCCCCACCGTCTTCCGGACCCTGCGCACCGCGGGTGCGGAGGCGGGCTCGCTGCCCGACCTGCGCGTCGCGCTGCTGGCCGGTGAACCGGTCCGGGCCTCCGACGTCGCATGGTGGCGCGGCCTCTTCGGGGACACGAAGCAGCTCGTCAACCTGTACGGGCCCTCCGAGACCACGATGACCAAGGTCTTCCGGCGCCTGGACGCCTCGGACGCATCCGCCGCGACCGTGCCCGCGGGGCGCCCCATGCCGGGCGTGACGGTACGGGTGCTGGCAGCCGGCGCCGCGGTCACGGACGCCATCGGCGAGGTGGAGATCGAAGTGCCGTTCGCCCTGTCCGGGTACCTCGGCGCCGATCAGGGCGGCTTCCGCCTCCCCCACCGCTACCGCACCGGCGACCTGGGCCGGATGGGTGCCGACGGCACCCTGGTCCTGCTGGGCCGCCGTGACCAGCAGGTCAAGGTCTCCGGGGTCCGCATCGAACTGGGCGCCGTCGAGGAGGCCCTGCGCTCGCACCCCTCCGTGCACGACGCCTGCGCCGTGACGGCCGACCACGACGGCACCGCGGTGCTCGGGGCGTACGTGGTCACCGACGTCCCCGTCGGCGACGAGGAGCTGCGCGCCCACGCGGCGCTGCACCTGCCCGCCGGCCACCTGCCCTCCGTCGTCGTCCGCCTCTCGCAGGTCCCCCGCACCCTGAGCGGGAAGGTGGACCGGCGGGCCCTGCCCCCGCTGACGGCCGCCCGGCCCACGGCCGGCCAGGACGCCCCGCGCACCGAGCTGGAGCGGGGGATCGCCGCGCTCTGGTGCGAGCTGCTGCACCTCCCGGAGGTGGGCCGCACGGACGACTTCGCCCTGCTCGGCGGGACCTCCCTGGCCATGGCACGGCTGCTGGACGCCCTGCGCGGCCGGTTCGGCGCCGAGGTGGCCCTGCGCACCTTCCTCCTCGACCCGACCGTCGCCGGACTGGCCGCTGCCGTCACGTCCGCCCGCGGGGACCGTCCGTCGCAGCTCTCCGAGGAGGCGTCGGCATGAGCCGCCCCCAGCCGTTCGCGCCGCGGGCCGGACGCGACCGCGCACCGCTCGGCCACGCCCAGGCCGCCATCTGGCGCGCCGAGCAGGTGCGGCCGGGTACCGCCCTGCACAACGAGACCGCCGCGTTCCACGTGACCGGACCGCTGGACCCCGGCGCCCTGGAGCGCGCGCTGGCCGATCTGGCCGTCCGGCACGAGATCATGCGCTGCTCGATCGCCGTGGACGCGGACGGCGAGCCGTGGCAGCACTTCGCCGACCAGGTCGGTTCGACCGTGGTCCTGGAGGACCTGCGCGCGCTGCCCGCCGAGGACCGGGAGGGCCACCTCGCGGAGCGGGTCGCGCGGGCCGCCTCGGTCCCCTTCGACCTGTCCCGTCCGCCGCTGCTGCGCACCCGCCTCTTCCGGGTCGGGGACGAGCGCCACCTCCTGATGTTCGTGGCCCATCACATCGTGGTGGACGCCTGGGCGTTCGGCGTCTTCCTGGAGGCGCTCGCCGAGCGGTACGCGGCCGCCGTCGGCGACGCCTCGGCCGAGGAGGGCACGGACGGAGCCGACGGCACACCCGCCCCGCGGATCGACTTCGGCGACTACGCCGCCTGGCAGCGCACCGCCGGCCCGGCCGAGGGCGGCACGGAGTACTGGCGCGAGCGGCTCGGGGGCGACCTCCCCGTGCTCGAACTGCCCGCCGACCACCCGCATCCCGACCGGAGCGACCTCTCCGGCACGGTCCACCGGGCCACGCTCCCCGCCGAGCTGGTGTCCCGGCTTTCGGCGCTGGGCCGGAGCGAGACCGCGACCCTGCCGACCGTCCTGCTGACCGCGTTCTGCGCGGTCCTGCAGCGCTTCAGCGGCCAGGACGACCTGGTGGTGGGCATGCCGGTCGCCACCCGCAACCTGCCGCGCCTGTCCTCGGTGATCGGCCCCCTGCTCAACGTCATGGCGCACCGGGCCGACCTGTCGGGCGAGCCGACCTTCCGCGAGGCGCTGCGGCGTACCCGGCTCGCCCTCAAGGCCGACCTGGCGCACCGCGACACCCCGTTCGACACGGTCGTCACGGAGCTGGGGCATTCGGCGGGTCCCGGCCGCACCCCGCTCTTCCAGGTCATGTACGCCTTCCACAGCGGCCCCGCCACCACGCTGCGGCTGCCCGGGCTGGAGACCGTGCCGGCGCTCTCGCACAGCGGCACGGCCAAGTACGACCTGTCGCTCTTCCTGCGGCCCCGCCCCTCCGGGGAGCTGGAGCTGGACCTGGAGTACCGCACCGGGCTGTTCGGCGCCGGCACCGCGGCCTCCCTCGCCGACGCGCTCCTGTGCCTGGTGCGCGCCGCGGCCGACGAACCCGACCTGGCCGTCGGAGACCTGCCGGTGATGACCGCGGAGCAGCGGCGGCGCGTGCTGGCCGGCTTCAACGCCGTGGACGAAAGCGTCGCACCGTGGGGGTCCGCCGAGGAGGCCGTGCGCCGCATCGCCGCGGAGCGCGGTGGCGCCCCAGCGGTCCGGCAGGGCGCGGAGGTGCTCGGCTACGCCGAGGTCGACGCGTACGCGGACCGGGTGGCGGCCGGCCTCGGCGCCGTCGCGGGCGAGCGGATCGCCGTACGGGTGGGGCGCAGCCCCCGCCTGGTTCCGCTGCTGCTGGGCATCTGGCGGGCGGGCGCCGCCTTCGTACCGGTCGACGAGCACCTCCCGGCCGAGCGGGCGGCCCACGTCCTGCGCGACAGCGGCGCGGTGCTGCTCGTCACCGACGGCCCGGACGCCCCGGCCGCGGAGATCGCGTCGGTCTCCCCCGAGGAGCTGCTGCGGCGGGGCGACGCGGCCGGCCCGGCTGCCGCCGCGCCGCCCGGGGCCTCGCCCGAGGGCATCGCCTACCTGATGTACACCTCCGGTTCGACGGGCGCGCCCAAGGGGGTGGCGGTGCCCCACCGGGCCGTCGCCAACCTCCTGCACAGCGTCACCCGGGAGCCGGGGATCGGCCCGGACGACGTCCTGCTCGCGGTGACCTCCCTGTCGTTCGACATCTCGGTGCTCGAGCTGTTCGCCCCGCTGACCGTGGGGGCCCAGGTGGCCGTGGCCGCGCGCGAGACGGTCCGGGACACCGATGCGCTCGCGGCGCTGCTGCGCGCCGAGTCGGCCACCGTGATGCAGGCGACGCCGTCGCTGTGGACCGCCCTGGTGAGCGGCGGCTGGACCGGCCTGCCCGGCCTGCGGGCGCTGAGCGGCGGGGAGCCGCTGACGCAGGACCTGGCCGAGCGGCTGCTGAAGCTGACGGCGCAGGTGTGGAACCTGTACGGGCCGACCGAGACCACCATCTGGTCGACCGTGGCCCGGGTGCTGCCCGGGGAGCCGGTCACGGTGGGCCGGCCGGTCGCCCGGACGGTCTGCTACGTCCTGGACGGCCGGGGCCGTCCGGTGCCCCTCGGCGCCACCGGCGAGCTGGTTATCGGCGGCGCCGGGGTGTCGGCGGGCTACTGGCGGCGGCCGGAGCTGACCGCGGCGGCCTTCGTGCCGGACCCGGTCGACCCGGCGGGCGGCACCGTCTACCGCACCGGCGACCTCGCCCGGTACCTGCCCGACGGCCGCATCCACGTCGCCGGCCGGGCCGACCAGCAGGTCAAGCTGCTGGGCCACCGGATCGAGCTGGGCGAGACGGAGCACTTCCTGGGCACGCACCCGGAGGTGGCCCAGGCCGTCGTGGTCCTGGACCGCGAGCACCCGGCCGGCCCCCGGCTGGTCGCCTTCTGGACGGCCGGGGGACCCGGCACGGACCCGGCCGATGCGGACGGCGGGGCCGGTGCCGCCGGGCTGCGCCGCCATCTGGCGGCCCGGCTGCCCGCCGCGGCCGTTCCCTCGGTCTTCGTGCGCCTGCCCGAACTGCCGCTGAACACCAGCGGCAAGGTGGACCGGCCCGCGCTGGCCCGCGCGGCGCGCGGGGTCACGGCGCACGACGCCGGCCGGGCCGTCCCGGCGACCCCCCTCGAGTCCCGGATCGCGGCGGTGTGGGCCGACGTCCTCGGCGTCCCCGTCGCATCGGTGGGCCTGGACGACGACTTCCTGGCCGCCGGCGGCAACTCCATCTCGGCGACGCGGCTGCTGGCCCGGCTGGCCGGCGACCTCGGTCCGGCTCCGGCACTCGCCGCGTTCTACGAGGCCCCGGTCCTGCGCACGCTGGCCGACCACTGGGCCGGTGCCCCCGTACGGCCGCTGCCCGCCGCGGCCGCCGCCCCGGCCGGTCCGGTGGTCCCGCTCACCGACCAGCAGCGCCAGCTGTGGCTGCTGCACCGGCTGGACGAGGACGGTGCCGCCTACAACCTGGCGGCCCGGCTCGCCCTGCCCGGCGTACCCGACGAGGAGGCCCTGGCCGGCGCCCTCGCCGACCTGGTGGCCCGGCACGAGGTGCTGGCCGCCCGCTGCGAACTGCGCCCGGACGGCGCCGTGATGGTGTACGAGCCCGCGACGCCCGTGCCGCTGGACGTGGTGGACCTGCGCGCCTCCGGGGAGGAGGCCGGACCGGTACTGGACGCGCTCGCCGAGGCCGAGGCGGTCCGCCCGTTCGACCTCGCCGCGGGGCCGCTGCTGCGCGCCACGCTGGTGCACACCTCCGAGGACGCGGCGACCCTGCTGGTCACCGCCCACCACATCGCGGTGGACGGCTGGTCCATCGGCGTCGCGGTCCGCGACCTGGCCGCCTTCTACTCCGCCCGCGTCCACGGCACCGCGGCGCCCGCGCCGCTGGCGTCCGGGTTCCGTGCGTACGCGGCCGAGCAGGCCTCGGACGCGGCTCGCGCGGTCCGTGCGGAGCACCTCGGCTACTGGACCGAGCGGCTGGCCGGCCACTCCGGTGTGCTGGAGCTGCCCGCCGACCTCGGACGGCCCGCCGGCCGGGCCACCGAGGGTGCGACGCTGCCGTTCCGGGTGGAGCCGGAGTCGGCCGCCCTGCTGCGGGAGACCGCGGCGGGGCTGCGGACGACACCGTTCACCGTGCTGCTGGCCGTCTTCGCCTCGCTGCTGGGGCGGTACGCGGACACCGACGACGTGGTGGTGGGCGTGCCGGTGGCCGGCCGCGGCGCGGCCGGGCTCGACGAGCAGGTGGGGTGTTTCACCAACACGCTGCCGGTGCGGATCGACCTGTCCGGCTCGCCGTCCTTCGCCGAACTGGTGGCGCGTACGGGCCGGGTGCTGGCGGCCGACCTCGACCGCCCGCTCGTCCCGTTCGACCGGCTCGTCTCGGCGCTGGAGCTGACCCGGGACCCGGCCCGGCCGCCGCTGGCCCAGGCCATGCTCGTCTTCCAGAACACCCCGCAGGCGCAGCCCGGTCCGGGCGCGTCGCTCGGCACGCCGGTGCCGACCTCCACCCGGACCGCCAAGTACGAGCTGACGCTGTCCCTCACCGACGGGCCCGGTGCCCTGGAGGGTGAACTGGAGTACGCGAGCAGCCGCTTCAGCCGCGGCCAGGCGGCACGGTTCGCCGGCCACCTCGAGGCGGTGCTGCGGTCCGCCCTCGCCGATCCCGGACGGGCACCGGACGCCCTGGACCTGTCGGACGCCGCCCCGGCGCCCGCCGTGGACGCCGGCACCGGCCGCGCCGGCCACGCGGTGCCGGTGCACGAGCTGTTCCGCCGCCGGGCGGCCGCCGCACCCGACGCGCCCGCCGTCCGGCACGGCGCCCAGGAGGTGGGCTACGGGCAGCTCGACCGGTGGAGCGACGCGATCGCGCAGCGGCTGCTCCCGCTGGGGGCGGAGCCGGGACGGTTCGTCGCGGTGCTGCTGCCCACGGGGGCGGTGCAGAGCGCCGCGATCCTCGGCGTCGCCAAGACCGGTGCCGCCTTCGCCTGTCTGGACGCGTCGGACCCGAGCCTGCGTCTGAGGACCGTGCTGGCGGACGCCGAGCCGGTCTGCGTCCTGGCGGCCGAGGACGCGGTCGCGGACCATCCGGGCCTGCTGGACCGGGCGCAGGGCACCTTCGGCGGCTTCCCGCTGCTCTTCCTCGACCCGGCCGTGCCCGCCGGTGCGGGGGCGGGGCCCGCGGCGGACGCCCCGGCGGCCCCGGCCTCGGAGCCGGGCCCCGACGACCCGCTGTGCCTCGTCTACACCTCCGGGTCCACCGGGACGCCCAAGGGCATCGCCCTGCCGCAGGCCACGCTGGCCCAGTTCGCCGACTGGCAGCGGACCCGCTTCGGGGTCCGCCCCGGGAGCCGGATCGCGCAGTGGGCGCCGTTCACCTACGACGCCGCCTACACCGAGGTGTTCGCCGCCCTGTGCTCGGGTGCCGTGCTGTGCGTGCCGCCGGACGGGGTGCGCCGCGACCCGGTGGCCATGGCGCAGTGGCTGCGGGCCGAGCGCATCACCCAGATCCAGCTGGTCCCGGCCTTCTTCCAGCTGGTGTCCGAGGTGCTGGACGCCGCCGGGCAGGACCTGCCCGATCTGGAGCACCTGCTGATGGCCGGCGAGGTGCTGCCCGTGGCGCTGGCGCACGACTGGGCGCACCGGGCGGTCCGGCCGCGGATCCACAACCTGTACGGGCCGACGGAGTGCGTGCTGGCCACGCACCGCGAGCTGCTGCCCGGCGAGGAGTTCCCCGCGTCGGTGCCGGTCGGCGAGCCCATACCCGGCCGGTCCGCGGTGGTGCTCGACTCCAAGGGCCGGGTCTGCCCGGTGGGCGTGACCGGGGAGATCCACCTGCGCAGCGAGTTCCTGGCGGGCTCCTACCACCGCCGGCCCGAGGAGTCCCGCGCGGCCTACGTACCCGACCCCCGCGAGCCCGGCGCCACGCTGTACCGGACCGGTGACCTGGGCCGGCTCCTGCCGGAGGGCGGTCTGGCCTTCGCCGGGCGGCTCGGCAGCCAGGTCAAGATCCGCGGCAACCGGGTCGAGCTGGAGGAGGTCGAAGCGGTGCTCGAGGCGCATCCCGGGGTGCGCGAGGCCGCGGCGGCGGTGCACCGGATCCAGGGGGCGCAGCGGCTCACCGCCTACGCGGTGGCCGCCGGGGGCGTCGACGCGGCGGAGCTGCGCAGGCACCTCGCGGAGCGGCTGCCCGCGGCGGCGGTGCCCGAGACGGTCCTCCTGCTGGAGGCACTGCCCCGGACCCGGACCAACAAGCGGGACCGGGCCCGGCTGCCGCTGCCCGAGGCGCCCGGCCCGGCCGCGGACCGGGCCGGGGCCGCCGCTCCGCTGGCGGGGCTGGAGCAGACGGTCGCCGACGCGTGGCGGGAACTGCTGGGAACCGAGCGGATCGGGCGGCACACGAGCTTCTTCGAGGCGGGCGGGGACTCGCTGCTCGCCGCGCGGCTGCAGATCGACCTGACGCGGCGTCTGGGGCGGCCGGTCCGGCTGGTGGACGTCTTCGCCCGGCCCACGATCGCCGAATTCGCCGCCGGGCTGGCCGCCCCGGCGGACGCGGCCCCGCAGGCGGGACAGGACGCGGAGGCCGCACAGCGCCGCGGACTGCAGCGGCGGGCCGCGCAGGCCGGCCGGGCCAGGGCCCGGCGGGCCGCCCGGGAGACCGGCTGAGCGGGCCGGCCGTACCGCGTCCCGGTACGGCCGGCCCGGCAACACCAAGCGAAGTCCGCGTACGGACACGACGGAAGGAACGGCATGAGCGGGATGAACGCGATGGACACCGACCAGGTGATGCGCGAGCTGGAGGGGGTCCTCGGCACGTCGGGCCTGGAGCGGGTGGAGGAGTGCCTGGCCATCCTCACGGGCCGCAGCACGCCCGAGTACCTGCACGACGAGCAGGAGCCCACCCGGCTCTTCTTCCCCGGGATCAGTGCGCTCCCCTGGCACGACACGGCCGGTCTCGGCTGGGTGCGGACCATGGAGGAGGCCTTCCCGCAGATCCTGTCGGAGTTCCACGCGCTGCGCGAGGAGCAGGCCCGGTTCGCGCCCTACGAGGACATGTACACGAAGGAGCTCGGCTGGCAGGGCTGGGACACCTACCAGCTCTACCGCAACGGTGACTGGCGCGCCGAGGCGCGCGACCGCTGCCCGGTGACCGTGGAGGCCCTGGAGCAGACGCCGCACGGTCCGCGTGACGGCATGTTCACCGTCCTCAACCCGGGCGTGCACATCACCCCCCACACGGGCGGCGTGAACCTGCTGCTCACCACCCACCTGCCGCTGGTGGTCCCGCCGGACTGCTCCATCAAGGTCGCCGACGACGAGCGGACCTGGGACGAGGGCAAGGTCATCCTCTTCGACGACAGCTTCATCCACGAGGCGTGGAACCGGGGCACCCGGCAGCGCTCGGTCCTGCTGTGGGACGTGTGGCACCCGGAGCTGACCGAGGTGGAGATCAAGGCCCTGAGCATCCTCATGCCGCGCTTCCAGCAGTACCTGATGGCCGTCTGAGCCCCCGCGGCCGCCGCGGACCGACGTTCACCACCTCTTGACGGAGTACACCTTGCACGAAGAGCAGATCCCGATCGACTGGGACGACACCGCCGGCCGGATCGCCGTCGTCGGCATGGCCGGGCGGTTCCCCGGTGCGGAATCGGTCGCCGGCCTCTGGGAGCTGCTGGCTTCCGGGACCGAGGCGATCACCCGTTTCTCCCCCGAGGAGCTGCGCGCGTCCGGAGTGCCGGAAGCCCTGCTCTCCGCGCCGGGGTACGTCCCCGCCAAGGGCGTCCTGGAGGACATCGAGGGCTTCGACGCCCAGCTGTTCGGCTACAGCGCGGCCGAGGCCGCGCTCATCGACCCGCAGCAGCGGATCTTCCTGGAGTGCGCCTGGTCGGCGCTGGAGGACGCCGGCTGCGACCCCGACCGGACCCCGGGCGCGGTCTCGGTGTACGCGGGGTCGCTGCTGAGCAGCTACCTCATCCACAACCTGCTGCCCCGCACGGACCTCCAGGCGACCTTCGGGCTGCCGCTGCTGTTCCAGGGCAACCAGGTGGACCAGCTGGCGACACGGGTCGCGTACAAGCTGAACCTGCGCGGCCCGGCCGTCACGGTGCAGACCGCGTGCTCCACCTCGCTCGTCGCGGTGCACATGGCGGTGCAGAGCCTGCTGAGCGAGGAGTCCGACCTCGCGCTCGCCGGCGGTGTGACCGTGACCGTGCCGCACCGGGCGGGGTACCTGCCGGCCGACGGCGGGATCGAGTCGGCGGACGGCCACTGCCGTCCGTTCGGCGCCGGTGCGAACGGCACGGTGTTCGGCAACGGGGCGGGTGTCGTCGTACTCAAGCGCCTGGCGGACGCGCTCGCGGACGGCGACCGGGTGCACGCGGTGATCCTGGGCTCGGCCGTCAACAACGACGGCGCCGCCAAGGCGGGTTACACCGCCCCCGGCGTCGAGGGCCAGACCGCGGTGATCCGGGAGGCACTGGCGCTGTCCGGGGTCGCCCCGGAGTCGGTCGGCTACGTCGAGGCGCACGGCACGGGCACGCCCATCGGGGACCCGATCGAGGTCGCGGCGCTGACCGCGGCCTACGGCGGCACGGGAGCCGGCCGCGCGAGCATCGCCCTGGGGTCCGTCAAGTCGAACGTGGGGCACCTGGACGTGGCCGCCGGTGTGACCGGCCTGATCAAGGCGGTGCTCGCGCTGCGGGAGGGCCGGATCCCGGCCAGTCTGCACGCCGGGGAGACCAACGCCGCGCTGGGTCTGGACGACGGGCCGTTCTTCGTGCCCGGCGAACTCGCCGCGTGGCCGGTGGCCGGGGGGCCGCGGCGTGCGGCGGTGAGCGCTTTCGGCATCGGCGGCACCAACGCCCATCTGGTCCTGGAGCAGGCCCCGGCCGCTCCCGCGCCGGCCGCCGCTTCCGTCGCCGGCGAGCCCGCCGGGGCCGTGGCGCTGCCGCTGTCCGCCCGGACCCGGACCGCGCTCGACGCGCTGGCCGGGCGGCTGGCCGACGACCTCGACGCGCACCCGGAGCGCCCCCTGGCGTCCGTCGCCCGGACCCTGCGGGGCGGGCGCCGCGAGCTGGCCCACCGCCGGGTCGTCGTCGCCGACGGCACGGGTGCGGCCGCGGCCGCCCTGCGCGCCGGCACCGCACGCGACTCGGTCCTCGGCCGGGCGGACCTGGGCACGGCCCGGGCGGCGTTCCTGCTGCCGGGCCAGGGCGCCCAGTTCCCCGGCATGGCCCTCGGGCTGTACGGGGCCGAACCCGTCTTCCGCGAGGCGCTGGACGAGTGCGCGCGGCTGCTCGCACCGCACCTGGGCCGCGACCTGGTCGAGCTGCTGCGCGAGGGCTCCGCGGAGGAGCTGCGCCGCACCTCGGTGACCCAGTCGGTGGTGTTCTCCGTCAGCCACGCGCTGTCGCGCCTGCTGGAGCACCGCGGGGTGCGTCCGGCGGCCCTGCTCGGACACAGCCTGGGCGAGTTCACCGCGGCGTGCCTCGCGGGTGTCCTCGACCTGCCGGACGCGCTGGCCCTGGTGGCCGCGCGCGGCCGGCTGATGGAGGAGATGGCTCCCGGCGCCATGCTCGCGGTGCCGCTGGAGGAGGCGGAGGCGCGGGCCGTGGCCGCCGGGCACGGCCTCGACCTCGCCGCCGTCAACGGCCCCCGGGCCGCCGTGCTGTCGGGTCCCGCGGAGCAGGTGGCGGCCGCGGCCGAGGCGCTGGCCGCCCGCGGTGTGCGGGCACTGGCGCTGCCGGTGGAGCGCGCCTTCCACAGCCGGCTGTGCGAGTCCGCGGCCGAGCGGTTCGCCGCGGAGCTGGAGAAGGTGGAACGGCACGCCCCCCGGATTCCGTTCCTGTCGAACCTGACGGGTGACTGGATCACGCCCGAGCAGGCCGTGGACCCGGCGTACTGGGCGCGGCAGATGCTCTCGCCCGTGCGGTTCCACGACGGACTGGGCCGCCTGGCCGCCTTCGACGAGCAGCTGGTGCTGGTCGAGGCCGGGCCGGGCAGCGTCCTGACCGACCTGGTCGCGGCGGGCCGCGAGGCGGCACCGCGGACGGCCCTGCCGATGCTGCCCAGCCGGGGCCGCACGGCGGCCGGTGAGGCGGCGGCGGCCCTGCTGTCGCTGGGCAGCCTGTGGGCGCACGGCGTCCCGGTCTCCTGGGGCGGTACGGGCGACGGCGCGCCCCGCGCCGAGCTGCCCGGGTACCCCTTCGAGCGGGTCCGGCACTGGATCGAACCCGCCGGGCCCGCCCCGTGGGCCGCTGCCGGCTCCCTGCCCGGCGCGACCGGGCCCGCCGCCGCGCCGGAGGCCGGCGGTGCACCGGACGTCTTCCACGCCCGCGTCGAGTGGCGGGACGCCGGGCTCCCCACCGACGACGACCCCTTCGGGGGCCGCCGGCACACCTGGCTGGTGCTGCTCGACGCGGAGCAGCGGGCCCAGCCGGTGGTGGACCTGCTGACGGCCCGCGGCCAGATCGTCACCTGCGTGCTGCCCGGCAGCGAGTACCGCCGTGTCCGGCGCGGGGTGTACGAGATCGACCCGGCCGACCCCGGGCACTACGCCCGCCTCCTCACCGACCTGCGGGCCCTGGTCAGGACCCCCACGGCGGTGCTGTACGGCTGGGGCTACGGCGCGGCCGGCGCCGAAGCGGACGGCGCCTACTTCGGGCTGGTGCGCCTCGCCCGGGCGATGTCGGAGAGCGTGCTCAACGACGTCCGGCTGGGCGTGCTGACGGCGGGTGCCTTCGCCGTGGCCGACGGGGAGGGCGCCGACCCGTACGCCGCCCTGCTGAGCGGGGCCGCGATGGTGCTCCCCGAGGAGTACCGCACGCTGAAGTGCACCCAGGTGGACCTGCCGGGCGACGCGCCGCAGACGGGTCCCGACGCGGCCGACGCGGCCGCGGTCGTCCGCACGATGCGGGCCTGCGCCTCTCCCGTCACCGCGGTGCGCGATGGGCGGACGCTGGTCAGGGCCCTGCGCGAGACTCCGCTGGAGGCGCCGCAGGGAATCCCGGCGCTCCTGCGCGAGCGGGGCACCTACGTGATCACCGGTGGTCTGGGCGGCATCGGGGTGACCCTGGCCGGCTACCTCGCGCGGGCCTGCTCCGCGCGGATCGTGCTGCTGGGCCGCCGGGGCGAGGACGGGCTGGCGCCCGACGCCGCGCGGGCCCTGGAGCAGCTGCGCGCCGGCGGGGCCGAGGTGCACACCGAGCGGGCCGACGTCGCCGACGCGGCGGCGCTGGCCGGCGCCCTCGACCGGGTCCGCGAGCGCTTCGGCCGGATCGACGGGGTGGTCCACGCGGCCGGCGTCCCCGGCGGCGGCTCCGTGGAGCGGCGCGGCGACGACGAGATGCGCGCGGTCCTGGCGCCGAAGACGGCGGGGGTGCTCAACCTGCTGGACGCGCTGGGCTCCGAGGACGCCGACTTCCTGGTGCTGTGCTCCTCCCTCGCCTCGCTGGTCCCGACCTACGGGCAGGCCGACTACGCGGCGGCCAACGCCTTCCTCGACGCCGTCGCGGCGGCCGAGACCGCCCGCGGGGCCCGGTTCACCGTCTCGGTCGACTGGGACATGTGGTCCGGGGTCGGCATGGCGAGCACCGCCGAGGTGCCCGAGGACCTGCGGGCGTTCCAGCAGTCGATGCTGGAGGGCGCGCTCAGCCCGGAGCAGGGCGCGCGTGCCTTCGCCGCGCTGCTGGAGGGCCGTCCCGGCCAGGCCGTGATCGCGCGGCCCGGGACCGGGATCGCCTCCGACGGCGCCCTGCGGGCGGCCGGCCGGGCGGAGGCCGCGGAGCCGGCCGGGACGGCCGCGCCCCGCCCCGAACTGACCACCCCGTACACCGCGCCGCGCACCGAGACGGAGGAGCGGCTGGCCGTGATCTACGGACAGCTGCTCGGCCTGGAGCGGGTGGGCGTGTACGACGACTTCCTCGAACTGGGCGGCCACTCGCTGCTCGCCGCCCAGGTGGTCGCCCGCCTGCGCGCGGAGTTCGACGTGCAGATCCCCGCCCGCGTCTTCTTCGAAGGCGGGCGGATCGCGGATCTGGCCGTGGAGATCGAGGAGTGCATCATCGCTGAACTGGAGAGCCATGAGTGACACCGCAGTTCCCGGCCCCGGCCGGGCTTCCGACGCAGGTTCCGCGGGCCGGGACAGCCGGCTCGCCAGGCTCTCGCCCGAGCAGCGCGCCCGGTTCGAGGCGCGCATCCGGGGCGGGGCCCCGGCCCGCGCAGCGGCTGCGCCGTCGCTCGCCGCGGGCCGGGACCGGTCCGTACCGGCTCCGCTCTCCTTCGGCCAGGAACGCCTCTGGTTCCTGGAGCAGTTGAACCCGGGGCTCGCCGTCTTCAACGAGTACGCGGCGCTCCGTCTGCGCGGGACGCTGGACGTCCCCGCCCTGCGCACCGCGCTGGACGGGCTGGTGGCCCGCCACGAGGCGCTGCGCACCGTCGTCGCGACGGACGGGGACGGCCCCGTGCAGCATGTGCTGGACGATGCCGCGTTCGCCCTGGAGATCGTGGACCTGCCCGCCGACCCCGCGGCCGAACAGGCCGCGGCGGAGGCCGAGGCGGCACGGCCGTTCGACCTGACGGCCGGTCCGCTGTTCCGCGCCCTCCTGCTGCGCTCGGCGCCGGACCGGGCCCTCCTGGTGATCACCAACCACCACCTGGTCGGTGACGCCTGGTCCCGCCAGGTCCTCATCCAGGACCTGCGGGCGCTCTACGCGGCCGCCCTGTCGGGCACGGCCGCGCCCGCGCCGCTGACCGCCCAGTACGCCGACTGGGCGGCGTGGCAGCGCCGCGAGCTCACGGCCGAGGCACTGGCCGAACCGCTGGCGTACTGGCGGGAACGCCTCCAGGACGCCCCGCACCTGCTGGCCCTGGCCGCCGACCGTCCGCGGCCCGCCGTACCCAGCTACCGGGGTGGCCGGGTCCGGTTCGCCCTGGACGCGGGGACGACCGAGGCGATCGAGGTCCTGGCCAGGAACTCCCAGGCCACGCCGTTCATGGTGACGCTGGCCGCCTGGCAGGCCGTCCTGATGCGGCACTCCGGCCAGGAGGACGTGGTGGTCGGCGTGCCGACCGCCGGGCGCACCTCCGCCGAGTCGGAGCCCATGGTCGGCATGTTCGTCAACAGTCTGGTGGTCCGCTCCGACCTGTCCGGGGACCCGTCGTTCGCCGAGCTGCTCGGCCGGGTGCGCGAAACGGTCCTGGGGGCCCTCGCGCACCAGCAGGTGCCCTTCGAGCGCCTGGTGCAGGAGCTCCGCCCGGAGCGGGACCTGAGCTACGCGCCGCTCTACCAGGTGCAGTTCGGCTACCGGAACGTGCCCGAGCAGGAGCTGTCCCTGCCCGGCGTGTCCCTGGAGGTCGTCGACCTCGACAACGGGGTGTGCCGCGGAGACCTGACGCTGGAACTGGCGCGCGACGGGGAACTGACGTCGGGCGTGTGCGAGTTCAGCCGCGACCTGTTCGACGAGGAGACCGTGCGCGGGTGGACGGCGACGCTGTCCGCCGTCCTGCGGAGCGCCACCGCCGACCCGGACCTGCCGCTGTCGCGGCTGCTGGCGCTGTCGCCGGCCGAGACGGCCGTGCTGGACGCGGCCAACGACACCGCGACGCCCGTCGCGCCCGCCGACGGCGTGCTGCCCGGCCTGGAGCGCCAGGTCCGGGAGCGGCCCGGGGCGACCGCGCTCGTGTGCGACGGCGCCGAGCTGACGTACGCGCAGCTCGGCGCCCGGGTCGAGGAGCTCGCCGCCCGCCTGGGGGCGGCCGGCGCCGGACCCGGCTCGCTCGTGGGCCTGTGCCTGCGGCGCGGCGGCGACCTGGTCGTGTCGATGCTGGCGGTGCTGCGCACCGGGGCCGCCTACCTGCCGATGGACCCCGCCTACCCGGCGGCGCGCCTGGCGCACATGGTGGACGACGCCCGGCCCGTGCTCGTCGTGGTGCACGCGGCGTCCCGCGACGCGGCGCCGGCCGGCGCCCCGCTCCTCGATCTGGACTCCGCCGGCGCCGACGCGCCGGCCGGCGTCCCGTCCCCGGCCGGGGACGTGGCGGCCGAGGCCTCGCCGGACTCCCCCGCCTACGTCATCTACACCTCGGGGTCCACCGGTAGGCCCAAGGGCGTCGTGGTCCGCCGCCGCAACCTGGACAACTTCCTCGTCGCGATGGACGCGGTCGTGGAGACCGACGGGCCGGTCGGCTGGCTGGCGGTGACCAGCGTCTCCTTCGACATCTCCGTGGTCGAGCTGCTGTGGACGCTCAGCCGCGGCCACCGCGTCGTGCTCAGCGCGGACCCCGAGGCGGCGCCGGCGCCCGCCGCGCACCCCACCCCTTCCCCGGCCGCGCAAGCGGACGCCGCGGGGCCGGAGTTCAGCCTGTTCTACTTCTCCGGCTCCGAGCCGGAATCGGGCCCCGGGCCCGAGCAGTACCGGCTGCTGACGGAGGGCGCCGCCTTCGCGGACACCCACGGCTTCAGCGCCGTGTGGATGCCCGAGCGGCACTTCCACGCCTTCGGCGGCCCCTTCCCGGCCCCGTCCGTGCTCGCCGCCGCCGTCGCCAGTGCCACCACCCGGATCGGCCTGCGCGCGGGCAGCGTCGTGCTCCCGCTGCACCACCCCGTCCGCGTCGCCGAGGAGTGGTCGGTCGTCGACAACCTCTCCGGCGGCCGGGTCGGGCTCTCCTTCGCCTCCGGGTGGCACGTGGACGACTTCGTCCTGGCCAAGGACGCCTACGAGGGGCGCAACGAGCTGCTCCTGAGCGGGATCGACGAGGTACGGCGGCTGTGGCGCGGCGAGCGGGTGCCCTTCGAGGCCCCCGGCGGCCGGTCGGCCGACATCGCCGTACTGCCCCGGCCCGTCCAGGCCGAGCTGCCGTTCTGGCTGACCTCCTCGGGCAATCCCGAGACCTGCCGGCGGGCCGGTGAGATCGGCGCAGGGCTGCTGACCCACCTGCTCGGGCAGAGCGTGGACGACCTCGCCGAGCGGATCACCACCTACCGGGACGCCTGGCGGGCGGCCGGCCACGCCGGCGAGCCCCACGTCACGCTGATGCTGCACACCTACGTCGGCGAGGACGCCGAGGACGTCCGGGCCCGCGCCTGGGAGCCGTTCCGCGACTACCTGCGCTCCTCGCTCGGCCTGATCGAGAACATGGCCCGCGGCCTCGGCATGGACATCCGCTCCGCGGACTTCACCCCGGAGGACCTGGAGGCGCTCCTCGACCACGCCTGCGCCCGCTACATGGGCGACGGCTCCCTCATCGGCACCGCCGAGGACTGCCTGCCGCTGGTGCGCCGCCTGACGGACATCGGCGTGGACGAGCTGGCCTGCCTGCTCGACTTCGGAGTGGACGCCGACGCCGTCGTCGCGGCGCTCCCCCGGCTCGACGCCCTGCGCCGGGCCGCGGCCGCGCCGCGGACGGCCGTGCCCGCGGCGGTCTCCGGACCGGGCGACGGCTCCCTGACGGCGCTGGTGCGCCGCCACGGCGTCACCCACCTGCAGTGCACGCCGTCCCTGGCGCGCACCCTGCTCGACGACGCCGACGCCGACGCCCTGCGCGGCCTGCGGATGCTGCTGCTCGGCGGCGAACCGCTGGACCGCGGCCTGGCGCTGCGGCTGCACGAGCGGCTCGACGCGGACATCCGCAACATGTACGGGCCGACGGAGACCACCGTCTGGTCGACCACCGACACCGTCGCCCCCGGCGGCGCACCGGTCCTGATCGGCAGGCCCCTGGCCAACACCACCGTCTACGTCGTCGACGGGCACGGCCGGAGGGTCCCCGCCGGGGTCCCCGGTGAGCTGCTCATCGGCGGGGCCGGGGTGGCCGCGGGGTACCTGGAGCGTCCCGAGCTGACCGCCGGACGGTTCGTCCCCGACGTCTTCGGCCCGGACCCCGAGGCCCGCCTGTACCGCACCGGCGACATCGTCCGCACCACGGCCGACGGGCGCCTGGAGTACCTCTCGCGCAACGACCACCAGGTCAAGATCCGCGGCTTCCGGGTGGAGACCGGCGAGGTGGAGGCCGTGCTGGCGGACCTGCCCGGGGTCCGGCAGGCCGTCGTGACGGCCCACGGCCTGGGCACCGACCGGGCCGCGCTGACCGCCTACGTCGTCGCCGACGGCGAGGCCGCTGACCCGGGCGCGCTGCGCGCGGCGCTCGCCGAGCGGCTGCCCGCCTTCCTCGTGCCGTCCCGCTTCCTGCTGCTCGACGCGTTCCCGCTGACCAGCAACGGCAAGGTGGACCGGGCGGCGCTCCCCGCGCCGGGCACCGCCGTCACGGGCCGCCCGTACGAGGCGCCCGCCGACGCCATCGAGCAGGAGATCGCCGAGATCTGGCGCAGCGCGCTGGAGGCCGAACGGGTCGGCCGGCACGACGACTTCTTCGAGCTGGGCGGCCACTCCCTGCTGGCCACCCAGGTGCTCGCCCGCATCCGGCGGGACCTGGAGGTCCAGCTGCCGCTGCGGGTGTTCTTCACCTCGCCCACGGTCGCCGACCTGGCGCGTACGGTCCGGGAGCTGCGCTCCGCGGCCGAACCGGCCCAGGAGGCCGCGGCCGTCGTGCTGCGCCACGACCCGGCGTCGCGCCACGAGCCGTTCCCGCTGACGGACGTGCAGCGCGCCTACTGGATCGGGCGCAGCGGCGCGGTCGGCGGCGACGTCTCCTGCCACCTGTACGTCGAACTCGACGTCACCGACCTGGACCTGGACCTGCTCCAGGACGCGTGGCGGGCCCTGGTGCGCCGTCACGACGCGCTGCGCCTGGTGGTGGGCGCGGACGGCACCCAGCGCGTGCTGGAGTCCGTCCCGGACTACCGCATCGAGTCCCAGGACCTGGCGCCGCTGGCCGCCGGGGCGCAGGCCGAGCGCCTGGCCGGGATCCGGGCCTCGATGTCGCACCAGGTCCTGCCCGCGGACACGTGGCCCCTCTTCGAGCTGCGGGCCAGCCGGCTCGGTTCCGGCCGCGACCGGCTGCACCTGTCCATCGACACCCTGATCGCCGACGGCGGCAGCGTACGGATCCTGCTCGGTGAACTGCTCGCCGTGTACCAGGGCCGACTGGCGCCGCAGCCGCTGGAGCTGACCTTCCGCGACTACGTGATGGCCGACCAGGAGCGGCGTCTGGGCGCCGCCTACGAGCGCGACCTCGCCTACTGGCAGGCGCGGCTGGAGACCCTGCCGCCCGCACCGCGGCTTCCGCTGTGCACGCAGCCGGAGTCGCTGGCCGAGACCCGCTTCGGACGCCGCGAGGAGTACCTGCCCGCCGAGGTGTGGGAGCGGCTCAAGGCGCGGGCCTCCAAGGAGCGGATCACCCCCTCCGCGGTGGCGCTGACCGCCTACTCCCAGATCCTGGGGACGTGGTCCGCGGACGACCGGTTCACCCTGAACCTCACCCTCTTCAACCGGATCGGCGACCACGCCGATCTGCCCGCCCTCGTGGGCGACTTCACCGCCCTGAGCCTGTTCGAGGTGGACGGCGGCTGCCGCGACGGCTTCGCCGTGCGCGCCCGCCGGGTGCAGGAGCGGCTCTGGGAGGACCTGGAGCACCGTCTGGTGAGCGGGGTGCACGTGGCCCGCGAGCTGATGCGGCGGCGCGGTGCCGCCGCGGCCGCGATGCCGGTGGTGTTCACGAGCGAGCTGGGCGCCGCCGACGACGGCGGCAGTGCCGCGCTGCGCGAGCTGGGCGCCGAAGTGGTCCACACGATCACCCAGACCCCGCAGGTGTGGCTCGACCACCAGATCTCCGAGGACGCCGGGCGGCTCCGGCTCACCTGGGACGCCGTCGAGGCGCTGTTCCCCGACGGGATGCTCGACGACATGTTCGCCGCGTACACGGGGCTGCTGCGCGCCCTCGCGGACGACGACGCGTTCTGGACCGACGGGCACCGCAGCGTGCTGCCCGCCTGGCAGCACGAGGCCTACCGGGCGCTCAACGCCACCGAAGGCCCGCTGCCCGGCGGACTGCTGCACGAGCCGTTCCTGGCCCGGGCGGCGGACCGGCCGGAGGCGACCGCCGTGATCTCGGCGACCGGCACCGTCACCTACGGCGAGCTGGAGCGCGCCTCCGCGTCCGTGGCACGCGCGGTGCGGGACGCGGGCGCGGGCGTCGGCGACCTGGTCGGCGTCCTGATGGGCCGGGGCTGGGAGCAGGCCGCAGCCGTGCTCGGCGTGCTGCGGGCCGGCGCCGCCTACCTGCCGCTCGACGCGAAGCTCCCGCAGGCCCGGATCGCGCACACCCTGCACCACGCGGGGGCGGTCGGGGTGGTCGTCCTGCCGGACGGCGAAGCCGCCGCCAAGGCGCCCGGGGACGTGGCCCGGATCGTGTTCGACCCCGAGGCCGCGCACGACGACGACGGCCCCGGGGTGGTGTCCGCCGCCACCGCGGACGACCTCGCGTACGTGATCTACACGTCGGGCTCGACCGGCGACCCCAAGGGCGTCGTCATCGACCACCGGGGCGCGCTCAACACCGTCACGGACGTCAACGAGCGGTTTACGGTCGGCCCGCAGGACCGGGTGTTCGGCATCTCGGCGCTCGGCTTCGACCTGTCGGTGTACGACCTGTTCGGGACGTTCGCCGCCGGCGCCGCCCTGGTGATGCCCGGCGACGACGAGGACCGCGACCCGGTGCGCTGGTCGCGCGCGGTCGCCGAGCACGGCGTGACCGTGTGGAACTCGGTCCCCGCACTGATGGAGATGCTGCTGGCGCACTCACTGGGCAACCCCGGCGCCGTCCTCGGGTCGCTGCGGCTGGTCATGCTCAGCGGCGACTGGATCCCGGTCGGCATGCCCGGCCAGATCCGGGAGGTGGCTCCCGGCAGCCGGGTGATCAGCATGGGCGGGGCGACGGAGGCGTCGATCTGGTCGGTGCTGCACCCGGTGGACACCGTGGACCCGCAGCGGCCGAGCATTCCGTACGGCCGCCCGATGCGGAACCAGTCGATGCACGTCCTGGACGAGGCGTTCCGGCCCTGTCCCGTCTGGGTCCCCGGCGCGCTGTTCATCGGCGGCGTCGGGCTGGCCCTGGGCTACCACCGGGCACCCGAGCTGACCGGGAAGGCGTTCGTCTCCCACCCGGTCACCGGTGAACGCCTGTACCGGACCGGCGACCTGGCCCGGCTGATGCCGGACGGCACGCTGGAGTTCCTCGGCCGCGAGGACTCGCAGGTCAAGGTGCGCGGCATGCGCATCGAGCTGGGCGAGATCGAGGCCGCGCTGGTGCGCACCGACGGGGTGCGGGAGGCCGCCGCCCTGGTGGAGGGCTCCGGCAGCAGCGCGCAGCTGGTCGCGTACGTGGTCGAGGACGGCGCATCCGGGGCCCCGGCCGCCGTGCCCGCCGCGGGCGGGTTCGACGCGGAGCGGCTGCGCCGGCTGGAGGTCCGGATGAGCCAGCCCGGACGCCGCGGGGACCTGGCCGGGCGTGCGGTGCTGCCGTTCACCCGGCCTGCCGACGCGGCGGCGCTGCGCACGGCCGCGGCCGGCTGGGGCAGCGCGGACGCCTTCGGGCCGGTCCCGGTGCCGGATGCCGCACTGCACGCACTGCTGACGGTCCTGGCCCGCCAGGACGACTCGGGGGTGCCGAAGTACGGCTACGGCTCGGCCGGCGGGCTCTACCCGGTCCAGGTCTACGTCCACGTCGCGCCCGGCGGCGTGGCGGGCGTGGCCGCGGGGACGTACTACTTCGACCCTGCGCAGCCCGCCCTCGTGGCGATGCGCCAGGACGTGGGCTACGAGCCGGCCCTGTTCGGCGCGGCCAACCGCGACCTCGCGGGGTCGGCCGGGTTCGGCATCTACCTGGTCTCCCGGGAATCGGCCATCACCCCGTCCTACGGGTCCCTGTCGGACAGGTTCTGCCTGCTGGAGGCCGGTGCGATGGCACAGCTGCTGCGTCAGCGGGCCGCCGACTGCGGACTGGCGCTGCGGCCGGTCGGCGACGTCCATGCCGAACCGCTGCGCGAGGCCCTGTGCCTGGAGGACGGCCAGTCCGTCCTGCACAGCATGATCGGCGGAGCGGCCGCCGGGGCCTCGCGATCCGGCGCCCACCGGGAGGAGGCCCTGCGTGCCGTCCTCGCGGAGCGGCTCCCCGTCTACATGGTGCCGCGCCGCATCCGGAGCATCGACGCGCTGCCGTTGAGCGCGAACGGCAAGGTGGACCGCAAGGCGCTGGCGCGCCGGGCGGCCGTCGCCGAGGTTCCCACCGCCCCCGCCACCGCCCCCGCCCTGGCGGTTCCCGCGCAGGCACCGGCACCGGCGCCGGCCCGGGTGCCGGCCCTACCGCCCGCCGTGATGGCGGCCGCCGCCGGCGGCGGCGCCACGGGGCAGCTGGTCCGGCTGTGGGAGGAGGTGCTGGGCAGCGAGAGCGTCGGCCTGGACACCAACTTCTTCGAACTGGGCGCCACCTCCATCCACCTGGTGCAGGTACAGCGGCGGATCCGCGAGGAGCTCGGCCGGGAGGTGCCGGTCCTCGAGCTCTTCGAGCACCCGACCATCCGTCTGCTGGCGGCCCTCCTCGACGAGCAGGGCCCGTCCGCACCCGTGACCGAACCGGCGCCGGCGGAACCGGCGGTACCGGCGGCCGATCCCGCACCCGCACCCGCACCGCAGCCCGCCCGGTCTCAGCACCACGAACGACGCCGGTCCGCTCGCCGCGGCGGGACCGGCAGGGGCACGACCGCATGAGCACGAGCACGAACAGAGAAGAGATGTCGATGACCGACCGGATGACCGGAGACGCCGGGCAGCTGCCCGGCGACGTCCCGGACGCGGTGGCCGTCACCGGGCTGGCCTGCCGGTTCCCCGGCGCGGCCGACAGCACCGAGTTCTGGGCGAACCTGCTGGCCGGGCGCGAGACCCTGACCTTCCGCAGCCCGGAGGAGCTCGCCGCGCTCGGCGTGCCGCCGGAGCGGCTCGCCGACCCGCGTTTCGTCGCCTCCGGCGGCGTGCTGGAGGACACCGACCGGTTCGACGCGGCGTTCTTCGGCATCACCCCGCGCGAGGCGGAGCTGATGGACCCGCAGCACCGGCTGTTCCTCCAGTGCGCGGTCTCCGCCCTGGAGGACGCCGGCCAGCGCCCGGACCGCACCCGCGGCGACATCGGGGTGTACGCCGCGTCCGGCTTCAACTCGTACCTCACCCACCAGCTGCTCCCGTACGCCGACGAGCTCGCCGACCGCGCCGACGTGCAGTGGCTCGCGGGGAGCGACAAGGACTACCTGGCCACCCAGGTCTCCTACCGGCTCGGCCTCACCGGACCCAGCCTGAACGTCCAGACCGCCTGCTCCTCCGCGCTGGTCGCGGTGCACCTGGCGGCCGAGGCGCTGCTGAGCGGCGAGTGCGACGTCGCGCTCGCCGGCGCGGTGTCGGTGGGCGTGGCCCAGGGACTGGGCTACCTGCACAGCGAGGGCGGCATCCTGTCCGCGGACGGCCACTGCCGCCCCTTCGACGCGGAGGCCACCGGCACCGTGTTCGGCAGCGGTGTCGGCGCGGTCGTGCTCAAGCGGCTGGCCGACGCCCTGGAGGACGGGGACACCATCCGCGCCGTCCTGCGCGGATCCGCGGTCAACAACGACGGCAGCCAGAAGGTCGGCTTCACCGCTCCGAGCACGAGCGGCCAGGTCCGGGTCATCACCGCGGCGCAGGACGTCGCCGGGATCCGCCCCGAGGAGCTGGCCTGCCTGGAGGCGCACGGCACCGGTACCGCGCTCGGCGACCAGATCGAACTCGCGGCGCTGCGGAAGGTGTTCGCGGGCGCCCCGGAGAGCCGGTGCGTGCTGGGGGCCGTCAAGTCCAACGTGGGCCACCTGGACACCGCCGCGGGCATGGCCGGCCTGATCAAGACCGTCCTCTCCCTCCAGCACCGCACGCTGCTGCCCACCGTGCACTTCGACCGGCCCCACCCCGGGCACGGGCTGGACGGCAGCCGCTTCCGCGTCCTGACCGAGGCGGAGCCGTGGAGCGGTCCCGAAGGGGACATGCTCGCGGGCGTCAGCTCGTTCGGCATCGGCGGCACCAACGCCCACCTGGTCCTGCAGGAGCCGCCGCGGCCCCCCGCCGCGCACGGCGGCGGAGAGCCGGGCCGGTGGCAGCTGCTGCCGCTGTCCGCGCGCTCCGAGGCCGCGCTGGAGCGCAGCGCGGCGGCCCTGTCGGGCGCACTGGGCGAGCGGCCCGCCGGCTCGCTGCGCGACGCCGCGCACTCCCTCCAGACCGGCCGGCGCGAGTTCGAATGGCGCCGGGCGGTAGTGGCCCGGGACACCGCGGAGGCCGCGGAGGCCCTCGCCGTGCCCGCCGCGGGCACGGCCTCCGGGTCCGCGGCCGGCGCCGTGTTCGTCTTCCCGGGCCAGGGCAGCGGCTTCCCCGGCATGGGCGCCGAGGCCCACGCGGCGGAGCCCGTGTTCCGCGAGGCGCTGGAGCAGGCGCTGGAGGCGCTGCGGCCGTGGACGGACGCCCCGCTGCGGGACCTGCTGCTGGATCCGGAGCACCCGGACCTGTTCGACCGCACCGAGGTGGCGCAGCCCGCGCTGTTCGCCTTCGAGTACGCGCTGGCCTCCTGGTGGGCCGCGGTGGGCATCCGCCCGGCCGCGCTGGTCGGGCACAGCGTCGGCGAGTTCACCGCGGCCGCGCTCGCCGGGGTGTTCACCCTGGCGGACGCCGCCCGGCTGGTGGCGGCCCGAGGCCGCCTGATGGGCCGTCTGCCCGTCGGCGCGATGCTGGCCGTTCCGCTGCCGGAGGCCGAGGTGCGCGCCCTGCTCGGGGACGACCTCGACGTCGCCGCCGTCAACGCGCCGGACCGCTGCGTGGTGGCCGGCGCGCCGGAGGCGGTGGAGCGGCTGCGCGAGCGGCTGGCCGCCACCGGGGTCGCGGCCCGTGTACTGGCCACCCGGCACGCCTTCCACTCCCGCCACGTGGACTCCGTACTGGCCGAGTTCACGGCACTGGCCGCCGGGATCCCGATGCGGGCGCCCTCGCTGCCCGTGGTCTCGTCGGTCACCGGCACCTGGCTGACCCCCGAGGAGGCCTGCTCCCCCGCCTACTGGAGCCGGCAGATGCGCGAGGCCGTGCGCTTCGCCGACGCCCTGGCCCGCTGCCCGAAGACGGTGCCGGTGCTGGAGACCGGCCCCGGTGGCGCCCTCGCACCCGCCGCCCGCCGCACGCTGGGCGCCGGACGGAAGGTGCTGGCCGGCGTCTCCCGGACGGAGCCGGGGAAGGCACCGGACCGGCTCACCGCGCTGGCCGCCCTGTGGACGGCGGGCGCCGAGGTGGACTGGTCGCAGCTGGGCGACCGGGCCGGGCTGCGCCGGATCCCGCTGCC
Organism: Streptomyces sp. NPDC000075; assembly: GCF_040301925.1. Classification (NCBI taxonomy): domain Bacteria; kingdom Bacillati; phylum Actinomycetota; class Actinomycetes; order Kitasatosporales; family Streptomycetaceae; genus Streptomyces; species Streptomyces sp. NPDC000075. Next base: position 45,889 of record NZ_JBEPFL010000030.1, read on the forward strand.
CACCTACCCGTTCGAGCGCGACCGGCACTGGTTCGAGCCCGCCTCCGGCACCCGGGGCCCCGCCGCCCCCGCCCGGGCCGCGGCCGTGCCCGCCGGGGTGGACGGCTGGTTCCGGGCCGCCGACTGGCAGCGCTCGGCCCCGCCCGCCGCCCCGCCCCGCGCCCTGGGCACCGTCCTGCTGCTCGCCGACGCGTCCGGCCTGGGTACGGAGCTGGCCGGCCTGCTCGCCGGGGCCGGATCCCGGGTGGTCACGGCCCGGGCCGCGGACGCCCCCCTCGCGACGGGCTCCTTCGCCCGGTCCGGCGACGGCTACCTGCTGCACCCCGGCGACCGCGAGGCCTTCCGGGCGCTCGCCGCCGACCTGGCCGGACGCGGGGACGCGCCGGACCTCGTGCTCGGCTGCTGGGCGATGGACGACCCGGACCTGGACGACGCCGGGCCCGACCTGATCGGCGACGCCGCTGCGGCGGCCGTCACCGTGCCCGTCTTCACGGCGCGCGCGCTGGGCGAGGTCTTCCCGGGCCGCCCGGTGCGGATGCTGTTCGTGACGGACGGCGCCCAGGCCGTCGGCGGACAGCCGCCGCGCGCCCCGCACTCGGCCGCGGTGACCGGTCCGGTACGGGTGATTCCGCTGGAGGCGCCCCTGCTCACGGTGCGCGCCGTCGACGTCGCGTGCCCCTCGCGCACCGCAGCCGCGCTGGCCAAGGCCGCGCAGGGGGTGCTCGCCGAGGTGTACGCCGAGTCCGCCTGGGAGTCCGCCGAGCCGCTGGTGGCCCTGCGCGGGCGTGGGCGCTGGACGCCGGCCATGGGCCGCCCCGAGCTGGCCGGCCCGTCGGACGGGCCGGTGCTCCGGGACGGCGGCACCTACCTCGTCACGGGCGGCATGGGCGGCATCGGGCGGGCGGTCGCCGAGTGGTGCGCCGCCCGGACCTCCCACTGCACGCTGGTGCTGGTCACCCGCCGGTCCGTGCCCGACGGCCCGCACTGGACGGTGATCCGCCCCCAGGGGCAGGTCGCTCCGTCCGCCACCGCTTCGCCGGAGACGGCCGGATGGTTCGCCGCGCTGGCCGCCGAGGGCGCCACCGTGCGCGTGGTACAGGCCGATGTGGCCGACGCCGACGCCCTCGGGGAGGCGCTGGACCGGGTCCGCGCCACGGACGGCCGGATCGACGGCGTGGTGCACGCGGCCGGTGTGCCGGGCGGCGGCGTGGTGTCGCTGCGCACCGCGCAGGAGATCGGCCGGGTCCTGGACCCCAAGGTCCGGGGCACCGTCGTGCTGCACCGCCTCACCCGGGACGACGCACCCGACTTCTTCGTGCTCTGCTCCTCCGCGATGGCCGTGGTCGGCGCACCCGGCCAGGCCGACTACGCGGCCGCCAACGCCTTCCTGGACAGCTTCGCGCACACCGTCGACACCGCGGTGTCGGTGGGCTGGGACCGCTGGTCCGAGGTGGGCATGGCCGTCGGGAGCGGCTCCCCGTCCTGGACCGGGGGCGAGCCCCTCGACCACCCCCTGTTCGACCTCCGCCGCACCGGCGACGGCGGCGCCGTCGAGCTGCGGCTGCGGCACGGCGCGCAGACCGCCTGGCTGTCGGACGAGCACCGCCTCGGCGGCGAGCCCGTCCTCCCGGGCACCTCGCTGCTGGACCTGGCGACGGCCGCGTTCCGGCAGGTCTCGGGCTCCGGCCCGGCCGAGCTGCGCGACGTCGTCTTCGCCCGGCCGCTGCGCGTCCCGGAGGGCGAACACCCCGAGATCACCGTCCGGCTCGCCCCGCGCGACGGCGGGTACGACTGGTCCGTCCTGTCCCCGCAGTCACCGGCCCGTCCGCACGCGAACGGCTCCGTGGCGGCCTTCACCGGCCCGGACCCCCTGCCGGTCGATCTGGCCGGTGCCGCGCACCGGTGCGGCGCACCGGTGGAGCTCACCGGGGCCGGCGCCGCACGCGGCGGGGCCGGTCTGACCACGGGTCCGCGCTGGGAGAGCCTGGTCGAGGCGCGGCAGTCCGAGCGGGAGGGCTTCCTCGCGCTGGCCCTGCCCGGCGCCTTCCACGGCGACCTGGCGGCCCATCCGCTGCACCCGGCCCTGCTGGACCTGGCGACCGGCGCCGTCGTCGCCCGTACGGGCACCCACCTGCCCGTGGCGTACCGCCGGCTGGTGGTGCACCGCGACCTCCCGGCCGAGGTCCGGGTCCTGACCTTCCAGCGCGAGGGCTCCGGCGCCCGGGACACCCTGGTGGTGGACCTCGTGCTCACCGGGCCGGACGGCCTGCCCGCGGTCACCGTCGAGGGGTTCGTGCTGCGCCCCGCACAGGGCGGCGCCCGGCGCGCCGCGGAGCCCGAGGAGGGCGGCATCGCCACCCGGGAGGGCCTCGCCGCCCTCGAGCGGGTCCTCGCCAACCAGCACCTGCCGCACCTGCTCGTCAGCCCGCGCGCCGGGCTCGGGGACCGGCCGCGGCCGACGCCGCGCCCGGCGGCGAAGTCCGCCGGGCCGGCGTCCGGGGCCGGGTCCGGCGGGGCACCGCGCGACGAGGTGGAGCAGCAGCTCGCGGACGTCTGGGGCAAACTGCTCGGCATCCCCGGCGTCGGCATGGACGACAACATCTTCGAACTCGGCGGGGACTCCCTGCTGATCGTCCAGATCGCCGCCGAGTGCCAGCGCCTGGGGCTCTCCGTCTCCCCCGGTGACGTCTTCGAACTGCCCACCATCGCCCGGCTCGCCGAGCGGCTGCGCAGCAACGCGGCCGCGGCCGAGGCGGACGGGCTGGACGGGGCGGACGGCGACCGGTCCCCGGCGGAGCCGGTCCTGCCGGCGACGGAGGCGGCCGGTCCGCGGGAGATCCCGCTGTCCTTCGCCCAGTCCGCCCTCTGGTTCCACGGCAAGCTCCAGGGCGCGACGCCCGCCTACAACATGCCGTCGGCGATCCGGCTGTCCGGCGCCCTCGACCGGGCGGCGCTCCAGGCCGCGCTGATCGATGTGACGGAACGCCACGAGAGCCTGCGCACGGTGTTCCCGGACCGCGAGGGCGTGCCCTACCAGCACGTCCTGAGCACGCAGGAGGCCGCGCCGCGCCTGGTGTTCGCCGCCACCACCGAGGAGCTGCTCCCCGAGCAGCTGGCGGAAGTGGCGCGGCACCCCTTCGACCTGTCGGCCGAACCCCCGCTGGTCGCGCACCTCTTCGAGCTGGGCGAGGAGGAGCACGTACTGATCCTGGTGCTCCACCACATCGCCGGGGACGGCTCGTCGATGGCGCCGCTGGCCCGCGACATGATCGGCTCGTACCTCGCCCGCGCCCGCGGCGAGGCCCCCGCGTGGGAGCCGCTGCCGCTCCAGTACGCCGACTTCGCCCTGGGCCAGTACGAGCGGCTCGGCGACCTCTCCGACCCGCAGACCCTCGGCGGGAAGCAGCTCGCCTTCTGGCGCGAGGCGCTCGACGGGCTGCCCGACCACCTGCCGCTGCCCACGGACCGGCCGCGTCCCGCCGCCATGTCCTACGAGGGCGGCATCGTCCGGCACGACATCCCGGCCGCCGTCCACGAGGCCATGCTGGGACTGGCCCGGGCCAACCGGGTCAGCCTGTTCATGGTCCTCCAGGCCGGCATCACCGCCATGCTGTCGAAGCTGTCCGGCACCACCGACATCGCCCTCGGCACACCGGTGGCGGGCCGCGCCGACGCCGTGCTCGACGACCTCGTCGGCTACTTCGTCAACCCGCTGGTGCTGCGCGTGGACACCTCGGGCGAGCCGACGTTCCGCGAACTGCTCAAGCGGGTGCGCCGCACGGACCTGAAGGCGTTCGCGCACCAGGACATGCCCTTCGAGCAGCTCATCGAGGAGCTCAACCCCCGGCGTTCGCTGTCCTGGCACCCCCTCTTCCAGGTCATGCTGGCCTTCCAGAACACCCCCGAGGTGAAGCTGGATCTGCCCGGCGTGACCCTGTCCGACGAGGACGTCGACACCACGGGCACCAAGTTCGACCTGTCCTTCGGCATCAGCGAGCAGCGCGGCTCCGACGGGAGCGCGGCGGGCCTGAAGTGCTTCGTCGAGTTCAGCTCCGACCTGTTCGACCGCACCACCGTCGAGACGATGATGCGGCGCCTGGAGGGGCTCTTCGAGGCCGTACTGGCCGACCCGGACCGTCCGGTGACCGGTGGGGACCTCTTCACCGGGGACGAGCGCCGGCAGGTGCTGGAGGAGTGGAGCGGCACCACCCGCCCGCTGCCCTCCGCGACCTTCGCCGAACTGTTCGAGGAGCGGGCCGCCGCCGTCCCCTCGGCGACCGCCCTGGTCGCCGAGGACGGCGTGCTGGACTTCGCCGGGCTCAACGCCCGCGCGAACCGGCTGGCCCGGCTGCTGATCGCGCACGGGGCGGGGCCGGAGCGCTACGTCGTGCTGGCCCTGCCGCGGACCACGGACCTGATCTGCGGTCTGCTGGCCGTGCTCAAGACCGGTGGTGCGTACGTGCCGGTGCTCACCGACCAGCCGGCCGAACGCCTCGCGCACATCTACGGCGACGCGCGCCCCGTGTGCACCCTGACGACCACGGCGCTGGCCGGCCGGCTCCCCGACGGTGCGCCGGCCCTCGTCCTGGACTCCCCGGAGGTCCGGGCGCTGCTGGACGGAGCCCCGGACGACGCGGCCGCCCGGAACGTGGGCGACGCCGAACGGTCCGCCCCGGCGGACCCGTCGCACCCGGCGTACCTGATCTACACCTCCGGCTCGACGGGACTGCCGAAGGCCGTCGTCGTCGAGGACCGCAACCTCACCGCCCTCTTCCACGCCCATCACCACCAGTTCATCGGGCCCGAGGTCGCCGCCCGCGGAGGGAGGCGCTTCCGTGCCGCGCTGGTGCCCGCGCTGACCTTCGACACGGCGCTGGAGCCGCTGCTGTGGATGGTGGCCGGCCACGAGATGCACCTGCTCGGCGACGAGGTGCGGCGGGACCCCGCCGCGCTCGTCGGCTACGTGGGACGGGAGCGGATCGACTTCCTCGACGTGACCCCGTCCTACCTGCCGCAGCTTCTCGCCGAGGGGCTGCTGCCCGCCGAGGGCCACCGGCCCGCCCTGCTGATGCTGGGCGGCGAGGCCGTCGGCGAGAGCCTGTGGCAGCGGCTCGCGACCGAGCCGGGCGTCCACGCGTACAACTTCTACGGCCCCACCGAGACGACCATCGACGCGGTGTTCTGCCGGATGCGCGCGGACGAGGCCCCGGCCATCGGCCGGCCGCTGGAGAACCTGCGCGCCCACGTGCTCGACGCCGGGCTGCGCCCGGTGCCGCCGGGCGTGCCGGGCGAGCTCTACCTCGGCGGCGACCAGCTGACCCGGGGCTACCTCGGCCGGCCGGACCTGACGGCCGAGCGCTTCGTGGCCGATCCGTACGGCGCTCCGGGCAGCCGGATGTACCGGACGGGCGACCTGGCCCGGCGGCGGGCCGACGGCGCCCTCGAATACCTCGGGCGCGCCGACGACCAGGTCAAGATCCGCGGGTTCCGCATCGAGCCCGGGGAGATCGAGTCCGTGCTCACCGCATGCCCCGGCATCGGCCAGGCCGCGGTCGTCGTGCACCGGGACGGTGCGGGCGAGAGCCGGCTCGTCGCCTACACGGTGACCGCGAAGGACTCGGGGGCCGACCCGGACGAGGGCGCGCTGCGGGACCTGCTGGCGGCCCGGCTGCCCGACTACATGGTGCCGTCGGCGTTCGTCGCCCTCGACCGGATCCCGCTGACGTCCACGGGCAAGCTCGACCGGCGGGCGCTGCCCGCCCCCGTCCTGCGCGCCCGCTCCACCGGCCGGGCTCCGCGCGACGCCCGTGAGCAGGTGCTGTGCGAGCTGTTCGCGGAGGTGCTCGGACTGCCGTCCGTCGGCATCGACGACGACTTCTTCGCCCTCGGCGGCCACTCGCTGCTCGCCACCCGCCTGATCAGCAGGACCCGGTCCGTCCTCGACTCCGAACTGCCCATCCGGGCCGTCTTCGAGGCACCCACGGTCGCCGGGCTGGCCCGGCTCCTCGACCGCGGACGGCGGCGGCCCGCGCTGCGCGCCGCGGCGCGCACGGGCGACGTCCCGCTGTCCTACGCGCAGCGCCGGCTCTGGTTCCTGGAGCAGCTGGAGGGAGTCGGCGACTCCTACCACATCCCCCTCCCGCTGCGGCTCACCGGCGGGCTGGACACCGCCGCGCTGGAGGCCGCGCTGGCGGACCTCACCGCACGGCACGAGAGCCTGCGCACCGTCTTCCCCGAGGTGGACGGCGTGCCCCGGCAGGTGGTGCTGGCACCCGAGGCCGGCCGTCCGGCGCTGCCCGTGGTCCCGGTGGACGAGGAGTCACTGGCGGACGCGATGGCGTCAGCCGTCTCCCGTCCCTTCCGGCTGGACAGCGAACCGCCTCTGCGGGCGACGCTGTTCGAGCTGGCGCCGCAGGAGCACGTACTGCTGCTGGTGCTTCACCACATCGCCGGCGACGGCTGGTCCATGAAGCCGCTGGCCCGCGATCTGGCGCAGGCCTACCGGGCGCGCGCCGAGGGCGCGGCAGCCGCGTGGGCGCCGCTGCCCGTGCAGTACGCCGACTACACCCTGTGGCAGACGGAGCTGCTCGGCGACGAGCAGGACGGCGACAGCCTGGCCGCCCTCCAGAGCGAGCACTGGGTCCGGGCGCTGGCGGACCTGCCGGAGGAGCTGGCCCTGCCCACCGACCGGCCGCGGCCCGCGGTGGCGAGCCACCGCGGCGCGACCGTGCCGCTGGCGTTCGGAGCGGACCTGCACCGGGACCTGCTGGCGCTGGCGCGCGAGAGCCAGGCGAGCGTCTTCATGGTGGTGCAGGCCGCACTCGCCACCCTGTTGTCGAAGCTGGGGGCGGGCAGCGACATCCCGCTCGGCACCCCCGTCGCCGGCCGCACCGACGACGCACTCGACGACCTCGTCGGGTTCTTCGTCAACACGCTGGTCCTGCGCACCGACACGTCCGGCGACCCGACATTCCGGGAGCTGGTCCACCGGGTGCGCGAGACCGACCTGGCGGCCTACGCCCACCAGGACCTGCCCTTCGAGCGCCTGGTGGAGCTGGTCAACCCGGAGCGTTCGCTGGCCCGGCACCCGCTGTTCCAGGTCGCGCTGGCCGTGGACAGCACGCCCGAGGCCCGGATGGAGCTGCCCGGCCTGCGGGTGGACCCCGTCCCGGCCGGGGCGGCCTCCGCCAAGTTCGACCTGTCGGTCCTGCTCAGCGAGGAGCACGACGCCCAGGGCGGGCCTGCGGGCATCTCCGGCGTCCTGGAGTTCAGCCTCGACCTGTTCGACCCGGCCTCGGCAGAGCTCCTCGCGGCGCGGCTGCGCCGGGTCCTGGACGCCGCGGTGGACGGCCCCGACCGGCCGCTCTCCACGATCGGCATCCTCACCGACGGGGAACGCGCACGGGTCCTGGCCGACTGCGCGGGCGCGGAGCGGGAGCTGCCCGCCCGCACCCTCGCCGAGCTCCTCGAGGAGCAGGCGGCGCGCACCCCGGACGCCACCGCGGTGGTCTTCGGGGAGACGTCGCTGACCTATCGCGAACTGGACGCCCGTGCCGGACGGCTCGCCGCCCTGCTGGGTTCCCTCGGGGTCGGTCCCGACAGCGTCGTGGCGGTCTCGCTGCCCCGGTCGGCGGAGCTCGTCGTCGCGCTCTGCGCGGTGCTGCGGGCGGGCGGCGCCTACCTGCCGCTCGACGCCGACTACCCGGCGGAGCGGATCGCGTACATGCTCGCCGACGCGCGGCCCGCGGCCGTGCTGACCACCCGGGAGCTCGCGGCCGCACTGCCCGCCGCCGTGGCCGGCGTGCCGGTCGTCGAGGTCGACGCGGACCGTACGCGCGAGCTGCTGGCGGCCCTCCCCGACGGGTACGCGCCCGCCGTAGCCGCCTCGCCCCGGGACGCGGCGTACCTGATCTACACGTCGGGTTCGACCGGCCGCCCCAAGGGCGTGCTGGTCCCGCACGCGGCCATCGTCAACCGCCTGCTGTGGATGCAGGACGAGTACGGCCTCACCGGCCGGGACCGGGTCCTCCAGAAGACCCCGTCCAGCTTCGACGTGTCGGTGTGGGAGTTCTTCTGGCCGCTGATCAGCGGCGCCACCCTGGTGGTGGCGCGGCCGGGCGGGCACCGCGATCCCGCCTACCTGGCCGAGCTCGTCCGCGACGCCGGGATCACGACCGTCCACTTCGTGCCGTCCATGCTCGACGTGTTCCTGCGGGAGCCGGGCGCGGCGCTGTGCACCGGTCTGCGCCGGGTGGTGTGCAGCGGTGAGGCACTGCCGCTCGCCACGGAGGAACTCTTCCGCGCCACCCTGGGGGCCTCGCTGCACAACCTGTACGGGCCGACGGAGGCCGCGGTGGACGTGACCTCCTGGACCTGCGTGGACGACGGTTCGAAGCGGCCGGCGCCGATCGGGCGTCCGGTGTGGAACACGGGCGCCTTCGTCCTGGACGCCGCGCTGCGTCCGGTGCCGCCGGGCGTTCCCGGTGAGCTGTACCTGACGGGCGTCCAGCTCGCCCGCGGCTACCTGGGCCGTCCCGACCTGACGGCGGAGCGCTTCGTCGCGAACCCGTTCGGGGCTCCGGGCAGCCGCATGTACCGCACGGGCGACGTGGCCCGGCTGCGCGCCGACGGAGCGGTCGAGTACCTCGGCCGCGCCGACGGCCAGGTCAAGCTGCGCGGGTTCCGGATCGAGACGGGCGAGATCGAGGCCCGGCTCGGCGAGCACCCCGCGGTGGACCGGGCGACCGTGCTGGTCCGCGAGGACCGTCCGGGCGACGGACGGCTCACCGGCTACGTGGTGCCGGACGCCCGGCACGCCGCGCCGGTACGGGAGTTCGCCCGGATGACCGCGGAGGGCGAGACCGAGGGCCTGTCGCTGCACCGGCTGCCCAACGGGATGAGCGTCTTCGGGAACAACCCGTCGGAGGTGGAGTTCCTGTACCAGGAGGTCTTCGCCCGCGAGGAGTACGTCCGGCACGGCCTGACGCTCCCGGAGGACGCCGTCGTCTTCGACGTCGGCGCCCACATCGGGTTCTTCTCGCTGTTCGTGGCCCGGACCTGCCCGCGCTCGACGGTGTACGCCTTCGAGCCGATCCCGGAGCTGTTCACCCTGCTGTCGCGCAACGCGCGGCTGCACGGCGCCGACGTCCGGCCGTTCAACCACGGCATGGCCGAGGCACCGGGCGAGGCCTCCTTCACCTACTACCCGCAGCTTTCCATCCTCTCGGGCCGGTTCGGCGCCGCCGAGGAGGAGCGGGCGGTCGTGGAGGCGTTCGTACGCAACGACCTGGGGGCCCTGGAGGGCGGCGACGGCAGCGCCGAACTGGGGGCGGACCTGGACGACCTGCTGACGGAGCGGCTGCGCAGCGTGCAGGTGGACTGTGCCCTGCGGACGGTCTCCGACCTCATCACCGAGCAGCAGGTGACCCGCATCGACCTGCTGAAGGTCGATGCGGAGAAGAGCGAGCTGGAGATCCTGCGCGGGGTGCTGCCCGAGCACTGGCCGCTGATCCACCAGGTGGTGGCCGAGGTGCACGACGCGGGCGGCCGCCTCGCCGAGGTCGTGGCCCTGCTGACCGCCGAGGGCTTCGACGTCTTCGAGGACCGGCCCGACGCGCTGGCCGACACCGATCTGGTGAACGTCTTCGCGGTGCGGCCCGGCGGCCCGGCGGCCGGACGGCCCGCGGGCTGGGCCTCCGCGGCGTCCGCGCGGGCGGAGCGGCAGTGGTGCGACCCGGCGGAGCTCGAGGCGGACCTGCGCGCCGGTCTCGGCCGCGTGCTGCCCGAGCACATGGTCCCGTCCTCGCTGGTCTTCCTCGACGAGTTCCCGGTGACGTCCAACGGCAAGCTGGACCGGCGGGCGCTGCCCGCTCCGCAGGCCGGGCCCGAACGGGCCGGGCGGGCCGCGGAGACGGACACGGAGCGCGCCCTGTGCACGCTGTTCGCGGAGGTGCTGGGCCGGGACGGCTTCGCCGTGGAGGAGGACTTCTTCTCCTCGGGCGGGCACTCCCTGCTCGGGATCCGGCTGATCAACAGGATCCGGGAGGCGCTCGGGGCCGAGGTCCCGGTGCGCTCGCTGTTCTCGGCGCCCACCCCGGCGTCGCTCGCCGCGCTCCTCGACGGGGGTGCGGCGGCCGGACCCGACGGGAGTTCCGGGCTGCTGCCGCTGCGGGCCCGGGGGACCGCGCTCCCGCTGTTCTGCGTCCACCCGGTGGAGGGGACCAGCGCCGGGTACGCCGGCCTGCTGCCCCACCTGCCGGCCGACCAGCCGGTGTACGGGCTCCAGGCCGACGGGCTGGAGCCGGGCGGATCCGTCCCGGGGACGCTCGGGGAGATGGCGGCGGAGTACGTGCGCCGCATCCGGTCGGTGCAGCCGCAGGGCCCGTACCAGCTGCTGGGCTGGTCCTTCGGCGGCGTCGTCGCGCACGAGATCGCCGTACGGCTCCGGGAGGCGGGAGAAGCCGTCTCGCTGCTGGCGCTGATGGACAGCTACAGCGGTGACGGCTCCGGACCCGAGGTCGTGGAGAGCGAGGTGTCCGAGGTGCTGCTCGCGGTCTCCGGTGCACAGGGCCACGACACCTCCGACCGGTCGGCGGTGATCGAGCGGCTGCGCAGCGGGGGCGGCTACCTGGCGGAGCTCGGGGCCGGGGAACTGTCCACCCTGATCGACGTCTGTCTCGCCCACGCCAATCTGATGGCGCGCTTCGCGAGCCGGACCTTCGACGGCGACCTGCTCTACTTCACGGCGGAGCTGGAGGAGACGGAGGGGGCCGGCCCGGTGGCGGGCTGGCACGACCGGGTCACCGGCCGGATCGAGGAGCACGGCATCCGCAGCCGGCACCTGGAGATGACCGCTCCCGAACCGATCGCGGCGATCGCCGCGGTCCTGTCCGAACGGCTGGCCGGCTCCTGACCCGGAGCGGGGCGGCGGCACCCTCACGGGCCCGCCGCCCCGCTCTGCGCCGACCAATGGACGGCGTCGATGTCGCTTCCCACGGGGCCAGCAGGCTCGCAGGACCAACGGCTCGGCGAGGGGGCACGGTGGCAACCGGAATCGTCATCGTCCAGACGGCCATCGACCAAGAGGAAGACGCCCGCAAGCCGGCGGAGGGAGCGGTGAAGGAACGCCTTGCCGCCTGTTCCCACCTCGATGCGCCGCTCGAGGCTGCCTACTGGTGGCAGGGGCGGCTCGAGAACGCCTCGGCACACTCGGCCTGGAACACCCACGGATCCGCCCCAGCGTCCGGACCTGTCAGCCCGCCACCGACCAGGCGCAGCCCGCCCCGGGGCGGTCTTCAGCAGGCGGTCGAACTCGGAGGGGTGGCGGGGCGGCTCCCCGGAACTGGGCCACCACCACCGCGGTGGCCCTCCAGGGCTTGCCTGCATCCCCCGGCCACCTCGCCCTCACCGGTACCTGGAACGGCTGACCCGCGCCGCGCTCGACCCTGCGCTAACCGCCAATGGCTGCTCCGCCGCACGGAGGTCGTTCACCGTGCGGCGGGGGTTCGCCCAAATGCGGGCGGCCGTCAGCGCAGTGCACGACCGTCCGACGGGATGGGCCCATGCGACCGTCCGCCGCCCTCGGTGACGCAGACGGGGGAGGCAGTACGACCTGGTGGGCCCCAGCACCAACGGCCTCTGCACCGCGGCACCGTCGGCACGAACCGCGCTCTGCCCTGTGGCGTCGTCGCCCTGCCTGGCGCGGAGCGGTCGCCCGCCGGTCTGACCAAGATCCTGCCCCGGCGATGTGAACGGCGACGGCCATGCAGACCTCTGGGCCGTGCCCCTGACGGACAACTGCGCCGGTACCTCTCCAACGGCGCCAAGACCTCGCTGCACCCACCCAGCTCGGGTCCGCTCCCCGAGCCACCGACCCGCTCGCCGGCACCATCGGCGACACCCACGCCGACTACGTGCTCGCCGGCGACGGCAACAGCGCCTCCGTCTGGCTCTGGAACGGCGGCGACCCGGTCGGCGGAAACGGTTGGACCGGCATCGGCGTCGTCGCCAGCGGCACCTGAGCCACTGCGAGCACGCTCCACTGAGCCCCGCCGTGGCTCCATCTGACGGCCGTCCCTGTCCTGCCCCCAGGGCAGGACAGGGACGGCCGTCCCTTTGTCGCCCCTTCTCCCGGCCAGGCCCTCATCCTCGTGCGAGTCGCAGGGCCGACCCCCAGAAAGCCTCCCTTATGAAGAAACGCAGCCCTGCCCTGGCCGCCGCCCTGCTGGTGGGGACCACCGCCGCACTCGGTCTGGCTGCCTCACCGGCTGACGCTGCCCCGCAGCCCGCCCCTCCCCTGCTGCGGATCATGCCGCTCGGCGACTCCATCACCGCCGGTGACGGCAGTCCAGCCGCGCCGGCTACCGAGCCCCGCTCTGGGACCGGATCACCAATCAGGGCGGCTACACCACCCAAGGCATCCGCGACGGCATCGACCGCCGGCAGAACGCAGCGGCACCCATGCCGTACTGCTCCGCCCCGGCATCAACGAACTCAACTCCCACAACGCCGACCGGCAAGCGCCGCAGCCGACCTTGCCGCGCTCATCGACCGCATCCAGACGAACAAGCCCGTTCAGATGAGAACGGCGGTTCCAAAGACGAGGAGATGCCTGAGCCCGGTAGGGCGCGTCATGGGTGACGGCGACGATTGTCGTGCTCTATGTGCGGTGTCGGCCTGCCAGGGAGATTTCACGATGCTCGGTGGGGGTGATGCCGTAGGCTTCGCGGAATGCCCGGCTGAACCCGGTGGCGGTGAGGAAGCCCCAGCGCGCCGCGATCGTCTGGACAGGCTGTCGGCTCAAGTCATGCCTCGCAAGGTCGGTACGGGCACGCTCCAGACGGCTTCGGCGGATGTGCGCAGCGACGGTCAGGGGCTCGTCTTCGAAGAGCGCGTGGAGACTCCGCAGGGATATGTTGTGGCGGTCGGCGATCATCTGAGGGGTCAGTGCCGGATCACCGAGACTGTTGTCGACGAAGCGGTAGATCCGCTGGAGTGTCTCCTGCGCGCGAGCCTCGGCCGGCGCCTCACCTGGGTCCCCGAGCCGGTGTGCGAGGAACGCTGTGGCCAAGTCGAGGGTGACAGAGCCCATCGCGCGCAACTCCTCCGGACGAATGCCCGGGCCCCGGGTAAGCAGCGATTTCATGAAGTCGGCGAGGACTGCCCCTGAGCTTGCGGCCAGGTTTCGTCCGAGGAGTCGGTCCACCTGGTTCGGGTTCAGTGCCAGGGCTTGGCGTGGAATCTGCATGACGACCGTCTCGACCTGCCCGCCTATGCAGGCTCCCTCGCTCGGTCGCGACGTGTCGGTGAGTACGAGTCCCCCCGCGACCACCGTGTCGGTGCCGCGCTGAGAGATCCTGAACGTGCCCTTCGAGATGAGCGCCAGCTGCAACTGCTCCGGATCGCCACGCCGGACATGAGACAGGGTGCGACGTGAGAGCACCGGTGAGCATTCCACAGCGCCCAGCCTCACCACACCGAGATTGAGGTGGGTCATATGTGCCTGGAAGTCGGCCGCATGGCTGGTGCTGAGCGTCACGGGCATTACATCTGCGGACACTGCCTCGCAGAACCAATCGAACCTGTCCTCACGTGCCTCGACAGCAGTCGACGCAACCAGCGGTCCCATATGATCCTCTCCACTTGATGTCACGGCGGTCCGTATCGACCGAATTGCGCCACCAGCCACAGCTACTTCCCGAGCGATTATCAGCCACACCCTGCCGGAAGACTGCCATCAGGGCAGGTCAGACAGCCCACCCCACCCAGTGCCTGAACCGATTCCACGGCAGCCCCTGCTCCCCGCCGGTCGGTGTCTCCGGGCCCCAGTTGCCGCGGCTAGTGACCTGAGTCAGAGATTCGGTGGCAGTGGGCAGCGACTTCGTCGAGGATCTCGTCGGCTGTCTTCGTCCAGACGAAGGGCCTTGGGTGCCCGTTCCAGTTGGCGAGCCAGGCCCGGATCAACGGCTGCTCCTTGTGGGTGAGCGTGTCGCTGCCGGGCGAGCTGAGGGCGAAGTCGAAGACAGCGTCCTGGCCCACCGTCAGGGTCCGCACGGCCGGGGCCTTGTAGAGCTTCCACGCCTTCGCGCCGCTGCCGCACCCCATCGTCACCTTCACGGATGTCGAGCGGGCCGCACCATCGGCGAAGCTCTGGGTGATCCGGACTTTCATCGAACCGATGCGGCCGCCTGGACGTCGATCTTCGTCACGTGGTCACGCTCCTTCGCCCTCGAAGACGACTCGGCCGCTTCGGATCACCCGGTGGACACGGCCGATGGCGGTGATGTCCTGGGCCGGGTTACCGGAGACGATCAGCAGGTCGGCGGTCTTGCCCGGCTCGACGGTGCCCAGGCGGTCGGCGATGCCGAGCAGCTCGGCATTGGTCTTCGTCGCCATGGACAGGGCTGCGAGGGCCGGGATGCCCTGGTCGTGGACCATCATCACCAGTTCGTCGCGCAGCTTCCAGCCGTGCAGGCCCGGGGAGTGCGCGTCCGAGCCGACCCCGAGCCGTACGCCCGCCTCGTAGGCGCGGTGGACCAGGTGGTTGCCGTAGCGCAGGGCGCGGGCGTCCCCGTCGGCGGTCGCCTCGAACCGGTGGGCCACCATGGTGGGTACGAGGTAGGTGCCGCGGTCGGCCATGAGGGCGAACAGCGCCTCGGCGGCGGCCTCGTCCTGCGGTTCCTCCGCGCGCAGCACCAGGTGTTCGATGTCGTCGACACCGCGCTCGACCGCCGTCCTGGCGTCCTCGACGGTCTCGGTGTGGGCGGCGACCCGCAGCCCGCGGGCGTGGGCGGCATCGGCGATGGCCTCGGTGAGGTGCCAGGGCATCTTCAGCTCGGGCCGGGCCGGGCCGAATATCGCGTTGTTCGAAATAATGATCTTGACGAGGTCGACGCCCGCGGCGGCGAGCTCGTCGACCATGCGCTCCGCTTCTTCGGCCGTCTTCGGCATGCGGGCGCCTTCCCGTACGGCTGCCGGCTCGCTGCCCCAGACGGTGGCGTTGGGGTGCCCGCCCTCGACCTGGAAGCTCGGCCCGCTGGTCACGACCCGGGCCCCGGCCAGGGTGCCGTTCTCGATGCCGTCCCGCACGGCGATGCCGTCGTGGAGGAAGTCGCCCAGGCTGCGCTGGGTGGTGACCCCGTACCGCAAGGCCCCTTCCCGGGCGGCGGCGTAGTCGCCGGTGGCGGCCCGGCCACCGAACGGCGGCGTGCTCCGAAAGCCCAGTCCTCCCAGGTGCACATGGGCGTCGATCAGCCCCGGAAGGACCGCCTTGCCCTCCAGGTCGACCACCGTCGCGTGGGGAGGGACCGGTGCGCCGGTCCCGGCGGCGGCGATCCGGCCGCCGGAGACGACAACGGTCGCGCCGTCGATCACGGGGCCGCCGGTGCCGTCGATCAGCAGAGCGTTGGTGAGCTCGAGGCTCGGTTCGTGCTGGTTCATGCCATCGAGTCTTCTGCCGCACCACACATAAAGGAAATCAATGATCCATATGGATATATCAGCCTGGTTGATAGCCTTGGGGTGTGGCCCGTCCTGATCTCAACCTGCTCATCGCCCTGCAGGCCCTGCTCGAGGAGCGGCACGTCAGCCGCGCGGCCGAGCGGATCGGGGTCAGCCAGCCGGCGGCCAGCGCGATGCTCGCGCGCCTGCGTAGGCACTTCGGCGATGACCTGCTCGTACGCGAGGGCAACCGCTACCGCCTCACCCCCCTCGGACAGCAACTGCAGGAACAGACCGGCAGCGTCCTGCAGCTCTCCGACCGGCTCTTCGCCACCAAATCCCACTTCGACCCCGCAACCACCGAGCGGGAGTTCACCCTCCACGTCTCCGACTACGCCATGGCCGTCCTCGGCCCCCGGCTCCTGACCGCCTTCCAGGAGCGGGCACCGCACGCCCGCCTGCGGTTCCGCCAGTTCGCCACTCCCGAAGCCATGCACGACCAAGCCGGCGCCTCCGCGGCGGACGGGCTGATCGCGCCCCGGGACAGCGGCGTGAGCGGACTGCCGAGCCTGGCGCTCTTCGCCGACGAATGGGTTGTCATCGCCGACCGGCACCACCCCCTCACCCGTGCCGCACCCGGTGCGGACGACATCGGCGGACTGCGGTGGGTGCTGGGGCAGTTCGAGCCGCGCGACTCCCGCTTCATGCTGCACCGCCTCGCCGAAAGCGGCCTCCAGCTGAAGCCCGAAGCGGTCACCGACAGCTTCCTGGCCCTGCCCCTGTACGTGGCCGACACCGACCGCGTCGCCGTCATCCAGCGACGCCTGACCAGGGCCGTCCCCCTCCCGCCGTCCCTGCGCGTGCTCCCCTGCCCCTTCGACGCCGGGCCGATCAACGAGGCCCTGTGGTGGCACCCCGTCCACACCCACGACACCGGCCACCGCTGGTTCCGCACCCTCGTTCACGACACCGCCCGCCAACTCGAAGCGGAAGAGCCCCTCGTCGGCTGCGGCGGGTCGGGGTCGGTGTCAGCCCTTGGGCATGAAGGGAGCCGCGTAGCGGTCGCCGAAGGCGCCGTTCGGCAGGATCTCCTTCATCCGGGCGAGGTCGTGGCCGGTGAGCGTGACGCCGGTGGCGCCGATGTTCTCCGCCAGGCGCTCGGGGCTGCGCGTGCCGGGGATGGGGACGATGTCGTCGCCCTGCGCGAGCAGCCAGGCAAGGGCGAGCTGGGCCGTGGTGATGCCCTTGGACGAGGCCAGCTCGGTGAGGGCAGCGACGGCTAGGGCGTTGGCGTCGAAGTTCTCGCCCTGCCAGCGCGGGTCGAGGCGGCGCCAGTCGTCCGCGGTGTACTGGTCGGCCGGCTTCATCGCTCCGGTGAGGAACCCGCGTCCCAGCGGGGCATAAGGCACGAACCCGATCCCGAGCTCGCGCACGACCGGCAGGACGGTGTCCTCGACGTGCCGCTCGAAGACGGAGTACTTGGTCTGCAGGACCGAGACCGGCTGCACGGCGTGGGCACGGCGGATGGTCTCGGGGCCGGCCTCGGACAGACCCAGGTAGCGGACCTTGCCCGCCTCGATCAGCTCCTTCACCGCCCCGGCGACCTCCTCGATCGGCACGTCCGGGTCGACGCGGTGCTGGTAGAGGACGTCGATGTGATCGGTGCCGAGGTAGCGCAGGCTGTTGTCGGCGGCCTTGCGGATGTTGTCGGGCCGGCTGTTGAGACCGCCGGGGCTGGCGAGGTCGTAGCCGAACTTGGTGGCCAGCACCACCTCGTCGCGGAAGCCCTTGACGGCCTCACCGAGCAGCCGCTCGTTCGATCCGGTGCCGCCACCGTAGACCTCGGCGGTGTCGAACAGGGTCACCCCCAGGTCGAACGCGCGGTGGATGGTGGTGATGTTCTCCTCGCGGTTGCTGGGGCCGTAGAACATCGTCATCCCCATCGTGCCCAGCCCCAGGGCGGAGGTGGTCAGGCCCTGGCGGCCCAGGACGCGCTTGTGCGTGGTCATCTGTGGTGCCTTCCGGATGTTTTCGTCGATGGACGTGACGGTGGTGTCGGGCAGTGGTCAGCGGGAGGGGTAGCGGACCTGGGTGAGCTGCTCGGAGACCGACCACAGTCGACGGGCGACGTCCAGGTCCTGGGCGGCCTTGTCGGGCTGGACCACGGCGGGGTGGCCCCGGTACTCGCCGAAGCCGTCCGGGCCGATGAACTGGCCGCCCTTCACCTCGGGTGCGGTGGCCGCGTAGAGCTGGTTCCAGGCCCCCTTCTCGACGGGCTGGGCCATCAGCGGATTGGCGATCTTGGAGAAGAAGAACCGCAGGAAGCCGGTCGGGCCGCTGGACTGCAGATTGGTGCTGGCGTAGCCCGGATGGGCAAGGACGCTGGTCACCGTCGATCCGGCCGCGCGCAGCCGCCGGTCGAGTTCCAGGCCGAACAGGGTGTTGGCGAGCTTTGACTGGGAGTAGTAGGCGCGCGGGGCGTAGCCGCGTTCGCCGTGCAGGTCGTCGAAGAAGATGGTGCCGCCGCGGTGCTCGACAGAGCTGACCGTCACCACGCGGGCGTCGCGGCCCTGGGCGGCGGACTTCTCCAGACGGCGCAGCAGCAGGCCGGTGAGCGCGAAGTGGCCGAGGTGGTTGGTGGCGAACTGCAGCTCGTGGCCCTGTCGCGTGAGCCGGTGCGGGGGCCACATGACGCCCGCGTTGTTCACCAGGACGTCCACCGGCAGGCCGTCGTCGAGGACCTCCTGTGCGAAGGCGGTCACCGAGTCCAGGTCTGACAGGTCCAGCAGGCGCAGCTCGACGCTCGCCCTCGGCTGCTCGGCCAGGAGCCGCTCCACGGCGGCGGTGCCGCGATCACGGTCCCGGGCGGTCATCACGACGTGGGCGCCGTGGCGGGCCAGCTCGCGGGCCGTCTGGAAACCCAGACCGCTGTTGGCCCCGGTCACGACAGCTGTCCGGCCCTTCTGGTCGGGGATGCGGGCGCTGGTCCATTTGGCCATGGGATGAAGCTCCTCAGCAGTGCTCGACGGCTGCAACCGGCCGTCTACGTGCGAAAACGCCGGACTGGGAGGGGGCCTCCCAGCGGCTGTCTCCCAGCCTGCTGCAGGCACGAAGGGGTATCCACGGTGCGTTTATCGTCGGTCCGGCAATACGTGGATAACCGGAGGCGGACGTACCAAGCTGGTCATGTCAGCGCACTGCAAGCCCGCCCCGTCCCGCTCTGCCGCAGTGACCGCCGTACCGCCAGGGAGCACCGAACATGACCGACCGCCGAGAGCTGGGCCGCTTCCTGCGCGCCCGCCGCGAGGCCCTGCGCCCCGCCGACGTCGGCCTCATCCCCGGCGGACGGCGCCGCACCCCCGGCCTGCGCCGCGAGGAAGTGGCCATGCTGGCGAACATCTCCACCGACTACTACGAACGCCTCGAACAGGCACGCGGAGTCAACCCCTCCGAAGCCCTGATCGGCGCCCTCGCCCGCGCCCTGCGCCTGTCCACCGACGAACGCGACCACCTCTACGCCGTCGCCGGCCACCAGCCCCCACAACACCACTCCGCCGACGGCTACGCCGACCCCGGGCTGATGCACATCGTCGACGCCCTCACCGACACCCCCGCGCAGATCGTCGACGAGCTCGGCACGGTGATCGTGCAGAACGCCGCGGCCGCCGCCCTGCTGGGACCGCTGGCCAGCCGACCGGGCCGGGAGGGCAACGGCGCCTGGCTCTGGTTCACCCACCCCACAGCCCGCGGTCTGTACCCGCAGGAGGACCACGCGTCACTCGGCCGCGTCATCGTCGCCGACCTGCGCGCGGCCGTCTTCCGCCACGGCCCCCACCCAGCCGGCGAGCAACTCGTCAACGACCTGCTCGAGCGCAGCGAGGAGTTCTCCGCCATCTGGGAACTGGGCGAGGTCGCCACGGTCCGCTCCGCCCGCAAGACCCTCCTCCACCCGCACGTCGGCCGCCTCGACCTGCAATGCGACGTCGTCCTGAGCCCCAGCACCGGCAACCGCCTCTTTCTCTACCGGCCCCAGCCCGGCACCGACGCCGCCGAACGCCTGGAATTCCTCCGCGTCCTCGGCCACCAGACCTTCACCACCTGACGCCCCCCGCCCAGCCCAGTCCGCCCAGCCCAGTCCGCCCAGGCCCCCGGACGGGCGCCGACGGGCGCCGGAATGCGCCCAGGGCTCCCTTCGCGCCATCGAGCGGGAGCGCCCGTCAGCCTCGGCGGCCACACCCGACCCGCCCTTGATCACCTGAGCAGGAGGATCCCGTGTCACAACCGCCGGAGCCCGACCACCGGCAGAGAGGGCAGAAGGTACAGAAGGTGACGCGCACATCATGCGCGGCATCGCTCGCCGGATGACCCCGCCGGTCGGAGCAGCCTTCACCAGTCACCTGCTCTACACCCTGGGCCTGATGCGGATCGTCGGCGAGGTCGAGGGGGCAGCCGCCGTCGGCCTCGCCGGCACCGGAAAGATCCACCGCAGCGGACGAGCCCGCGCCGACGACACGATCGCCTACTTCCAGCACTGGGTCCGGCACAGTGCGGCAAGCCCGCAGGCCGCCCAGCACGTTGATGTGGTGACGCACCCAGTGCCGTTCGATGCGGGCCAGATCAGCCCCCGGCGGGAGCGTACTCGCGCAGAATCTCGGCGACGCGGGGCGCGGTGCCGACCGGGACGGTGGACTTGACCGCGACGACGGCCGGGGTCTTCACGGCGGACGGTGTCGAAGAGGTGGGTGAGGTCCTAGGCGTCGCTGCCGGGCTGGTTCGGGGTGCAGCTGGCCGGTCGCGGGGTGCTTGGCGAGGGGTCCGTCGAGGTCGCGTTTGAAGAACGGGGCCCGGCCGGAGTTGAGGGTGTGGGCCTTGTCGATGTCGGAGTCCATGCCCAGGACCTCGTGGCCGAGCTCGGCCATGCAAGCGGCGTGAGTGGCGCCGAGGTAGCCGCATCCGATGACGGTCATCTTCATGCTCGGGGTCGTCCCTTCGGCTGGGGCCGCCGCTGGCGGCCCCACCCTTGCCCCGCCCGAAAAGGGCGGCGTGATCAGGAGGGCCCGGCGGCCAGATAGCGGTGGATCCCGTCCCGGATGAACGGCGGGATCGTGAGGATGTCGAGGTAGTCGGGGGCGAAGAACTGGAGCTTGACGCCCTCGGCAGGTCCGTCTCGTCGCCGTCCCAGGTGGCGGCGAAGCAGGTCATCGGGGATCAGGCCCGCTTCCTCGTCGAGCTCACGGACGATCGCGTCGGCAGGGGACTCTCCTGGGTCGCAGCCGCCGCCCAGGACGGACCAGTGGGCGGCCCAGGCGATCTCGGAGAGGTCGTCGCGGAGGTGGAGGAGGACTTCGCCGCGGCGGTTGGTGATGATCGCGACGGCTCCGCGGGCGGCGGCCGGCTCCTCGATGGCGGTGTTCTCGGAGTGCATCCCCTCACCGGAGTAACGGAGTTGGGGATCACGCGGCAGCCCTCACCGTCCGGTCCGAAAACCAGGCGGCTGCCATGAGGGCCGGCATGCGAGTGCGGTCGAACCGGCCACCGGGCTCCAAACCCCCCTCGAGGAGGGGGCGGAACCCGGGCGGGACGTCGGTGAGGGCCATGCGGATCTGGGAGTCGGCCCAGGCCGCGAGGTTGTCGTTGAGCCAGGATGGCACCGGGGAGGCGAAGCCGAGCTTGTCGCGACTGGCCCAGGGCCTTGGCCGCGTCCCGCCGGATCCGCTTGCCCTGGGCCGGATCGTTGATCTTGTGCTCGACCGGGAGCCGATAGGACAGCTCGACTGGATCGCGGGCCAGGTAGGGGGACCGGCGTTCGAGCGCGTAGGCGGAGGCGAGCTTGTCGCTGGTCATCACCAGCGGCCTCCAGGCCTTCGCCAGGTCAGCCAGGGTGAGGCCGCGGGCCAGGCCGTCGCCCGCGCGGGCCATCGCGTCGGCGACGAGCTCCCGGATCCGGCCGTCGGGGTCCGGGCCGCGCAGGATGAGCCGGGTGACCGCCTCCGCCGTGTCGAGGGGCTCGCCGGCGGTGTGCATGAGCTTGGCGGCCAGAGGCTTGTTGGCGTCCATCCCGGCGCGGAAAAAACGGCGTCGGCGCCGAAGAGCACGAGGGCTTGGCGGACGTAGCCCATCAGGAACTCGTCCGGGCCGAGGCCGCCGGTCACCACGCGGAGGCCGAGGTCGGCGATCTTCCGGTGGGCCATGTGCTCGGAGAACGCGGACGCCAGGTCTTCGGCTACGAGGTCCTCACCACCGCCATCCTCGACCGGCTCCTCCACCACTGCGAAGTGATCTCCATCAACGGCCCCAGCTACCGACTGAAGAACCGCCTCAAGACCATCGAGCGGGAGAACGACGTGGCCTGACCGGCTCCGATCAGGACACCGGGTCCTCGCCCGGCGGGATGAAGACATCGGCGCTGTCAGCGTCCTCGGTATGCCCCGCGGCATCGACCGTGATGGCTGTCGCCCGCCCCTGCGAGGTGATCAACCAGGCCAGCACCTGTTCCGTCAGCGGCGTTCCCCCTGGCCCCTCGTCCTTCCAGTGCACCCGCCACCCACCACCAGGCACCGCGGCTACGACCTGATCGGCTCGCTCCAAGTGGGAGAAGTCCTCGTAGTCCGTCACCGCGCGCAGGGCACCACGCTTGGGATCGACGACCAGAGCCGTCCCAGTCGCCTGGTCCCAGCCCTCCACACGCACCATACGGCCGATCTCCGTGTCGGTGCCGTTGAAGATCGCGGTCCAGCCAGTCTGATTGAAATAGCGAAGAGACACCGCCACATCATCTCGAACAACGACGCTCGGGCACGGCCCGGTCTTGGCAGGGCTTGCCTACGCCGCTCGCCGCCCCGCATGTCAGGTGTCGATCGGCGTCAGGCCCGGGTAGATGTCGTTCCAGCGGTAGCGGCGACAGCGGAGATGGAAGTAGACGTAGCCGGCCATATAGCGCTCCAGGTGGGGGCGCTGATCGTTGGTGGCCAGGGCGAGGAGGCGGTCGCGGGCGGCCAGGCCGCCGGCGAGCGCGCGGCGGGCGACCGCCTGGTAGGGCATGCGTTCCCGCATGCTGGTGCGGTAGAGCCTGCTGCTGGCGAAGTCGGTCCCGTCGAGCGCCTCCTTGTAGCACGACAGCACATCGTTGACGTCGTTCAGGAACGTGACCCCGGAGGACAGTGCCGCCGACCAGAAGGCCCGGTCGCTGGCGGAATCGAGGCACGGGTGGGTGAACTGCAGGGAGACGAACCAGAACTGGGAGAAGCCGTTGTAGGCGCGGACGAAGTCGCTGTCCACTCCGTCGGAGACCTGGGGCGTGAACTCCGCCTCCATCAGCACGCCGATGAGGGCGTTGTGGAGGAAGGCCCGGTAGACCGCCAGGAACGTCGGCTCGCAGAACGGCGCCAATTGCTCGAACACGTGCCGCAGGTAGCGAGTGGTCGGCCGGGAAGGGGGCCGCTCGGGCAGCAGAGCCTCCTGCAGGACCGCCTCGGCCTCGGCCGGCGCGCGGCTGCACAGGTCGTCGAGGAAGGTACCGAACACCCAGATGCGGTCGAGTGCGAAGGCGAGGTCCTCATCGGTGACCGGCACCATCAGGCCGCGCATCACGGTGATGGTGCGGATCGTCGCCGCCGGGACGGGGAGCCCGAAGGCCTCGAACTCGGCGGCCAGCAGGCCGGCCCGTAAGCGGGCCCCCTCCTGGTCCACCGCCGGCTCGTACTCCAGCGCGAACGCCACCAGAGCGTCGAGGAGACCGGAATCCAGCAGGCCGGCCATCATGGCGCGGTGCCGCGGGTCAGGGACCAAACCCAGCCCGTAGCGCTGCCTGCACTGCAGCGTGTCGATGCCCGGCGGCCTCGGATGCCGGATCGATCGGTGCCCGGTCAGGCTCACCCCATGTCCTTCCCCACAGGGGCGGCCGGCACCCATGCTCCACGGTCCGCCTCCACGACAATGTCGCTCCGGATGATCACACAGCCGAACCGTCCGCCACCCGCGAAGCCGAACACCCCCACCCCGAAACGGTGAACGCGGCGCGCAGCGGTTGACAGCGGGCCCGTCCCGCGCCCACGGAGGCCCGTACGGGACGTGGTGGTCCAGGAGCGCGGGCAGGTCCCGGCGCCGGCCGGGCGCCGCGACCTGGTCGGGGTGGACATCGGGGAACTCGGCGTCGCCGCCGAGGTAGAAGAGGAGACCGGCCGGGACGGGACGGCCGACCCCGAGGCGGTCGCCCGGGCCGGCACCGGGGACGCGGTGAGGCCGTTCGCCGACCGGATCGCTGCCCGCTGCGCGGGGCGGCGGCTGCAGCGGGCAGGGTCACGGCGGCGAGTGCCGCGCGGGTCTCGGCCGTGGTACGTAAGGCGCATGCGGCTTCCCTCCCAGCCGGGGGCGCCGGGGCGGGTCGGCCTTCGGCTGCTGCCGACGGTGGCGATCACCTCATGCCCGGTAGCCGGGCAGGCCGGCCAGGCGTCCACCGGGCGGAAGGGGCGTGCCACAGGCGAGGGCAGGTGTCACGCCCGGGCAGGAAGTTTGAGTGGCGAAACTCTCGGAGCCGGGTCGTGTTCAGTCGATGGGGTGATGCGCCGGTGAGAACGGCCGGCCAGCGCACCTGCATCCGCGTCGACGGTTCAGGGCTGCGCGTGGAAACGGTGCAGGCTGCGTTCTGATTCGGCGGCCTCATGGACTGCCTCGGCACAGTCGCTCGGCTTCGATGGCACGCGATCAAGGTTCGATGGCGTAGGAGCGTCTGTCCTGTGCCATCGAACTTTGAGTGATCGCAACGGCCGGAGGCCAGTCCCACAGCCCGTCGGCGTCAGATCCGTGTGGCCTACCTCGCGGCGATAGTCACGTCCTGGAGGGTGAGCTTCTTGTGGGGTGCGCCGTCGCCTTCCCCATTCGCGTTGTCCGTTCCGGCCCGCGCGACCTCCTCCAGGATGTCCATGCCGCTGGTGATCTTGCCGAAGACGGTGTAGTTCGGCGGCAGCTCGGAGTCGCCGTAAACCATGAAGAACTGGCTGCCGTTGGTGCCGGGGCCCGCGTTGGCCATGGCCAGGGTGCCCTTGGCGTACTCGGCCGTCTGCTTGCCGGATGCGGCCTTCGGCAGGTTCTCCTCCCCGTACTGGTAAGCCGGCCCGCCGGAGCCGGTGCCGGTCGGGTCCCCGCACTGGAGCACCTTCAGCGCCCCAGTGGTCAGACGGTGGCAGTACGTCCGGTCGAAGAAGTTCTTCTCGGCCAGGTAGGTGAAGGAATCGACGGTGCAGGGGGCCTTCTTCCCGTCCAGGTCGAGCTCGATGTCGCCCAGGTTGGTCTTGAGGGTGGTCTTCACCGTGCCGGTGTACGGCGGCTGGGCGGGGGGCTTTCCCACGTCCTTCGCGTCCGGCCCCGTGTTGGTCGAGAACACGCACTCGCCGCGCTTGGCGGTGGGTGAGGGGGGTGCCGCAGGGTCCACAGCGGCGGCCGCGGGGCTGAGGACGGGTTCCGAGTGTGAAGCTGGAGCCGCGGCGACGAGTCCGGCAAGGAGCGCAGCACCGGCAACGCCGCGCAGAGCGGTGAAGATCATGGAGGGTCCGTTCGCAGTCCGTACAAGGCTCGATCTTGGTAGCGGGGAAGGCGCCCACCCGGAAGGAGAACTCGCACAAGTCGCCCCAACGAGGTGACAGGTGTGATCAAACTCTGATGGCACAAACTCGCGTCCGTCAAAGTTCGATGGCACACGATCAGCGTTGGGTGGCACGGGACAACAGTCACAACCCCAGGCCCGCCTCGTCCGCGTGAACCCCACCCACCCCGACATCCCCTCCGACCTGAAGGAACGGGCTCTGCCAGTCCCCGTCGGCGCCGATCACCTGCTCGACGCACTCACCGCGCCGCAGGCCGCGGCCGGTCCTACGGTGACCCCATGAGCGATCCGGAGAAGAACAAGGCCACGGCCAAGGCGTTCTACGACCTCATGTTCAACGACTGCCGCCCCGCCGAGGCCGTCGATCGCTTCGTCGGCGACACCTACATCCAGCACAA
This sequence comes from Streptomyces sp. NPDC000075, assembly GCF_040301925.1. NCBI lineage: Bacteria > Bacillati > Actinomycetota > Actinomycetes > Kitasatosporales > Streptomycetaceae > Streptomyces > Streptomyces sp. NPDC000075. The sequence goes on from NZ_JBEPFL010000030.1 coordinate 71,326, forward strand.
CCCGCACGTCGGCGACGGTAAGCAGGCGTTCATCGACTACTTCGAGCGCATGGCCGCCGAATACCCCGGCAAACACGTCGAGTACAAACGCGCCTTCGCCGACGGCGACCACGTCATCCTCCACTGCCACCAGACCTGGCCAGGAGACGACGACTACGCGGGCATCGACATCTTCCGCTTCGACCAGAACGGAAAGATCGTCGAGCACTGGGACGTCCTCCAGGTCATCCCGGCCACCTCCAAGAACGACAACACCCTGTTCTGACCAGGCCACGGCCGTTCTCCACCACGACGCCGCGCTGGCGCAGGCCTGGACCGGGGCCGCTGGCCTTGATGTTGAACAGGTAGCTGTCGTGGCCCTCGCGGTACGCCTGGCGGATCTGGCCGCGACCGCCGTGGCAGATCGCGCGGGCCAGACGATGGCGGGACTCCTGCTAAGAGCGCCCGCGCTGGGCTTGTCGTGGTGTCCGGCGTGGTAACGGCCAGGTACGGGCTGGAAGCGCCTCAAGTGGTTCGTGTGCGTGTCACCAGTTCCTGGGCCAGTGAGAACGCGGCAAGGTCTGCGGTGGTGGCCAGGGTGAAGTGAAGGGGAGCGCCGCGACGGCGGGTGATGACCGCGCGGGGGTGGCCGTTGCTCGGCTCCCGCTTGCTGAGCGCGGTGATCTGGGACCAGGGGTGAGATGCTCCCCGCCCGTCTCCCGGCTGACGACTCCGAATACGGTCAGTAGCAGACTGGGCTGGGCGTGCCCGTTTGTGGCGGCGGGGGACAGAGGGACTGCGCCCATGCCGTTCAGGTCCGTGCGCATCTTTATCCTCGCCGTTTCCACGGCGATCGGGGCGTCGTGGCGGGCGGTCCTGCGCCGGCTGCGGGCGTACCGCAAGTCCTCCACCCCGGTATGTGTGGCAACCCCGAGAGCGCCGAGGATCACGGCTCCACCGATGGAGGAGAGGATCACCTTCTTGTTCTGCCGGTTCTCGGCGTCCTTGGCCGCGATGTCGTCGTAGCCGTACGCGCCGTCTGCCGTCGTGCAGGAGTCGCCCGGTTTCATGTCGTGCCCCGCGCACTCCTTGGCTCCGTCACCCAAGTCGGGTGTAAAACCGAAGAGGACGATCAGCACCCCGATGGCGCCCATCACGAGTGGCTTGGTGTACTCGCTCACAGCCCCTGCCTCCTTCCTCATTGGACAGTGCCACTATCCAAGGAGAGAAGCTGGCCGGCTAGGGCTCGGGCAGGATCGACTGACACGATCTCTGAGACGGCGAAACGCCCCGGCTTGCCGGGGCGTTTCGTGCGTGCGCTCGGTTCAGCGCAAGCCGTCTGTGCAGTCGTGCTCTTCGCCGATTGGGAATGGCAGGGGGTCATCCCCCGGGTCATCGCTGTACATGGCCGCGGAGACCGCCCTGTCGTAGGCATCGTTGAGGTCGTCACCGCTTGCGCCGAGTATGTTCTCCCAGTCAAATCCCATACCTACAAGCCTACCCGTAGTGTTCGAGGAGCCGAGCGATGTGGGCGTTGAGCTCGTCCGCCTGGGCAAAGATCGCAGCTTCCTCTCCTGGGAGGATGGGTCGCGCGGCCAGCCTCGTCATCGGGCTAGGCCGGCAGCCCAGCGCCCGATCGCGGACTCCTGGCGTTGGGTACGTCGCCTGGATGTCGGGCGGGCCTGCGCGTGGTGGTTCACCCGTCGGGGCTGGTCAGCTTCTCGATGTTCCGTGCCGCCTTCTGCTGCTGGGCCTGCGCCTCAGCCGCCGCTCCCACGCTCGCCGTGCGTGCCGTCTCCAGCCGCGCCCTCGCTTCTCGTACCACCGGGATGGGGCCCATCAGGCCGTACGGCTCGATCACGGGGCCGGGTGAACTCCACGTCCGGTCACCACAGCCCGCCGCGACGTCCAACGGCCGGTCCCGCAGCGGGGCGGGACCGGGCCCGGCGGGGGCCACCCCTGGTGCCTGCCGCTACCGGACCGGGTGTTGCTGGTGGCCGTGTACTACCGCACGAACCTGACCATGCGGCAGCTCGCTCCGCTCTTCGGGATCTCCCCGGCCACCGTCTGCCGGGTCATCCAGCGGCTCCGGCCACTGCTGGCACTGGAGCCGGCACTGCGGCCTGTCGCCGACGTAGTACGGCTGTGGATCGTGGACGGCACCTTGATCCCGGTCCGCGACCGCACGATCGCCGCCTCATCCCGGAACTACCGGTTCTCGGCGAACGTGCGGGTCATCATCGACGCGGACAGCCGCCTGGTCATCGCCAGCGCACGCCCTCCACCAGGCCACAAGGCCGACGCCCACGTCTGGCGCGAGTCGGACCTTCCCCTGCCCGCTCCCGCAGCGGCGCTCGTGATCGCTCCTCGACGACACCGTCGCCGTCAGAGGCACGCGACCCGTACGACGTTCACCGCGTCCTTGCGCAGAGCCGGGTCAGAGGCCGGGACCCGGCAGGGCCTCGGGGTCGGGTGGTGCCCCGGGGCCCGGCGAAGGGGGCAGCGGGTGGGGGGAGTTCGCGTCGTTCTCGACGGCGCGGGCGATCTCCCCGAGGAGGACGCGCGCCGACTCGGCACCGGAGGCGTTCGTACCGTCGACCGTGATCACCGTGCGCCCCCCGCCGTCCCTCTCCCAGGACACCCTGAACCGGCCTGCGCGCAGCCGGATCCACGACTGCACGACGGCGCCGAGCGCCACCACCCCGGCAGCGCCGACCTCGGCGATCAGCCCGTACAGGTCACCGCCCAAAGTGCCTGGCCGGATCGGGGCGCGCAGTTCCTCGACCCGGCCCAGGCTCGGCTCCGCACCGAGCCTGGCCGCGAGGTCGCGCCAGTCGTCGGCCTCCACCGGATCGGAGGGGCCGTCCGAGGTGAAACTGATCCTCATGAGATTCCTTTTCCGTCGCGGTGCGTCTCGAAGGGTGGGGCGGCGGCGGGGAGCGAGGTCCGCTGGGGAGTGCCGCCGCAGGCGGAGTCCAGGGTGCCCCGGCCGCCGTAGGCGGCCCAGCGGGCCTCGGCCTCGGTTCCGGACGGGGGCGGAGCGGTGCACAGGGCCGAGAGGAGGGCGCTGCGGGACAGGTCGGAGATCAGTACGGGTCCGTCGGCGACCGCGGCGGCGAGCCCTCCCGACGCCGACAGGGCGAGGGCCGTCACCCGGCCGTCGCGCCGGGGCAGTTCCGCCAGCGCCCGCCACTGCCCGCTTCCGGTACGGCGCCACAGGCGGATGGTGCCCCGGTCGTCGCCGGTCGCGGCCAGGGCTCCGTCGGGTGCCAGCGCGACGGCCGTGGGGGTGAAGCCCCGCATCCCGGGCCCCGTCCACGGAGCCCGGCCCGGCCGTGCGTAGGCCTCGACCCCGGTGAGGCCGCCGCCTGCCGCCAGGGCTCCGTCGGCGCCGGAGACCAGGACCGTGTCCGCCGCCGGAGCACTCCCCGCCGGCTTGAGCGCGCGCGGTGACGAGGGCGCGGTCAGGTCCCACCAGGAGCCGGTGAACCCGGTACGCCCGTCGGGGGCGAGGGCCACCGGAGCGGTGGACGCCGCCCCCGTGCCCTCGACCGAGGACAACAGGCGCGGACGGGCGGGCGGGTCGGCCTCCCACCATTCGACGGTGCCGTGCGCGGTACGGACCGACAGCCGTGCGGAGCCGGAGGCCAGGGCCGCACGTACACCCGGTACCAGGGCCAGCGGACCCGCCGCACCCGTATCCGTGGTGTTCCACAGCTCCACGCCCCGCCCCCGGACCACCATCAGGGTGTGTCCGTCGTGGGCGAACGCCAGGTCCTGGACCCGTTGCCCGCTCGCCGCCGCCAGCCCGGCGGGGACGGGCACCACCGCACCCGTGACCGTCCGTACCGAGACCGCCCCGTCCGCGCCGCCGACGGCCAGGGCCTGTCCGTCGGGCCGGTACGCCACCGCCGCCGCGCCGGCCACCGGTGCGGCGCCGATGGCCCCGGGCTGGCGCAGGGCCCGGGTGTCCCACACCCGGGACGCGGCCGCGTCCGTCACCAGCAACCGGAGTCCGTCCGGCAGGAAGGCCGCCATCCGGGCCGCGCCCTGCCCCGAGGTCTGGCCCAGCAGCGCCGGGACGGCCCCGTGGACGTCCCACACCTGGACGCCCTCGCCACCGGGCACCGCCAGCAGCCCTCCGTCGGCCGAGAGTGCGGGCGGGGCGGCGGCGGCTCCCGCCGACGCGACCGTACCCGTACGACGGGGCTCGCCCGGCAGCGACCACAGTTCGGCCGTCCCGTCCTGACGCCGGACCGCCATGACGCTCCCGTCGGCCGAGACGCTCGTCGCCTCCGAGTACGGGCCCGACGCCCCGGGCAGGAGCTGGGGTGGGCCCTCGGTGCCGTCCTGGGCCACCCGCCGCACCAGCAGCCGCCCCTGGCCGTCATGCCCGGTCAGCATCCGGCCGCCCGCGCCGTAGCGCAGCGCCTCGCCGGCAAGGGTCCGTATCCGCGCCGGCCCCGCCGGTTCGACGGATACCAGACGGGTGGAGTCCTTGCCCGTGAGGGCGACGGTGGCGGAGTCGTGCGAGAACCCCACGGCCTCCACGAATCCGGTGCCGTCCGGCACCTCGACCTTGCGGACCGGCTCCGGTCCGGGCGCCGCGGCCTCCCAGAACAGCAGGAAACCGTCGGCGACCGCGAGGATCCATCGCCCGTCCGGTGAGAAGGCCAGTCCCACGACGGGGGCGCGGGTACGCAGCGTGGTGAGGGGCGACCGGGTGTCGACGGCCCACAGCTGTACTCCTCCCCCGCTGGCCAGAGCGACCACGGGGCGGTCGGACGCGGCGGCGTACGAGGTCGCCGCCGGCAGGTCGCTGGCGCGGCCGCCGGAGTCGGCGGGGCGCAGGCCGGAGTTCGCGATCAGCGCGGCCCACGACTCGTCGGTGGGGGCGCTGCGCTCCGCCCCCACGGCGAGGCGCGCCGCCAGCGGCGGGTCGACGTGGCGCAGCGTCAGCGCCGATGCGGCGAGCTGCCGGGACCGCAGGGCCCCGGCCTCGGCGTCGGCCCGCCCCTGCGCCCGGTGGGCGACCCATCCCAGCACGGACGCCGCGGCCAGCACGACGGCGGAGGCGGTGGCGCCGAGGGCCAGGAGACGGCGCCTGGTCCGGGAGCGGCGGGTGGTCGAGCGCTGGCGCCTCACCGAGGCGTCGAGGAACCGCAGCACCTCGGCGCCGACCTCCAGCGTGCTCCGGTCCTGGGTCAGCTCCAGGGCCCGGCTCAGTGTGTGGCCCCGGTAGAGGTCCGCGTCGGTCTCGCCGGCGTCCCGCCAGGCCGCCGCGGCATCCGTCAACTGGGCGTGCCGTACGCGCCATTCGGGGTCGGCCGCGAGCCACCTGCGCATGAGCGGCCAGTCCCGCAGCAGGGCTTCGTGAGCGGGCTGCACGGCACGCCCGGTCTGCGTCAGCAGCCCGGCCCGGAGCAGCCGGTCCAGGAGGGGCTCGGTGTGCCTGCTGCCCAGCTCGCGCACCAGCGCGTCGCGGTCCACGGCGGTACGGACCGGCGGTACCCCCTCCAGGGGGCGGCCCGGTCGGATCGTACGCAGCAACAGCTGTTGTGCCACGAGCCGTTGGTCCGGGCCGAGGCCGCGCAGGACCTCGTCGGCGGACTGGGTGATGGCACCGGCGATGCCCCCCGCCTCACGGTAGCCGCGGATGGTCATGACGCCGTTGGTCCGCCGCTCCCAGGTCGCCGTCAGCGCCTGCGCGAGGTGGACGAGGCTGGTGGCGACCGGGGCGGAGAGTTCCTGGCCCCCGGGGGCGGGGCCGTGGCCGAGATCGGCCAGGATGAGGTCGAGCAGGCCCGCTTCGACGCGCAGGTGCTCCTGACGCGCGGGCTCCGTCACGGCGGCCCGGATCTCGGGGGCGGACAGCGGTGGCACGACGAACTGGTGCTCCGTCACGGCCCGCACCAGTTCGGGACGTTCGGCGCAGGCGGCGAAGGAGTGGGCGGTGAGCGAGAGCAGAACGGCCACGGGGCCGCGCGGAGTGCCGCCGAGCGCGGCGAGCTCCGCGAGCGCGCGGATGAAGGCGGTGCGCTCGTCGGCGTCCTCGCAGAGGTTGAAGGCCTCCTCGAACTGGTCGACGACCACGGCGTGTCCGAGTCCCGGCCGGTGCAGCAGGTCCGCCACCGCGTGGGGTTCGTCCGCGAGGAGCCTCCTGAGGTGTCCGGCGGGCAGCCGGGTGGGTGCGGACAGGGCCTGGGCCAGCGCGTCCAGGGGGTGCTCCGTCGGGGTGAGGAGCACGGGTTCCCATCCCAGGGGCAGACCGGCGGGGCTGGCGCCGCGGCGCAGGGCGGGCAGCAGTCCGGCGCGCAGCAGCGAGGACTTGCCGACGCCGGAGACACCGAGCAGGATCAGCGGCAGTCCGGGGTGGCCGGGGCCGGTGAGCGCCGCGGCGAGGTCCCTGCTCAGCTGTTCGCGGCCGTGGAACCAGCGCCGGTTCGACTCCTCGAACGGGGCGAGGCCCGGATAGGGGCAGATCCCCGTGTCCGGGGGGCCGGGCACGATTCCCGAGTCGGATACGAAGGCCTTGTTGCGGGCCAGGGCGAACCATGCGGAGGTGCTGTCCTGCTGGACGTGCGGCTCCAGCCCGCGCCCGGCGAGCCGGCGCCGGACGTCCTCCAGGGTGAGGTGGGCCGACGCCCCCGGATCGCCCTCGTCGAGGAGGGCGAGCAGTTCCCCGGAGAACACGGTGTGCGTCGCGCCGGCCGGTGCCAGGGCCGCCTCGTCGCGGGCGGCCGCGGGCAGCAGGTAGTGGCGGCGCAGCCCGGTGAAGGGATCGTCGGCGGCCCGGCCGCCGTGGCAGCAGTCGAGGACGGTGATCAGCCGCTCGGGTTTGTACCTGCGCACCAGGTCGAGGATCTGCCCGAAGCCGAGCGTGTTGTACGGGAGGGTGTCCGGGTGGCCGGTGGTGGCGCGGGTGCACAGGCGGAGCTCGTTGTGGGTTCCGACCAGTCCGTGGCCCACGTAGTAGAGGAGCAGGGTGTCGTGGGCGGCGCGGGCGGCGTCCGACACCGCCCGCGCGAAGGTCTCCGCGTCCGGCGGGTCTTCGAGTACCGTCAGCTGCCCGGGGCCGACCCCGCAGTGTTCGCGTAAGGCTGTGGCCAGGTCCGCCAGGGTGCGGTGCACGGCGGGAACGGGCGGCAGCACCTCGGGGTCGGCGCTGAGCCCGCTGCCGATCAGCAGGACGTGGCACCCCGGCGCCGCCAGCCCCAGGTCAGTGCTGCTCAACGCGTTCCTCCTCCGTTCGGGGGCGGGCCGGTAGGGCGCGGGCGGGCAGCACCCGGGCCGAGAGGGCCGCGGGCAGCAGGACCCGGGCCGCTGAGGTGAGGGCCCGCAGCCGGCGCTCGGGCCGCAGCTCGTCCCGGATGGACTCGGCCAGGAGCCAGGCCAGTTCGGCGTCCTGCGGGCCCATCGTTCCCAGGGAGGGATCGGCCGCCCGCTCCTCGGCGGTCGGCTCGCAGAAGCGGGCCCTGGTGGCGAGCTGTGCCAGGGAGACGGCGGAGGCGCGGACGGCGGCCGCGGGCCCGGCCCGCGAGAGCAGCCGGGCCGATTCCACCAGGGTGTGCGAGGGGTCGGGCGGGTCGGCGCCCGCGGCGTCGAAGGCGTGCCGGGCATCGAGCCAGGCGGCGAGTACCCGTCGCGCGGGTGTGGCCGCGCGACGCCCCGCGCGCCGGCGCGCCACGGGCCGTAGGAGGACCAGCCAGATGCGGGCGGCCGCCCCCGATACGGCGAGGGCCGCGAGGGCCGCCGTCGCCCAGCCGGCCCAGGGGATGCCGGAGGCGGCGCCGATCCCCTGAGCGTCCCCCGGCCGCGCCGCGCCGGTGGGGGACGCCCCGCCGCCCGCGCCGGGCGGGGACGAGGACGAGGACGAGGGGGAGGGCGGGGACGAGGGGGAGGGAACCGGTGCGGTTGTGACGGGGCTCGGTTCCGGACGGGCGTCGTCCTGGTCGGGCAGGCCGGGAGCGGGGACGGGGTCGAAGGGCAGCCAGCCGACGCGGTCGAAGGCGACCTCGGTCCACAGGGCCGCGTCCCGGGCGAGGACGGTGCGTGGGCCGCTGCCGGCCGGGACGCGGAATCCGACGACGATCCGGCACGGCAGTCCTTCGAGCCGGGCGGCGAGCGCGTACGCGGCGGCGAAGTCCACGGCAGAGCCCTTGCGGTCGGCCAGAAACCGGCTGAGCGAGGCGATCGGCTGGCTCAGTGGCGCGTTGGACGTCCGCCGGTACTCCCGCGACAGCTCGGAGGCGAGGGCCTGGGCCCGCCCGTACGGGGTGCCGGCGGCGGCGTGGACCCGGTCGGCCAGCTCCCGCAACGACGGGGGCGCGGAACCGGGTACGTCCAGCGCCTGCGGGAGGCCGGATGCGGGTGACAGTCCGGCCGCCTCGGCGGGGGTGACGGCCGGGGCCGCGCCGCCCGTGGCGCGGTAGCGTGCGTCGGGCGACAGGGCTGAGGCGGTGAGCACCGTGCGTTCGAAACGGTTGAACGACAGGCGGGTCCGCTCGGAACGCAGGGCCACCGGAGCATCGGGGACGGGCAGCAGCCGGCCCGTCAGGTTCCGGATCACGGCCGAGGAGCTCCCTCCCCTCTCCGCCCGCCCTGCGGCGAGGGGCCCGAGGACCGGATCAGCGGGCAGGGGTCCGAAGACCGGGGTGAAGACGTCGTGGAGGGTCCACTCGCGGCCGTCGTAGGAGGTGAGCGAGGCCAGCCGCCAGCGCTCCGGTCCAGCGGCCGGGCCGGAGGAGGGCGGAGCCCCGGAGGGGCCGCCTTCCACGGTGAACAGGGCCTCGTCGGGCTGCTGTTCCCACTGTGCGTACTGGGCCAGCGGGCTGCTGACGGCGGCCGACTCCTCGACGGCCGGACGGTGTTCACGCGGATCGTACGGTGCCGGGCCCGTCGGCCACAGCGTCGCCAGGACGGCGGCGGCGACAGCGGTGACGCCCGCCGGCGCCAGGACGAGCCAGGCCGTGCGGGGGGCCACGGCCGGGCGCGCCAGGGTGGCGGCGACCACCGCGACGAGCGCGACGACCTGGCCGAGCAGCGATCCGCGGCCGGGCAGGCACAGGGCGATCGCGACGACGAGCAGGGCGAACGCCGGGAGCGTGGCGGCGGTGACCCGGCGGGCCCGTACGGCCAGCTCCGCCCCCGCGGCCGAGGCCGTCCACGTCGCGGTGAACGGCACCGCCAGGAGCACCGGGTCCGCCGCCGCCGGAAGCGGCACGTCGAGGAACGCGGCCCACGCTTCGACGGCCGTACCCGGCAGCGTGCCCAGCGGGGGCACCCCTTCCGGGGGCGGGAATCCGTGGAGCACCGCCCACGCGGTCAGGAAGCACAGGCCTGCCGACAGCGGCAGCGAGACCTCCACCGGCAGCCGCCTTCTGCCCCCGGCCGCCACGACCGCCAGGACGACGGGCACCAGGGTCGCCACGGCCAGCGGCAGCGCGAGGGCCTCGTACCCGAACGCGCGGTGGAAGGCGGAGCCGGCGACGGCGGCCGCCGAACCGGCGGGCAGGGCCCGGCCCGCCGCGCGCCCGAGGGCCCCGCTCACGCCCGCCTCCGGGGCGCCCCGCCCACGGCGGAGGCCCACAGGAGCAGGGCCTGCTCCGCGTCGCGGGCGTGGCGGTGGCGCACGGGGGCTGAGCCCGCGACCGGACCGTCGCCCCCTGGTTCGGCCCGGGGCGCGGCGGAGCCCAGGTGCAGCGCGACGACGGCGCACCCGCCCGTCGTAGGGGTCGGCAGGGCCCGGCCGTTCGCCGACTCGCCCGTCACCACGGTCAGCAGGCCCTGGGCGGGCACCCGGTACGGGCCCGGGGAACGGCCGCCCGCCGTCCCGGCGGCCGTCCCCGGCCGGGAACCAGGGCGGTCCTGGCGCGGACCCGGCGGGACGGGCGCGACCTCGGTCAGGAACTCCAGGGAGCGCGCCGCCCCCGACGGACCGGAAGGAGAGTTCAGCACTGCCCCGTCGCTCGTCCACATCCTCAGCGCCAGCCCCTTGCGGGCGGCGTCCACGGCGAGGGAGGCAGCCGTGTCCACGGCCTCCTCGAACGAGGCGCGGTCCGGATAGCAGTCGGCCCGGGCGTCGAACCAGAGATACCGGACGGGTTCCTCCACGGCGGTGTCCTGGCGCACGAGCAGTGTCGTGGTGCGGGCGCTGCTCGGCCAGTGGATGCGCCGTGCGTCGTCGCCGGTCCGGTACTCGCGGAGCATGTGGAACTCCGGCCCGTCGCGGCGGGGCAGGGGGCGGCCCGTCACCTGAGCGCTGTGTGCCCGGCCCCCTTGGGCCCCCGGGACGGGGAGGGTGCGCGGGAGGACCCGCAGCGTCCTGGCCCCGCCGGCCCGGCTCTCGCGGCGGAACAGCGCCAGGGGGTCGGTGACGCTCAGCGCCGAGGGCCCGATGACGAGGACGCCGTGGTGCTGCGGCGACATGCGCAGGACCAGGGTCGCACCGTCGCCGGCCGCCTGCGCGGCACCCCGACCCGCCGGGGTCCCCGGCAGCCCCGACGTCCCCTCGCTCACGAGGAGTTCCCAGGCCAGCGGTATCCAGGCGGGGACGGACGGCCGGTCGGCCGTCAGCGTCACCGTCTCCCCGCGCGTCACGGTCTCCCTGTCCAGCCGGGCCGGCCCGCCGTTCGCGGCGGCGGAGCGGACCAGGAGGGCTGCGGCGCCCAGGGAGAGCAGGCCGCCGACCGCGGGGGCGGCCAGGGCCGCCGTGCCCAGGAGCCACGCGCAGGCCGGCAGGACGAGGCTGACGCCGAGCACTCCGGCGCCGCGGGCCGTGATCACCGGGGTACCGCCACGGTGGCCAGGACGCGGCGCAGGACGTCCTCGCCGGTGAGCCCGTCGAGGAGGGCGCGGTCGGTCAGCAGCAGCCGGTGGGCCAGTACGGGGCCGACGAGGGCCTTCACGTCGTCCGGCGTCACACCCTGCCGGCCCTGGGCGAGGGCGTGGACCCGTGCGGCCCGCAGCAGGGCGAGTCCACCCCGGGTGCTGGCACCGAGCCGGATGCCCGCGGCATGGACGTCCGAGCGGGTCTCGCGCAGCAGCAGTGCGACGTACCGGTGCACGGCCGGGTCGACCCTCACCCGGCGTGCGGTCTCCACCATGGAGGTCAGCACGCGGTAGTCGAAGACCGGTTCCGGGAGCGCCGGCCCCGGGGTGGGCCGGTCGTCGCGGGCGAGGATCTCGCTTTCCGCCTCCAGATCCGGCCGGCCGATGCTCAGCCGCATCATGAAGCGGTCCAGCTGGGCCTCCGGCAGCGGGTAGGTGCCCTCGAAGCCGATCGGGTTCTGCGTGGCCACCACCATGAAGGGACGCGGGACCGGACGGGCCTGGCCGGCCACCGACACCTGCTGCTCCTGCATGACCTCGAGCAGTGCCGCCTGGGCCTTGGGAGAGGCCCGGTTGATCTCGTCGCAGATGACGACGTGGGCGAAGACCGGCCCGGGGCGGAACACGAAGGTGCCGCCCCCCTGGTGGACCTCGACGCCCGTGACGTCGGACGGCATCAGGTCGGGCGTGAACTGGATCCGATTGCTGGACACGCCGAACGCCGCGGCCAGGGCCCGCGCCAGTGAGGTCTTGCCCACGCCGGGGACGTCCTCGATCAGCAGGTGTCCCTCGGCGAGCAGGCAGGCCAGAGCCAGCCGGACCACGTCCCGTTTCCCGTTGAGCACCTGGTCCACGGCCTGGGCGACGAGCTCGAAGCGGCCGCGGAAGCCGCGGAGCTCCTCTGCGGCGTCATTTCCCGCCGGCACCGGCACGTTCAACCGACCTTCCACAGTTGTACGTTCCCCTCTCGTCGTACGGCCAGGGTCTGTCCGTCGGGACTGAATCCGAGCGGTTCCGTGTCCTTGCCCGGCAGGGAGCCGGCCTTGCGCGGGACTCCGTCGTCGCCCAACCGCCACAGGACGACGGAGCCGTCGGACGACTGGGCCACCAGGCGCCCGTCGGGAGAGAGGAGCGCGGACGGGCCGACCGCCTCGGGCAGTGCTTGCTCCTCGGGGTGGGCCGGGTCGCGCACGTCCCACAGCGACAGGCGCGTACGTGTTCCCCCGGCCAGGACTCGTGTCCCGTCGGCCGAGAACCGCGGGGGCGGGGCGCCGGATCCGGTGGGGATGTTCACCGTGCGGGCGGCGCGGCGATCGCGCAGGTCCATGAACCGGAGGGAGTAGGTCACGGGGCTCGTCAGCAGCACGGCCGGGACGACCAGCAGGGGCGCCGTCGGGCTGAAGGCCACCCGGCCGAGGGCGAGGTCCTCGCCGCCGATCGCCTGGCCGTAGCCGATCATGTACGGGGAGCCCGGGTCGCTCACGTCCAGCAGCTGCAACTCGGCCCGCTCGCGGCTGTCCGTGGGCCAGCGGACGCTGACGGCCCACATGGTTCCCGTGGCGTCCAGGGAACTGGAGGTGAACGGGTCGAACGCGCCGGCGAGGTAGGAGTCCCAGACCTGCCGGGGCGTCGTGGGATCCGTGACGTCGTAGCGCCCGAGGCCACGAGAGGTGAACACGTACAGCGACTTGAAGTCCCGGGTGAAGTCCATCCCGTGCGTCTCGTCGGCGCCCAGCGGCTGGAACCGGCTGAGCATGCGGAAGCCGCCGTCGCCCTGCCTCCTCCACAGGCTGATCCGGAGCCCGTCGGACAGGGCGATCGTGTCGCCGTCCGGCGCGAACCGTACCTCCTGGGCGGTGGTCGCCAGGGTGGTGAGCAGGCTCGGTCGCAGGGTGCCTTCGCCGGGTGCGGTGGGGGTGGGTGTGGGGGTGGGGGTGGGGGTGGGCGTGGGTGTCGTGGGGGTGGGTGTAGGCGTCGGCGTGGGGGTGGGGGTGGCGGAGGGAGCCGGGGTACCCCGCTCCCCTTCCGGATACTTGCGGAAGACCCGGGTGGTACCCGCGTACGAGACCATCGCCTGCGGCCCGCCCGGATCGTCGGCCCACACCCGTTCACCCTGGGCGAAGACCATGAGTTCCGGGGCGGGAGAGCCGGAGAGGCGGGCCTCGACGGTGGTGCGCCCCGAGACGGGGTCGTGCGCCAGCACCTGCGCACCGTCCCGGTCGGGGACCCAGACGCGCCCGCCCTGTTCGACCGGGGGGCCCAGGCGGCGCGGCGCGCCCTCCAGGAGCCGCACCCGGTGCAGCACCCGCCCGCTGTCCATGTCCAGGGTCAGCAGCGTGTTCGTGGGAGAGACGATCACGTGAAGCCGGTCGTCCCCGCCGAAGCCGGCCTCCGCCACCCGCTCCTCACCCGCGTCGAGGGCGATGGGCACCTCCCGCCCCTTCCCGGAATCGGAGAGTACGACGAAGGACGGTGCGGAGCGGTTGACGGCGACGGCCCGCCCCTCCCCCGCGATCAGCATGACGTCCCCCGGTGCTCCCGGCACGGCGATCCGCCGAACGGTACGGCCGGCGCCGTCCAGGTGCAGGACCTCGTGCCGGTCCGGCAGGTGGAGCCATGCGCCGCGCCGTCCGTCCGGCACCGCTTCGGCGACCGGATAGCCGGCCCGCAGCGTGCCCCCGCGCGGCGCACCGGGCCCTGCTTCCTTCAAGGGGTTCAGGATGCCCTGCGCGTGGTCGACCGAGTACGCGGCCGTACCCGAGACGAGGACGGTGGAGGTGGGGGAGCCCAGTTGCTCCGTCGACGCGAGGGCCAGCCGCTGTTCGTCCACCGGGCTCGCGTACGAGATGGCGCCGTCCTCCTTCGGCAGCCGCGTCAGGAGCACGGGCACGGCACCGCCGCGTACGACCTCCATCCGGCCGCCGGCCGCGTTCGGGACCCGGACCTGCGCGACGGGCCGGGCGGCGATCCCGTCCACGGCGGTGAGCAGGCCGGGCGCCTCACTCACCAGCCAGGCGGTGCCGGCGTCCAACCTCAGGACCGTGGTGTCGCGGGGCGGCCCCAGGGACACGAGGGCCACTGCCCCGAGCGCGCAGAACACGAGCACGGCGGCGATGACCCTGCGGTCACTTCCGCGTTCCCCTTTCGAAGACGTCACGCACCCCCCATGCGTCGTCACCGGAGGGCCATTGTGCCGCGCTCCACGTCAACTAAGCGGTTCTGCAACATGGTTGACTGAAAAACGCCGGTTGTCCGCGACTGCTCCGGAGGGCCAGCGCCGGCTCCGGGAGGCAATGACGTCACCCTCCCTCCGTGGAGTACCGGAAACACCGGGCGGCGCGGTTACCGCCAGGTGGTGGTGGTGATGACGGCCTGGGCCAGGGCGACGGGCTGGTCGCGGGCGATGAGGTGCCCGGCGCCTTGGATGGGCCGGACCGTGGTGTGAGGAGCCAGGTGCAGCAACTGGTCGATGTCCTCGTCGGTGAGCGACGAGCCGTTGTCGCCGTGGACGAGCAAGACGGGCAGGTCGAGTTCCGCGGTGGTCTGACGTAGCCGCGGAACCTGGGCGAGGATGTCCTCGACGAGCTCGGCGTGGGCGCCGAGCGGGCCGACGGAAGCGAGGAAGCGGCGGACCCTGGAGGGGTCGAGGCAGGGTACGACGTCGACCAGCACCAGCCCCGCCACCCTGGCCCGCACGGCCGGATCCTCAAGGGCGGCGATGGCGGCGAGCCCGCCGAGTGAGGCACCGACGACCACGCTTGCCGGCGGCTCGGCACACACCATCGCGGCGACGTCGTCCGCGCACGCGGACAGTGACCGAGCACTGCCCTCGCTGTCGCCGTGGCCTCGCTGGTCGAAGGCCACACACCGGTACCCGGCATCGACGAGGACCTCGCTGACCGGTCCCCACACCTGACGGCGTTCGCCACCGGCGTGAAGGAGCAGGAAGGTCGGTCCGGCACCGACCTCCTCCCCGTGCAGGATCACATCGGGGCGAGTGATCCGCCGTCCTCGTGGGGCGGTGGGGCCGATCATGAGATTGACACCTTCCCTCCTCCTGCCGCACGGGGCCTCGGCCAAGCCGCCAGGGCCGGCCAGTGCTCCCCCGGAACGCGACACTGCGCGCTGCCTGCGGGCACGTTGGGAACGGTACCGGCACGCGTGCAGGTGCATGCTACGCATGGTCTTGCGGGAGGTCGAGGTGGCGCCTACGGTCGCTGCGATCCCCACCTCTTGACGCCAGGAGGGCCCCCAGCTGCCCCGTACCGCCATCGCCACGAGATCTCTGCTCGTCGTTGCCGCCCTCACTGCCGCCGGGCCCAGTGCCCAGACCTCCGGGCCGTCTCTGCGCCCGATCCCGACGACCCCGAGCAGACGGCCACCGGCTGGTGACCGCCTGCTGCGCCGAGCGCCTGGGCGAACTCCAACTCCACTACACCGAGGCCGACCCTTCGCCACCGAGGAACTGTGGGTCCCTGTCTGGCGGGCTGATCGACGACGACGAAGACCCCAACACGCGGTCGATCTTGGCCACCGGGTGTGGCGCGCTTCGCTACTTGTCAGGTCAGCCAGGCGATGCCCCGGAGCGGGGGCCGAAGCCCGGGCACTGCGGCGGCCCGACGCGGATGGTTCGGCGGCGGGCAGGCCGGGAGGGCGAACGCCTTACGGATCCCTGACTGAGCAGTCCTCGTCGTCGGCTCGTCGCTCGACGCCCTGCCTGTCACGAACAACACTAAGACCCGCAACCCTCAGGCGGGAACCTCAAGCGCCCAAGCGGTTCCGGACTTGCCGACAACGGTATCCACTAGATGGACCTTGCCTGCCTGCGTGATCCCGTCCAGGATCCGCACCCCTTCCTGGTCTCCCAGACACGTGAGCGTGTGGCTGCCGTCGGGCCTGTTAGAAAGGAGCCACCGTGTTCCGGTGAAATTTGTGTTGGGCCTGAGAGTAACTTCTCCCGTGCTTGTATTGCCGTCCAAGAACTGACTGCCCTGACTGCCCGCACCAGTTCCCATGCATTCGATAGTAAATGCGTGCGGCACGCTCGGAACCTCTTGGAGGGACCACAGCGTCCCCGTAAAGGGCGGGGCCGTCGAGGGCGCAAGAGCAACCTTGTTGGTACCCGTGTTTCCGTCCAGGAACTTATTTCCAGGCACCTCTCCAAGGCACCTGAAATTCACAAGCTTTGCCATAACTGATCACCACATAACCCTCCATACGACGACCCGTGCGCAGGCCTCTCCGCTCACGCAGCCGTTCCCGAACACCCCCGCTTATCTCCCCAAGTTCAAGACTCTGCTCCTAGGCGCCCGGACGCAACCCAACGGTCCACACCACCCACGGCTTGGCCGCCCTCCCTGAGCCGCACAAAGCCGCTGGTGCGGCGGACCACCGGGGGCCAGCGCCTCCCACACTCCGCCGCAGCTCTGATGGTGTGGGTGCGGACGGAATCTTCCGGTCGGCAGCCGGTGGCCTGCGGATGCGGGGGGTGAGTGAACGCGAGCCGCACCCGGGCGACTTATCGGACGAGCGGTGGGCGTTGATCGAGCCGGTGATCACCGAGTGGAAGGTCCGGGAACGAGCCCGCCGATTAGAGGGTTCGTTCCGCAGCTGAAGCGGTGGTGCGCCGGCGCCTGGTCCGCGACTACGAGCACCGCCCTGCCTCCTCGGCACCCCGCGTTTACTGGACGATGACCCAGGTCATGGCCCGTCGGCTCACCAACGCGAACACCCCCACCCGGTGATCCGCAGGCGGTGGCAGCGTGAACACCGAGCCCCTGCTCGACGCGCTCGGCCTCCAAGAGGCCGCCGCCCGAGCCCTGGCCGACGACCTTCGCACCCAGATCGAAGAGCTGCACTGCCGACTGCGAGAAGCCGAGACCCGCCTCGAACACCTGTCGATCACCCGGAAGACTCGCCGCCCGGATCCCGGCTGCACCGCCGGACCAGCCCTCTCCGGGCCCGCGATATCTGCGAAGCCCTCGACCACGACCTGCTGCCAAAGAACATCGAGGGACCGGCGCCCCTCTGGCTACCAGATCCACATCCCGCCGAGGACAGAAGCCCTACCGCTCTCGTCGACGCCGACCATGTGGGCCGCCTCGGGACCACCGCTTGAATCGGAGTCCAGCGGGATGACGAAGCGGTGCTCTCCGAAGTCCAGGGCCAGAATCCGATCTGGATCCAGTTCATAGCCGTCGACGGTCTTGCCGATGTAGCAGCGCATGAGCTCCAGCGACCCTGGTGCGGGAAAGCGCCACTCGCGGCCCCCGTACACCCCCGAGGGGTCGCTCAAGGCCCGCAGAATCGGTCCATCGAAGTGCAGCTCGACGTAGTCGCGCACGAAAGACACAGCGCTGACCTCCAAGCCCATCAGCAACTGGAGCGGGTCGTCCGAGTCGTTCGCATGAGTCACAAGCCCATGCTGCCAGAGGCCTCCGCCCGCCCCCTCACGAGTCCTCCCACTGACGGACTCGGCACTGATCGGGCCGGTGATCTCGGAATGGAAGGCCGACCACCCGTCGCCGACGGGGCATCAAGGCCGTTACGAGATACGGGAGATCGCCAACGTGTCTCCCGCACGACCTGCCGCCGAAGTCGGCCGTCTACTACTTCGCGGCCTGGCGCGACGACGGCACGGACGTGAAGATCAATGACCTGCTGCGCTAGCGGGTCCGGGAGAAGGCCGGGCGGTCAGAGCGTCCACACGGCGCACGCCCCGGCGTACGCGACGGCCTGGTCCGGGCCGAGGATCACGTGCTGGCCAAGGAGGCCGCGCAGGGCCCCTGCGGCGGGCCGTGCTCGGCCACATGGTCCGGGGGGACGCCGGGGAACTACGTGTCGCCGCCAAGGCAGACCGAAGTCGCCCGCGCTGCTGACGGGGCATCGGCCTGTAGACCGAATGTGCGCGATGACAGGGCTGTTCTCGTCCTCGGCGACGAGGGAGGGTTCGGGGATCCAGCACGCGTCGGGGCGCAGGGCGTCGACGAGGTCGCGCACGCGGGCGGTGTCGCGGAAGGCCTCGGACGAAGCGCACAGACGGGCGGCCGGGACTGCGCGATCCGCTCCAGCCGCCGGCATGGTCCACGGGCCGGGGGCCGGGGGCCATCGGCAGTGGGATTCCGTGCGACACCACAGAGGGCCTACTCAGCGTCCTCCTGAGCGCTCCGTCTGCCTGTGGCGCCGACCGCTGCCACCGCCCAGCCCGCCACCCACAGCGCGCCGACGGCGAGCGCCGCGACGGCGGTTCCGGCATCGGGGGGCGGGGCGCCCAGGTCGGGAGCCAGGCCCGCCGCCCGCGCGCCGAAGCCGATGACGCCGGACCCGACCATCAGGATCCCGGCCCAGGAGACCAGCAACACACACCCCCGGACCCATCGGCCGACCGGCGGGCGGACCAGCAGCAGGGCGACCAGCGCCATCAACAGGCCGAGAGCGGCATTGCCCAGCTGAGCTGCCGCGACATCACCGACCGACGCATACGCCTCGGGCGGCGCGGGGAAGCCCGGCATGCCCAGTTCGCCGTCCCGCGCGAGGCCGACCTTGCTGATGGTGTAGGCGAGCGCACCCGCGCAAGCAGTGAGCGCGGCGACCCGCTGCATCCCCGTCCGCTTCCTCGTTGCCGTGTTCATGACTCCATCCTGGTGCGGAGCCCGTGAGGCCACGTCCTCCGCACGTAGCGACCTCCTCCCCCGTCCGGGGGAGCACAGCGGCCTGCCCGGCGCGTCCCGCCTCAAGCACCTCCCGGACCGGACCGGGTCGGACCGCCCACCGCGCAGGGGTGCCCCTGCCACACGAACCGGCCGACGCCCCCGACCTCGGACCCGGGGCCGGGGCCGGGTTCGGCCAGCGCGTAGTCGGTGCGGCCAGCCGGTCCGTCGAGCAGCATGCCGCCCAGGGGGCGTGGTTGCGGCCGCGTCGGCGATGTCGGCGGTGGTGATCAGGCGGTCTGCTCGCGTTGCGGCCCTGGGCCCGCTTCGCGGGCGGCTGGCCAGGAGGGAGAGCGTCCGGGACGGTCAGGGCTTGGCCAGGGCGGTTCGCAGAGCGTCGAGGGCGGCGGTGCGGAAAGCGGTCATCGAGGGTGCTTTGCCGTCGAGCAGGGCATCAGCACCGTGGTACATCCCTGGTTCGAGCCGCAGTTCGCAGGCGACCCCGGCCTCGCTCAGGCGCCGGGCGTAGTCGACGTCTTCGTCGTGGAACAGGTCGAGGTCGCCCACGCCGATCCACGCGGGCGGCAGCCCGGCGAGGTTCCTACGCCTTGCCGCAGCAATATAGGGGCGATCGTCGCGGTCCTGTGGTGGGCGGCCGAGGTAGGAGGTCCAGGCGAAGCGGTTGGAGTCCGGGGTCCACGTATAGACGGCGCTGTGGGGAGGGTCGACGCGTAGAGCCGTGCGGTCGTCGAGCATGGGGTAGAGGAGGAGTTGGAACCGGACCGGCATTCCTGAATCGTGGGCGCGCTGGACTACGGCGGCGGCGAGTCCGCCTCCGGCGCTTTCGCCGCCGACGGCGATGCGGGCGGGGTCGATGCCGAGGGCGGCGGCGCTGGCGTGAAGCCAGCGAAGCGCACCGAAGCAGTCGTCCAAGGCTGCGGGGTACGGATTTTCGGGTGCGAGCCGGTAGTCGACGCTGACGACCAGAACGCCGAGTTCGTCGGCGACGCGGCTGCACCAGGTGTTCTCCTGCCGAGCGGCACCCATGACGGTTCCTCCGCCGTGGATCCAGAGCAGCGCCGCGCGCGGCGTTTGGCCGCCTGATGCCTGGTAGGTGAGCACCTCGACGGGGAGGCCGTCGGTCGTGGCCGGCAGCGTGCGCCGCTCGACGCGGACCCCGGGCCTGGAGGCGGCTCCCGCCAAGGGCACGAGGCGGCGGGCGATGGCCAGAGTGACCGGGTTGGCGAAGTTCAGCGGGAGGTAGAGCACGGGGTGCCGCAGCTCGCGGGGCACTGCCGTCAGAGCGCGGCGACGTGTGCTGATCGCCGCAGCGGCGCCGAGGGTCGCTGCGGCGCCCAGTCCGCTGAGAACGCGTCGGAGTGTCATGTACTGCGGACCTTTCGTTCGGGTGATCACGGTTCTCGGCTTCAGGGGGTGTGGCCGTGCCGGTCGGGCGCGGTTTCCAGGTCGGACAGTGGCTTCCGGCCGATCTCATGGGCCTCGTCGCCGGGAAGGCCGGACATCCGCAGCAGATCCTCGGTGGCCTGGTCTGCCGCTTCGGGGGCATCGCGTTCGGGTGGTCGTGCAGGAGGTGGCCGAGGCAGGGCGCCGTGCCCGCGCCAAGGCTTCCACTTGACACGACCACCTTATCGGCAACAGTGTATCCATTATGAGTACCTGGTCCGAGCCCCAGCCCGATTCCCGGTTCGTCGAGGTGGACGGCCTGCGGATCCACTACAAGCGCGCCGGGCACGGCCCGGCTCTCGTGCTGCTGCACGGCAGCGCCTCGTCCCTGCAGCACTTCGACCGCGCGACGGACCTGCTGTCGGGTTCGTTCGATGTCATCCGTCCCGACCTGCCGGCGTTCGGGCTGACGGGCCCGCGCGAGGATCGCGACTACCGCGTCCCGGTGTACGCCGCGACGGTGGCGGGCTTCCTGGAGGCGCTGGGAGTGCCGCGCTACGCGGTGGCCGGCAATTCCCTGGGCGGCAACATCGCCTGGAACCTCGCGCTGGACCATCCGGAGCGGCTGACCGGCCTGGTGCTGGTCAATGCCACCGGCTACCCGGAGAAGACGGTGCCCGCAGGCATGCGCCTGACCCGCAACCCGCTGGTGCGACCGCTGCTGAGGCGGGTGATGCCGCGCGGGGCCATCGAGCGCAACCTGCGCGCGGCCGTCGGGCCGCATGCGCGGATCGTGGACGACGCCATGGTGGACCGCGCCCATCAGCTCATGAGCCGCCCCGGTAACCGCTCTGCCTTCGTCGACTTCTGCAACACCGACCAGCCGGACCGCAGCGCGCGGATCCCCCGCATCAGGGTGCCCACACTGGTGCTGCGCAGCGCGGGCATCGACGGCCAGCACTTCGCCCGCGACATCCCCGGTGCCCGGGAGCTCGTCCACCCCCACGGCGGACATCTGCTGCCGGAGGAGGAACCGCAGTGGGTCGCGGAGGCGATCACGACGTTCCTCGGCTCCTGCGCCGGGACCCCCGCGCACTGAGGGCAAGGAGGCCCGTGCCATGAAGTACTTCGTCGCCCCGGGCGAGGACCGCAAACTCACCGCCGACTCGCGGGGGGCGCTGCGCGGCAGTTTCATCGAGCTGTCCGACGGCGTCACCCACTACGAGCTGACCGGGCCCGAAGGCGGGGACGTGGTCCTGATGGCGGGCGGGCTGACCATCCCGCTGTTCTACTGGGACGGCCTCGTCAGCGAGCTGCACGCCCAAGGGCTGCGCACTCTGACCTGCAGCGCCTACGGCCGCGGCTACTCCGACCGGGTAAGGGCGCGATACGACGAGAGGCTGTTCACGCGGCAGCTGGCCGAGCTGACGGACCGGCTCGGCCTGACGGCGCGGCCCCTGCACCTGGTCGGCACCTCCATGGGCGCGCTCGTCGCCATGACGTACGCGGCCCGGTACCGCTCGTCGGTGTCCACGCTCACCCTCGTCGGCCCCGCCGGTCTCGCGCGACCGCGGTTGACCTCCCCCGACCGGCTGATGCGCAGCGATCTGCTGGCCGGGGTGGTCGCCCGCCACCGCGGCCTCCGGCTGCTCCAGGGGCACCTGGGGCACAACGTCCGCGACCCCGAGCTCGGCGCGGAACTGACCGAAATGGTCCTCGGCTCCCTCCGCTTCGAGGGCTCGCTGTACGCGGTCTTCGACACCCTGCAGCACCTGCCCGTCACCGGCCGTGACGACCTCTTCCGGCGGACGGGTGCGCTGGGCATTCCGACGCTGCTGCTGTGGGGCGACGAGGACACCGTCACGCCGTCGGCGTACGCCGACACGGCGCGCGCCCTGCTGAAGCCTCACAGACATCACAGCATTACCGAATGCGGGCATATGGCCCCGTTCGAACGGCCTCGCGACGTCGCCGATCAGCTCGTCCCGTTCGTGTCCGCACGCACCGAAAGGCTCGACCCATGAACAACCCGCAGGCCATCGACGTACTGATCATCGGTGCCGGCCCCTCGGGCTCCGCCCTGGCGATCGACCTCGTACGCCGCGGACTCGACGTCCGGATCGTCGACAGGTCCCCCCACGCCTTCGACGGCTCGCGCGCCAAGGGCATCCAGCCCCGCAGCCTCGAAATCCTCGAAGACCTCGGCGCCCTCGACGACGTCCTGGCCGGCGGCGACCTCTATCCCAAGCTCGGGCTCCATGCAGGACCGATCAGCGTGCCGTGGAAGATGTTCCCCCACACGGAGCCGACCCCGGACGTCCCGTACCCGAACACCTGGCTGATCCCGCAGTTCCGCACGGACCGCGCCCTGCACGCCCGGCTCGGTGAGCTCGGCCGCGAAGTCAAGTTCGGCAAGGAACTGACCGAGCTGACGCAGGACGAGGACACGGTGTTCGCCACGGTCGTGGGCGCGGACGGGGCCGAGGAGATCGTCGCCCGCTACGCCGTGGGGGCCGACGGCGGCTCCAGCGCGGTGCGCAAGCAGCTCGGCATCGGCTTCGTGGGGACGACGGACGAGTCCGACCGCGTGCTGATCGTGGACGCCTCCGTCAGCGGCCTGGCCCGCAACCGGTGGCACATGTGGCCCGGCCTCGGCGGCAAGCTCATCGCCGCCTGCCCGCTCCCCGGAAGCGACATGTTCCAGTGGATGATCCGGCTCACGCCCGACGAAAAGCCGCCCCAGGAGATCGGCGCCATCGTCGACCGGATCCACTCCCACACCCGCAACCGGCACATCCAGCTGCACGAGATCCACTGGAAGTCCGTGTTCCGGCCCAACATCCGTCTGGCGAAGCACTACGGCCGCAGACGTGTCTTCCTCGTCGGCGACGCCGCGCACGTCCACACCCCGGCCGGCGCCCAGGGCCTGAACACCGGCATGCAGGACGGCTACAACCTCGGCTGGAAGCTCGGCCAGGTCCTCGCCGGAGCCGACCCCGCCCTCCTTGCCACCTACGAAGCCGAGCGGCAGCCGATCGCCGCCGGCGTCCTGGGCCTGTCCACGGAGAAATGGGGCGGCATCGCCAAGCTCGACCCCTCCAGCATGAAGCGCGGCAAGGACGAGCAGCAGCTCTCCCTGACCTACTACGGCGGCCCACTCGCCCCCGCCGACGGCGACAGTGGCAACACCGGCACCGGCACCGGCACGCTGCGCGTGGGCGACCGCGCACCGGACGCCCGCCTGCTCGGCGCCGACGGCACCGAGACCCGCCTGTTCGACCTCTTCCGGGGACCGCACTTCACCGCCATCGCCTACGGCCCCGGCGCCGCCCAGGACCTCGAACTCCTCGACTGGCCGACGACGGGCGCCCCGCTGAAGCGGCTGACCGTCGGCCCGGCCGGGGGCGACGGCCGCGCCTTCTCCGACTCCGAGAACACGCTGCGCGGTGCCTACGGCCTGACCGGCGACACGCTGCTGCTGATCCGGCCCGACGGCTACATCGGGCACATCGCCACCCGGGACTTCCTCACCGCCACTCAAGCCGCCGTGCGGGCGATGACGCCGCGGACAAAGAGCCGCACCGTGTCCCAGCCGAGCCACACCCACCCCGGTCCGCGGGCCACTGAATGAGCCGCATACGGCTGCACCGGGCGCAGGTCATCACGATGACGCCGCAGCGGCCGGACGCCGAGCACGTCGACGTCCCCGCCGCCTGCGAGGCCATCGCAGCCGTCGGCGACGTCATCGAGGCGCCCGGCTCCGGGGTCGCCGACTTCTCCGGCCGCGTCATCATCGGCGAGCCCGCGCTGGCACGGCTGCTGTGCGACGCCTTGGAGCACCATCCCGAGGAGGACTGCCAGGCTCCGGGCGGGTGGCTGGGCACGCTGCGCGACGAATGCCCAGGAGTGGACGGTCGTCGACAAGCCCCGACCTGATCGACAAAGCGGAGTGCTCAACACACTCGCGTTGCCGAAGGCACGTGAGCTGGCCGCCGAGACCGGCTTCTCCGTCGCCGCCTACCGCCGCATCGGCGTGCTGCAACTGGCAGGAGTCGCGGGCGTGGCGCTCGGCCCCGCCGTGCCGGCGCTCGGCGGCCTCGCGGGGGTCGGCCTTCTCCTGCTGCTGGCCGGAGCTGTGGTCGTACACCTGCGCAAGGGCGACCCGGTTGCCACATTCGTGCCCGCCGCCGTGTGCGCGGTGCTGGTCGCCTCATACCTCTGGGCCTTGTTCGCCTGAGGCACTGCATTCACAGGCCGACGGCCTCAGATTCGGATCGTCCTGGCTGGTCAGGCGTCGTCGCGCAGGTGGGCGAGCCCGCTGAGAAGGAGTTCGAGGCCGAAGGAGAACTCGTCCTCGATCGGAACGGGCATCGACCCGGCGACGGTGACCGTTGCCGGGAACAAGACTGGATCGGCGCTCTGAAAGACGGCGGACAGGTGCGCGTCGTCGCGTTGCCCGCCGCCGCCATGACCGTTGACCTGTATGGCGAATCCGAGGACGTAGCGGGCGAGGGTGGCGAAGGTGTGCGCGGCCAGTCGCGGCGGGAAGCCGCTGCCGAGCAGCGCCGCGAGACAGTGTTCCCGCAGCGCCATGGCGTTCGGCCCCAGGGGTATCTCTTCGGCCATCAGGCGCGCCGCGTTCCGGTGGCGGGCGAGGGCCTCGAACATGGTGTGCGCGACCGTCCGCAGCGCTTGCTGCCAGCCCATCGCGCGGAGTTCGTCGCCGTTCAGGTCCACGGCGCCGAACATGCGGTCCACGACGTGGGCGACCAGTGCCGTCCGGCTGTCGAAGTGCCGGTACAGCGTCGCGGTGCCCGAACCCAGGCGCTGGGCCAGCGTCCGCATCGAGAGAGCGTCGGCCCCTTCGTCGTCCACGATCTGCAGTGCGGTGGAGACGATGCGCTCCAGCGGCACAGGCGGACGCCCCGGGCGCCGAGCCGATGCCTGGGTCGCTCGCGTAGGACCAGCTGCTGCCACGGAAACGTTCACCTCCTCGGCCAGCACCATAACAGCAACACCGTATCCACTATGGAGACCGCCGGCTGGACACCGAGTGGCGGTGCCCCCTTCGATCCGCCGTACCTGGACGCGACCTACTGCATAGCCTGTGTCGAGCACCCCAGTTCCCGCACTCCCTGCGCGAGAGCTGACTGCCGGATTCGGCGAGGCATTCGCGCAGGAATTCGAACACGTGTTTCCATTGGAAGATGAGACCACCGTTCCGCTTCCCGGAGGACCTGATCACCCTCCAAAGGGCGTGGCAGCAGACCTACGCCGAACTGGCGCAGGCCCCCGCCGGGGCCGGCACGACCGCGTTGCGGCGCCGGCTTCTCGACCTGTCGGCGCGCCTGTGCACCCACCCGTACTGGACCGCCCCCACCGGACGGCGGGCCGGCGCAGCCGACCTGCAGCGCGCCGCCCGCACACCCACGGGCCCCGGACGGAAGGCCGCGGCATGAGCCGCCCCATCGACCCCGCACCCGCGCGGCCCACGCCGGTCTCGACCGGGCCGTGCGTCCGGTGCCGCCGGGCCACCACGCGCTACGGAGCCGGCGCCAGCCCCCTGTGCCCGGCATGCCGGCAGGCCCGGGCGGAGCGGCTCGCCCGCCCCTGACCGTGACCGCCCCCCCCAACCACAGCCCGCAGCGATCACCCTCCTGCTGCCCGACGGGCACTACGGCAGACCACTGAAAGCAGCGGCGTCGAGCCCGCGGAGTACAGCACGTGGATGACCTCCGCGCAGTTGCGCCCCATCCCCGGCTTCGCCCTGGACCAGGTGCCCACCCACCCGCAACCCCACCGGCGTGGCGGCGGCCCCGGCAACGCCGTGGGTGTGGGTGCTCGACGGCCGCACCCGCGCCCGGGCGGCCACTGCGCACGCCGTGGAGTGCGCGCTGGCCAACGGACCGGGCTCTCGCCTTCAGCCCGAGCCCATCCGCATATCGCATATCGCATATCGCATATCGCATATCGCATGCCAACGGCCTAGCGTGCAGATGACCATCAGTCAGCTGCATGAACGAGCCGGTCACCGCCGAGCGCCGAAGTCGGTAGCTGGTCGAGGAGGACCTCCGCGATCTGTTCGGCTGCCCACTGCGCGCGGCTCGGGGCGAGTCGGCCGTAGCCGATGACCAGGGCCGGCGGTTGGCGGCGGGTGGTGTATCCGGAGAGGGCGGCGGTGGCGATGCCGCGGTCTGCGAGGTGTTCGACGATCACGTGGTCGTCGAGTCCGGCGGGCAGGGGGACCAACAGGTGCAGGCCGGCGGCGATGCCGCGGACCGGGCCGCAGTCGCGGATGACGGCATGGCCGCCCAGCGCGGTCACGAGGGCGTCGCGGCGGGCCCTGTAGGTCTTGCGCACGCGGCGTAGGTGCTTGTCGTAGCCGCCGGTGCCGGCGAGCCTGGCGAAGGTGAGCTGGTCCAGGGTGCTGGGGCCGGCGGCCGCGGTGTCGAGGGCGTCGAGCAGCGGTTGGCGCAGCGCCGGCGGTGGGACCATCCAGCCCAAACGCAGTCCGGGATGCAGGGTCTTGCTGACCGAGCCCAGGTAGACCACGAGGTTGCGGTCGAGGCCGGCCAGCGCGCCGACGGGTCTGCGGTCGTAGCGGAACTCGGCGTCGTAGTCGTCTTCGACGATGACGGAGGCGCGCTGCACGGCCCAGGCGAGCAAAGCCCTCCGGCGGGCGGGGGACAGGGCCGCGCCGGTGGGGAACTGATGGGCCGGTGCGCACAGCACCGCCCGGGCATCTGTGCGAGTCAGCGCCTCGACGTCGAGGCCCTCGGCGTCCACGGCGACCGGCACGGTGGGCAGGCCGGCGGCGGCCGCGACCCGGTGCAGACGGGGCCAGCCGGGATCCTCGACAGCCAGGTGCGGGACCCCGCGTGCGGCCAGGACCCGCGCGACGAGCGACACTCCGTGGGAGGTACCGCAGGTGATGAGTACCTCGTCGGCCTCGACCGCCAGTCCGCGTACCCGGCTCAGATAGGCGGCGACGACCTCCCGCAACCGCTGCGCCCCTGCTGCCTGCGGAAAGACCGATGGTTCCCAGTCGGCGCCGGCGAGGACGTGGTGCAGGGACCGGGTCCACCCGGGTGCGGGGAATGCGGCCACGTCCGGTGTGCCCGGCCGGAGGTCGGCCACCACCGGCGGTGCGGAAGGTGCCCGCCGGGCCGTTGGTGCCCGGTCCGGGTTGGGCCTGGTGGGATGGGCCGTGACGCGCGTACCGGAGCCCTGCCGCGTCTGCAGTTGGCCCTCGGCGGCGAGCTGGGTGTACGCCTCGTTGACGACCCATCGGGAGCAGCCGAGTTCGGCAGCCAGCGCGCGGCTCGGGGGGAGCAGGTGGCCCGGTGCCAGGCGGCCCTCCACGATGGCGGTCCTGATCCCGCTCGTCAGGCGCTCGTACAGCGACCCACCGTCCTCGGCCAGTTCGATGAGGAGGCCGCTGGCTCGATTGGTCCGGTCACTGTCCATGAAAGAGGACTGTATAGCCGGACTACTTGCCCCTAGCGTCGTCCTGTGCCGCTGGTGGCAACGGGTCACCGCACCATGAACAGGAACACCCACCCTGATGACGAACATCGAATCTGACGCATTGACAGTCGTGGCTCAGTTGCGGGCCAAGCCCGGCAAGGAGCAGGCTCTGCACCAGGCACTCACCGCGCTCGTGGCGCCCACGTCGCGCGAGCCGGGCTGCGTCACCTACAACCTGCACGTGGATGTGGACGACCCCGCCTCGTTCTGCTTCTACGAGATCTGGCGCAGCCGCGCCGACCACGCCGCGAACCTCCAGACCGCCCACCTACAGGACTTCGCGGCCCGGATGGACGACCTCCTCGACGGCGAGCTTCGCGTCAGTCTTCTCCGCCACATCGCCTGAGGCCGGGACCAGGTGCCCGTAGGAGACGTGGTACCCGGCTGACCTCCTCCTGCGGCTCGGGGGCGAGCGCGACGCCGAAGCGCAGGAGGTCGTCGGCGCAGGTGGCGTGTACGGTCACGGTCACGGCCGCGCCCGGCCAGACCGCCGGGCGGCCACGTCGATCGTCAGGGTGTTTTGGCCGAGGAGGTCAGCATGACCGTGGTAGTCACGTCCGCAGGGAAGATCCGCGGGACGAGCCGGGACCAGATCGCGTGCTTCCGGGGGATCCCCTTCGCCGCCCCGCCCGAGGGCCCGCTGAGGTTCCGGCCCCCTGCACCGCCCGCGCCGTGGGACGGCGTTCGTGACACGCTCGCGTTCGGGGCCGCGCCCCCGCAACTCGCCCCGGCACCCGGTGCACCGGCGATATGGCGGCCCGGGGACGGGCTGGACTGCCTGACCGCGAACGTGTGGACTCCCGACCCCGGTGCGGCCGGTCTGCCGGTGATGGTGTGGATCTATGGGGGCATGTGGAAGCACGGCTCTGCGCGCATGCCGCAGTACGACGCCACCGCGCTCGCCGGTGCGGGTGTCGTCGTGGTGACCTTCAACTACCGGGTCGGCTTCGAGGGTTTCGGTCACCTGCCGGGCATCCCGGACAACCGCGGGCTGCGCGACCAGATCGCGGCCCTGCAGTGGGTCCAGGACAACATCGCCGCGTTCGGTGGCGACAACGCCAATGTGACCGTGTTCGGCCAGTCGGCCGGAGCCGCGTCCGCCGTCCTGTTGGCGTCCGCCCCCGCGGCGCGTGGCCTGTTCCGACGCGTGATCGCCCAGAGCATCCCGGCAGGAGCCCGCACCCGCGCCGAAGCCCACGCCGCCACCACGGCGATCGCCGAGGCCGCGGGCCTCCCCGCGACCTGGGACGCGCTGGCCTCCCTGCCGCCCGAGGCGCTCCTCGCGGTCCAGGACGCGCCACTGCGCGGCCCCGAAGACGGCTTCACCGCG
This sequence comes from Streptomyces sp. NPDC000075, assembly GCF_040301925.1. Classification (NCBI taxonomy): domain Bacteria; kingdom Bacillati; phylum Actinomycetota; class Actinomycetes; order Kitasatosporales; family Streptomycetaceae; genus Streptomyces; species Streptomyces sp. NPDC000075. The sequence continues at coordinate 100,045 of NZ_JBEPFL010000030.1, forward strand.
TTCGGCCCCGTCGTCGACGACGACCTGGTGACCGGACAGCCCTGGACCGCCTTCGAGGCGGGCGTGGGCGGCGACGTCGACCTGATCTGCGGGTTCACCCACGAGGAATACCGGGGCCAGGGGCCGGTCCCGGCAGCGAAGGACATCGACCTGGGGCAGGTCACCGAAGCCGTCGGCCTCGGCAAGGACGCGGCCGCCGCCTACCGCGAGGGCTACCCGGGGCTCTCCGACAACGCCCTGTTCACAGAAGTGCTGTCCGACGCGCTGGTGCGGATGCCGACCACCCGCGTCGCCCAAGCCCACACGCGAGCCGGCGGCCGGACCTGGCTGTACGACTTCACCTGGCAAGGCCCCGCCCTCGGGGCCGCCCACGGCATCGACGTCCCCTTCACCTTCGGTAACCCCAACACCCGTTACGCGGCACTGTTCCTGGGCTCGCCACCGCCCGCCGACTTCGCCGGCCTGTCCGAGCGCCTGCGCACCGCCTGGACCTCCTTCGCACGGACCGGCGACCCCGGCTGGCCCCGCTTCACCCCCGACCAGCCCACCACCAGGATCTGGAACCTCCCACCCACCGACACCGCCTACCCGCTCGAAGCGTCCCGCCAGATCTGGGAACGCACCGACCCCGCATAGCAACACCGGCCACACGCCCCCGGAATGCCGGCCGCGCCAGCCGTTCCGCCGACCAAGAAGCCAGCCGGGCCCGGGGGCTTCAGTCACTGGCGTGTTTGTGCAGGTCAGAACACTTTCCTCTGCCGGAAAAGGGACTGAAGTGACTCAGATCCGCGGTCCTGCGCGAGAAACATGTCGTCGCGCTGGCCAGGCGTCGGTGGTCTGAGCGGGGCGCTCCGAGCGTTCTGTCTTCCTGCCTTTGCTGCCGGCCTCCAGGGTGGCGGGGTCGACTGCTTCGGCGGGGGCGCCGCTGGCGTAGAGGCCGTCGGGGAGGCTGTCGCGGTCGCGGGGCAGGAGCCAGAAGACGCCGGACGGGCCGCATGAGTACCCCGCCCCTGCCGCCGGCCCTGATGGACCGCGTACTTCAGCAGCTGTCCGGCATCCGGCCGTGACCCGCCGTCCCTGAGGCAAGAGGGCGCCCTTCGAACCGGGCCTCGTCCCACCTCCCGGCGCTCTCCCCGACTGGCGCGACAGCCAGCACTTCGATGCCTGGCAGGACCCGCCCCTGCGCGCTGTGCGACAAGCCCACGCCGGGGAGCCCGTACACAAGGCGTGCGCCGAGGGCCGGATCGCCGCGAACCCCGTCAAGGCCCGCTTCGGCCGGTTCGCCTCCGATACCCAGTCCAAGAGCGGCCGGCGCGACACCCACGTCTGCCCCCTCCCACCGGAGGCCCCCATGCGCAACACCGATCACGACGTCGACCACGCCCCCGGCTACCCCAAGCCGCCCGCCTCCCCGCTGTGGCACCGCCACGGCCGCGTGCAGGACCGGCCCGGCCCCTCACCGAGGCTGAGAAGAAGCGCAACCTCGAGCTGACCCCGGATCACCCAGGAGCTCAGGAGCTGCTGACCGGCATACAGCCCGGCGGCCTGCTCTGCGCGACCGGCGCCCTGGTCCAGCCGCCGGAGCCCGGCGCGCCCGTCCGGCTCAGCGTCGACGCCCTGGAGGTCCTGGGGGCGCCGCGCTCATCCCGGTTCTGCGCGACATGGCGCTCGACCGGTACGGCGACTACCGCGTCGTCTTCGAAGCCGACCGCGACCAGGTCCCCGTCTTCACCGCGCACGGGACATGGGTCGGCCTGGCGGGCAACCCCGACGCGCCGGCGGCGGCGGTGTCTTCGGGGCGTTTCACCGTTCGACCCCTGGAGACTTGGAGGAGGCCTCGAGCACGGGGTTGATCACGCCGTGCGTACTGGCCACGGCGGCTGCGGGGCGGGGCGGGACAGCGACGGTGCGGGGGATGGCCGCCCCGTGGATGAAGGACTGGCCGAGCCTGGGTGCCGCGGGTTCGGGCTTCGGCGGCGCGGGTTCGTCCAGTTCCGACGCCGCGACCTCGGGGGCTTGGGGGCCCGTCTGCTCGTTCCCGGCCGTGCGGGCGGTCAGTTCCTCGTAGCCCTTGGCCGCTCCCAGCCTCGTGACCGCAGCGCCGTGCTGCTCCTTCAAGCGTTCGGGGACGTCGACGGCGGCGAGCTTGGCGGCGAACTGCTCGGGGGTCGTGTCCTTCGCGTCGTAGTCCTCCATCCGCATCTGACACCGGACCGCCTCGTCCGACATCAGCTCGTCGATCTCCACGGGAAGATGCTGGTGGCGGGGGAACGGGAGGGGGAACCTGACTCCTTCCTTCCCGACGTTGCGGTGGCCGAGAAGCTGCGGCATCTCCGTCTCACCGAGGACCGAACCGGCACCGATCTCGGCGGCGAAGGCCACGACCGGCCCCTGGGACTCCACGGCATAGCGGAACGACGCGGCCTTCCAGACCTCCGGAGCGAGGTCCCTCACGTCCTGCACGGGCAGACCGAGGTCCTCGGCCAGTGCCCTCTGCACTTCGGGTTGCCACAAGTGGTAGGAGTCCAGCGTCCGGCCCGCTTCGGTGTCCTCCAGCACTTGGTACCCGCGGCTCTCGCCGCAGGCCTGCGCAAGGAACCGGTGTCCCACATCCCGCGGGGCGCCCTCCGGCTGGGACCTGAACGACCAGAAGGCGCGGGTGTCGCCACGGCCCTCGATGGTGACCGACCGAGTGTCGGCGACCTCCCTGATGAACGAGATCAAGGGAGGCCGGTTCTCCGCCTCGGGGTATGCCGCTACCCAGTCCCCCCATATGCGGGCCGTGACCGCCTCCACCTGGTCCGGGGTCCGCGGCTTCGACGCCTCGTAGGCGGCCTCGAGCGCGATGGCACGCGCGAGTTCGTCCCGAGTGGGGTACGACGCGTCCGTCATCGGCCGGAGCCCTGGAACTCTTCGGGCGCGTATACGTCAAGGACGATCGCCGATGCACCGGCCATGTCGGTGGTCCAGGTCGGGAAGGCCACCGATTGGCTCAACACGATGAACGGCGTTCCCGGAACGTCTCCGCCCGGTGCCCAGTACGCGAACCGGTAGGGCCGGCGGGACCGCATGCGTGCCTCACGGCTGTGCCAGTACGAGGGGTGGGGGGGTTCTGGGAAGTCCGGGGCGTCCCAGGGGCCGGTCCACGTCGGCGCCCCAAGGACGCCCACGGCTGCCTCCAGGTGCGCCGGCCAGACTGCGGCGGCGGTCGTGAGGACCTCGTTGTTCTCGGCGGCGGAGCCGGCCTTCACTTGCCACGGGTAGTGCGTCAGGCTCACGAGCGGGCTCCACTCGCCGCCGATGCGGTCGTAGAACGTCCATCGCCCGCCGCTGCGCGTTTCCACGAGCAGCTGCCGGTCGAACGTCTGCGGCTGCCAGCCGTACCGTCCGCACCACTCGTTGAACGCCCCCGACCCGCCCTGGGGCGGGCCCGACCAGACCGACGGCCAGTCGTCGACCGCCTTGAGGCCGGCCAGTTCGGCGGCGAGGCCCTGGGGCGTTCGGCCGGTCGTCTCCGTCAGCATGTGGGGGTTTCCCTTCGTCCGTGGCGGGTTTGACCGTATCCCATCAGGAAAGCAGGATCCCTGACAGGAACACCGTGACCACGATGGTGCCCAGGATGAACCGGACCTTCGGGTTCGCGCACTCCCACAGCTCGCGGACCGGGGCCCACCCCCGTCAGGGCGCGCCGCACGGCCGTTGTGGATCCCCGCGTCTGGGATCGAGGTCTTCCAGGGCAAGCTCTGTGGACGGAGTCCAGGTCAGGCTGCAGGCGGGGAAAAGGCGGTCGCAACTTGTGAGCTGTAGGGGGTGAACTCCTCAAGGCTCCAGGTGCTTGACCATGGTCAGCCGCGCGATGCTCGGAGGCAGGGTGACGACCTGCCGTCGGTCCTCGGGGCTGAGCTCCACGAGAGGGCGGAATCCCTCGCGCCCGTCGGCCTCGGCTTCGTCACTCAGCTCCAGCAGACCAAGCCGGACCGGCGCGGACGTGTCCTGGCGCTCGGTGTGAAATCCGACCCGGGCTCGGGGATGGGGCCTGGACTGGTCAAACCACGCGCAATTCCGGTCACCGTGGTGTGCCATCACCGGCCCGGCAAGGTGACGGCACCAGCAGCGTCGTCACCCCCCTGCGGGTGGGTGACGCGGTACTGGCCAACGATCCGGCCACCGGGATCGTCCGCTCCGAGCCGGTCACCGATACCTTCCGGCACACGGCCGACCGGCTGGTCAGCATCAGCCTGGCCGATGGCAGCAGGCTGGACACCACCCCGGGCCACAAGGTTCACGCCGTCAAGCGCGGCTGGGTCCTGGCCTCGGAACTGCGTCCGGGAGACCGGCTGCTCCGCCCCGGCGGAACGCAGGTCACGGTGGCAAGGGTGCGCAGTGAGACCGACGCGGCGTTCCAGCAGGTCTACGACCTCACGGTCGACGGCCCGAACACCTTCTACGTCCGCGCCGAAGGCTCACAGGCACCGGACGTGCTCGTGCACAACTGCGTCAACCTCAGCGACGAGCTCTTGCCGAGTCTCCGGAAGTACAGGGACTCGGGCGCGATGCGCAGTCTCACGGAACACGTACTCCCGGATCCGGCCGAAGCGTTCAGGACCGCCCGGCGCAAGGGTGTGCCGAATACGGTGTGGACCAGCCAGGAGATCGCCCAACAGGCCATCGATCGCGTTCTCGAGGACCACTTCACGACCGTCAAGAGCGGCCAGCGGGTCTTCGACAAGGCGGCATTGGAACGCGTTCAAACAGAAGGTTGCCAGAGCGCAGGACGGCGAAGTGGCCCTGGAAACATCAGCGGCCGCGGCGCTGGACGGCCTACCAGTCCCTAGGGAAGACCTACCGCCCTGACGGCGTGACGATCACCAACGCCGGAACGAAGTCAGGCTGAAACTGATGAAGGTGCAGAATCACAACGGCCAGGGACGAGGTGGGTTCGCCATCATGACCGCATTTCCCCCCGGGGGTGGGACCGTGATCCGGGAACGTGGCGCGTACTACGAGCTCTACGGCTCGGATTTCGGACTGACAGCCCTGACCGAACGCCTCGCCCTCACCGGCTCCAGGACAGATCTGGATATTGCCCTCTGCGCCGCAGAGATCGCCGACTGCTTCGAGGGTGAGGGAGCCGTCGAGCTGGGTGAGGACGCCCGCCGGTTGCTGGCGTCCGACCTACCGGAACACGTCCTCTCCACGGTGTGGCTGTCCGCCACTGGGCACGCCTTCGACCCGCGCGGCCACGGCATGAGCTGTCGTGCCTGGCTGGAGCAGGTCTCGGACGTGTCCACGGCACGGCTTCGCCAGGAGAAGCGCTCCTACGTCCCGTCGCCCGTGCGGCCGGTGCGGGACGCGGTACTGTGCCGCGCCGTCGTGGTGGAACTCCGGGCCATGGCACCAGGCCTGACCGGTGCCACGGCACTGCCGGACCTGGTCGACGCCCTGGAACAGGTGGTGACCGGCGCGGATGGCGACCTCGGCATGCGGCTGTTCCTCCGCGCGCTCAAGGCCCGCGCGGTGCCCGTCCCGTACGAGGGGTACCTCCGCCTTCAGGAACTGGGCTGGCGATTCGGCTTCCCCGCAGCCGTCGTCCATGACGGTCTCACTATCCTCTGGCCGGCGGTCAGCACCAGCCGGTGCCGGCTCCATGGTGACTTCGGGCTCTCCCGGCTCGCCGGACTGTTCACCGCCGGCTGGCACCACCGCACCCCCGGCCAGGCCGTCGAACACGCGCTGGTGGGCGACGGGTACGAGCGCCCGCCAGGCTCCGAAGCCGCTGTCCTCCTCGAGGACACCCGCCGGCTACTCGACTCCGGCTTGCCGGACGACGCGATCACCCTCGTGTGGCTGGCCGCGACGGAGCGGGGCTACAACATCGACCTGCTCGGTATCGCAGGTCGGGAGTGGCTGCGGCAGATCGCTGATCGGTGCGAGGAGAACCTGTCCGCGGTGGCACCCGTCTACGCCCCGGCGAACACGGCCCCGGCCGGTGACGGCGGTGCCGAGGTCCTGCGCGAAATCCGCGAACTGGCTCCGCTTGCCGCAGGCACGGTGATCAGCCCCGCGTTCCACCCCCTGGAGAGCTCCACGGTGATGGAGGCACTGGAGCAGGTCGTCGTCCGGGCCGATCCCGACCTCGGGTTCCGCTTGTTCCTGCCCATCGTGGCGATCCTGCGACTCCCTCTCACCGAGGAGCAGTACACCCGATACGAAAGCCTCGCCAGCCGCTTCCACTACGGTGAGCAACACCTCCTCTTCACGGTCCACCACCTGGTGCGGCACACCTGACCCACCTGCACGAACCAGCACCCACAGCGAGCGGACACATGCGGATTCGTTCTACGGCGCGGACCGAAGGCGCTGCTGCGCGGCGAGCTGCTGCGGGCCGAGCGCTGGTTCGGCACGGCGAGCGAGGCCGGGCATCCCGGTGCCATGTTCCTGCTCGCGGCCCTTACCGGGCGGGCGGACGGCGACCGGCGAGAGGACGTGCGGTTCCTCGTCGTGGAAGCCGCCCGCACGGGCACACCGCCGCCGTCCTCCACCGAACGGGTCCCGCCCGTGGAGGACCCGCAGTTCTTCGCGGAGATCCCCGGCGGCCGCCGCCGCGGCGACGCCCACGGCCGAGGCGGGCTCGGGCGCTGCCACCGACTCCGGTGGTGAAAGCCGCCCGGGTGAAGCGACTGAAGGCTCGTACGGGAGCAACGACGACTCGGCCGCGCTGGAGCGGCGGGCCGACAACGTGCTGCGTGTCTAGGGCATAGCTGGCCTGCCTCCACGCCTCCCTGTTCAATGGCGGCGACACCACCGGCCCGAACGGATGGACCCACATCGGCGACATCATCGCCGGCAACTGACCAACTGACCGCGCACTCGGTGCGCCAACGGCATGCGCAGTGGCTGAGGCCGGGTTCCGGCACCCCCGGCCTCAGCAACCGCGTCTGCGGGACCTCCACGGCATGCGGTCGGGAACACGGATTCAGCCTCTGGACGCCCCTGCGCCCCGTCCGGTACCGGCCGCCGGCTCACAGGTGTCCCCTCCCCGTTCGACAGGCAGGCCCGGGCAGCCCGCGAGCGGCGGCGCCTGGGCGTTCGTCGCACACGCAGGGTGTGCAGCCGTTCGGGGCCGCCCTTATGGCTTCCGTTTCGCCGGGCCGACTCGATGAGCGATCACAGCTCATCCGACGCAGGCCACAGCCGTGACGGAGGTCGCCTACAGCCCGGCCGGGCAAGCACCTGAACCGGCAGTCGCTTCGCTTGGTCAACGGCTTCTGCCGGACTTCTAGGCCCGGCCGATCGGCCCACCCTTCTGCACACGTCCTGGCCAGCAGAAACCGTCTGGACTCCGGCTATCGGGGGACGTACCTTCTCAGAGGCCTCCGCCCACCCGGCGGAGGCCTTCCGCATGTCATCCGTTCCCGTGGGGGGTCCGTCTTCATGTCCTTCAGTACGCCCGGCTCACAGCCGCCTCCGCAGCCGTTGCCGCAGACGGGCCCCACTCCTTATCAGGTCCCCCAGCAGGGCCATCCCTACCCGTACGGGCCTGCCAGTGTGGCTCCGCCGGCATTTCATGGTGTGCTGCGCTCCCCGAGGGGCCTCGCAACGGCCCTGACCTGGTTGCTCGGCGCAGCGGCCGCGGCGCACCTCTTCTCCGCCGGCGCCGGCGCCTATGAGCAATCGTGGTTGCAGGGCTTCCCCGGGAGCACCCGCTTCGACGACCTCGAACTCAGTCTGTCTCCCGCGCTCACCATGCTTGCCGGAGTACTGCAGTTCCTCACGGTCCTGCCCACGGTCGTCGTCTTCATCATCTGGTTCCACCGCGTGCGCAGCAACGGCGGCGCCTTCCGCCCCGACGTCTTCACCCTGGGCCGCGGCTGGGCCATAGGTGCCTGGTTCGTCCCCGTGGCGAATCTGTTCCTGCCCCACCGGATCGCGCGGCAGACCTGGCGGGCCAGCACCCAGCTCGGCCCCGACGGTGCCGACCGCACGGCGCCCGCCAGCCTGCTGACGTCCTGGTGGGTGGTCTGGGTCCTGGCCGCGATCACGGGCCGCGTCTTCAGCAAGATCTACATGGCGGCCGAGACCGTGGACGCACTGCTCTCGGCGGGACTGCTCGGGATCGCCGCCGACCTGGTCACCGTGATCGCCGCAATACTCGCCGTCCTCTTCGTCCGCAGGCTGACGGCGATGCAGAACACGATGGCGACCGAGGGCCCGTACGCCCGGGTGTGACGGGGCCGCCGCCGAGCTGCCGAAACCCTCGATCGACGGCCAAAGTTCCGCCCGATGAGGCGTCTCAATCAGGCCCGCACACGACCTGCACCGACACCGTGCCGGGACCCAGGGGCGGCGTGGCGCCGCCTATGCGGGCCGCGAGCAGGGGTCAGGCGCGCCGTCTCCGCGCGGGCGTCGCGCACGGCCTGCCAGGAGCTGCGGCGGTCGGCGGTCTTGGGAGCACGCAGGAACACCGCGTGGCGGTACCACGGCCGTCCACACGTAAGCGCTACCACGGCGACGGGTACCACCACACAAAGCGGCACGGACCAGGGGGCCAGTTCGGCGAGGTACTGGTTGGCCAGACCCCAAAAGGAGATCCGCTGGGCGGCAGTCCCAGGAGGACTCTGCGGTGTGTGCGGTACGTCGAGGCGCCGGCCGGCAACACCGTCCGGAGCGCGGGTTCGTCGTTTCGGGTCCCGTCAGTCCGTCGTCACCTGGGTCCGGGTGCGCCGGGCGTACGCGCGGGCGGCCCGGGCGCGGTCGCCGCAGCGGGTGGAGCACCAGTGGCGGCGGCCGTTGCGCAGCAGGTAGCGGTTGCAGGGGCTCGACCCGCAGCCGGTGAGGCGGTCGGCGTCGGGGCCGGTGAGGAGATCGGCCGCGTCGGCGGCGAGGGACGCCAGGGCGCGGTCGAGGATCTCGTTGGTCGGGCACGGCGCCACTCGGTAGGGGCCGTTCTTCTCGTCCCAGTACAGCAGGGCCGCCGTGGGGGCCTTGCTCATCGCCGCGTTGACGGCGGACAGCGCCGCGGGCGGGGCGGGCACCCCGTCGACACGGGCGGCGAACAGCGCCCGGAGGTGCTCCCGCATCGAGCGCAGCCGCGTCGCGCACATGTCCCGGACCCCGGCGTCGGCCGGCGCGAGGCCGTGTGCGGTGAGCCACCGGTTCGCGCTCTCGGGCGTGCCGAGGTAATCGATGAACTGCCCCCCGGGCAGCGCGATGGCGCTGTTGACGAAGTCGAGGGCGAGGTGGTCCTGCGCCCCCGGCGCGGGCGGTGGCGCGGATTCGGCGGCCGGGATCTCACTCATGATTCTCATGGTACCCATTGCGTCCATCCGTGAGAGACCTCTACGATCATCACGGATGGCCCACAACTTATCCGTGAGGTACTGATGGTTGACACCAGCACGCCCGTCGAGCAGATCCCCGTCCGCGTGTTCGGCGGCCCCACCGCCCTCTTCGAATACGGCGGCCTGCGGTTCCTGACCGATCCCACCTTCGACGCGCCGCGCGAGTACCCCATGCCGAGCGGCCGGCGACTGACCAAGACGGCCGCCGCCTCCGCCGCGCCGACCGACCTCGGCCGCATAGACGTGGTCCTGCTCTCCCACGACGAACACCCCGACAACCTCGACGAGTCCGGCCGGGCCCTGCTCGCCGACGTGCCCCTGACCCTGACCACACCCGGGGGCGGGAAGCGCCTCGGGGCGGGTGCCAAGGGGCTCGCCGACTGGGAGTCGGTCGACCTCGACCGTCCCGACGGCGGCAGAATCACGGTCACCGGCGTGCCCGCCCTGCACGGGCCGGGCACGCGCGAGGAGGTCGAGCCGTTCACCGGTCAGGTCGTCGGTTTCGTCCTCACCGGGCAGGGTCTGCCGACGGTCTACGTCAGCGGCGACAACGCCTCCGTCGACCTGGTCAAGGAGATCGCCGGACGGTTCGGCCCGGTGGACACCGCCATCCTGTTCGCGGGGGCTCCGCGCTTCCCCCAACTCTTCGACGGCGGGCTGCTCGTCCTCGACAGCGCGCAGGCGGCGGATGCCGCCCGGATCCTCGACGCGCGCCGGGTGGTTCCCGTCCACTACGACAGCTGGGGGCACTTCACCGAGGGGCGTGACGAACTGATCGCCGCGTTCACGGCGGCCGGGCTGCTCGGCCGGCTGGACCTGGGCAACCGGGGCTGACCGGGGCGCCCGGCGCGACCGAGGGGACGGGGCGCGACCAGGGCGACCGGGGTGACCGTGCCGCGCGTCGGTCACGGTCCACGCCGGCGAGGACGTCGGCGATCGGGCGGGTGGCGTCGTCGCGGTCGCCGGGCGTCGCACGGCGCCGTCCGAGGCGCCCCCCCCGGACGGGAGCCCGACGCGGCTGCGCCGGTGACGAGAGGGGAAGCCGTCCGACCGTCGTGGCTCACACACCCACACGGCCCGTGCGCGGGACGTGGGGATCACCGACCGCTTCCGTTCCTACTCCATGCGCGCCGTATGCCTGTGGCACTCACCCGCGCAACCGGTCTGCCCGACCCCCAGGTTCTGTCGTCAAATGTCACGCCCACATCAGGAGTGACGCGAGGGTGACGGCTGCTTCGTAGGACTCGGCGGTTTTGTCGTACCGGGTGGCAATCCCACGCCTCTGCTTCAGACGGTTGAAGCACCGTTCCACGACGTTGCGGTGCTTGTATGCCTCGCGGTCGAAGGCCGGCGGGCGGCCTCCGCGGCTGCCGCGCCAGCCCGGTTGCGGACCTGGTCGGCCCGTTCGGGGATCGTATGGACGATGCCCCGACGGCGAAGCAGGTTCGGATCGCTTTGGAGCCGTAGCCCTTGTCGCCCAGGACGTGATCGGGCCGGACACGGGGACGACCGGGTCCGAGCCGGGGCACCCGGATCGCTTCCATCACGGCGGTGAACCGGGTGCAGTCGTTGGTGTCGCCTCCCGTGAGGACGAAGCCGAGCGGACGGCCCCGGCCGTCACAAGCCAGGTGGATTTCGCTGGTCAGACCGCCTCTGGACCACCGAGGGCCGGGTCGCAGAGCCCCCTTTCCGTGCCCCGGCCGCATGCTGGTGAGCACGGACAACCGTGGAATCGACCGACACCAGCCACTGGACGTCGCCCGCCGCGTCCGCCTTCGCCTGAGCGGCCCGCAGCATCCGGTCGAACGTCCCGTCTACCGCCCACCTGCGGAAACGTGTGTGCAGCGTGGCCCACGGCCCGTAGCGCCCCGCGAGACGGTGCCCGTGGGCGGCGTGTACTCCCCCGTCAACGCCGACGGCAAGGAGATGAAGTCGGGCGAGGCGTGGACCACCGACCTCGTCGTCGGCAAGGCCAAGGAGGGGCGGACCGGGGCCGGGGCCGGAGCGCGGCCGGCCGCCGGGTCATTCGAGGAGCTCCCGTAGGACGCGGCGCAGCCGGGCCTCGGCTGCCGGGCTCGGGGTGCCGGCGATGCCGGAGCGGAACAGGGCCGAGCCCTCCATCACCATGACGAAGACCTCCGCGCGGGAGCGGGCGGTGGCGGCGGGCAGGCCCGGCAGGCGGCGCCCGATGAAGTCGGCCACGTGGTCCGCGTACCTGCCGTAGAAGGCGCGGACGGCGCGGGCGGCGGCCTCGTCGTGCGCGGCCATGGCCCAGACCTCGGTGAACAGTCGTACCAGGGACAGGTCTTCGTGTTCACCGAGGAGGGCGTCCAGGGCGGGTCCGAGTCCTCCTGCTTCGCCGGCGCCGTTCTCGGCCAGGACCGCGACGCGCTCCAGGGAGGCGGCGAGGATCCGGTCGAGGAGGGCCGCCACGAGATCGGAGCGGGCCGGGAAGTAGTACTGGAGGTGTCCGAGGCGCACCCCGGCCGTCTCGGCGACCGCGCGCATGGTGAGTTCGGCTCCGCCGGCCGAGCCGAGGATCCGCTCGGCGGCGTCGAGCAGTGCCGAACGGCGCAGTTCCCCCTTGGGGGTGGGTCCGGGGCTCATGCGGCGGCCGGGGTCCCGGCCCGGTGGAGGCCGTCGGGGAGGGCGGCGGAGGGCCCGTCGGTGAGTTCGACGCGGACTCCGCGGGCGGCCAGGAGCGCGACGGCCGCCCCGGGGTCGGGGTGCTGTTCGGGGAAGACCACGCCCTCGGGGGCGGGTGCCCCGTCGGTGCCGAGGACCCGGTGCAGTCCGAGGAGCGCGCCGGCCGCCGTCAGGTGGCTCTGGCCGTGCGGGTCGGCGACGGTCGCGGACCGGCTCCGGCCGCTGTGTTCCACGTCGATCCGTACCAGGGCGGTTCCGCCGTCGCCCGGGGAGTGCAGCAGGGCCCGGCGGGCGGGGGCCCAGCGTTCGCCGCCGGCCCAGCGGAAGAAGCCTGTGCCGCGCAGGGCGAACAGGGCCCGGGTGGCGGCGGCGGAGCTGAAGCCGATCCGGGTGGCGACGGTGGTGGCGGCGAGGGTCAGGGGCAGGGTGAACTGCTCGGGGGTGTCGATGCGCGCGACCCTGACCGGGGCCCCGTCGAAACGGACCGTCCGGGCGTCGGTGAGCGGGGTGGCGAGGCGGCGCCGGCCGCCGTCGACCACCTCGAAGCCGATGCCGAGCCGGTCCATGAACTCCACGGAGTCAGCTCCGGCCCGGTCGGCGGTGTCCCACCGGACGGCGATCTCAACCCGCTCGGCTCCGCCCAGTTCCGCGGCGAGCCGCGCGGCGACCAGGCTGCTGACCCCGCCCATCCACGCCGAGGACAGCAGCACGGGGGCGGTCGGGCGGAGCAGGGCGGTCACGGTGACGGCCCGCTGGAGCCGGGCCGTCCAGCGGGTGATGTCGACGTAGGGGATCCCGGCGGTGACGGCGGCTCTCAGGACCCGGTCGTCGGGGTCGTTGACCGAGCCGACCACGGCGCGCACGGCGGCGCGGAAGGGGGCGGGGTCCGCGAGGTCCCAGGCGCGCGCCTCCCCGCCGAGCCCTTCGGCGAGCGCGCGGCCCCGCTCGGGGGAACGGCCGGTCAGCAGGACGGGGAAGTCGGCGGCGGCCATGCGGGCGATCTCGGCGCCGACGGTTCCGTAGCCGCCGGTGATCAGGACGGGCCCGGACGGGTCGTAAAGCAGTTCATCGCTCATGCGCCACACTATAGGTCAGTAGACCTAAAAATTGCGTAGACCGTGAACTCGGTGTGGTTTCGGCGGGCGATGATGGTGCTGGCCTCGGCCGGCGGGAGCACGGTCCCGGTGATCGCGCGGTTGGTCCAGGCAGATGAGGACACCGTCCGTGATGTGATCCAGCGCTTCAACGAGATCGGGCTTGCATGCCTGGACCCTCGATGGGCGGGAGGCCGTCCCCGCCCGCTGAATCGTGACGACGAGGACTTCGTCATCCAGACGGCCACCACCCGCCCAACCCTGCCGGGCAAGCCCTTCACCCGCTGGTCGGTCCGAAAACTCGCCGACCACCTGTGGCGCAACATCTCCCGGCCAGTGCGGACCGGCCGGGAAGCCCTGCGCTGTCCGCTGGCCCGCCGGGGATCTCCTTCCAGCGCACGAAGACCTGGAAGGAGTCCCCAGAACGAGTTCGGCCCCCTCGGCATCCGTCCCGCCACCGGATCCCGCTGGGCCAAGCAGGACAAACCGAACTGGCTGCCGGCCGCCTTCCGCCGCACCCATGGGATCACCTACTTCCACGGCTGCTACTCGGTCGGCGACGACACACTGTGGGGTGTCAACCGCAGGAGCAAAGGCATCAACCACACCTGGGCAGCCCTGCGATCGATCCGGGCCACCCGCCCGGACGGCGGCCCCCTCTACGTGATCCTCGACAACCTTTCCGCCCACCTGAACTGGAGAATCCGCAGGTGGGCGACGAAGAACAAGGTCGAACTGTGCTTCACCCCGACCTACGCATCCTGGGCGAACCCCATCGAGGCCCACTTCGGGCCGCTGCGGCTGTTCACCCTGGCCAACTCGCAGCATCCGAACCACACGGTCCAGACCCGGGCCCTGCACGCCTACCTGCGCTGGCGAAACAAGAATGCCCGCCACCCTGACATCCTGGCCGCCCAGCGCAAGGAACGTGCCCGCATCCGCAGCGAGAAGGGCCTTCGCCGGGGAGGCCGACCCCACTCGTTGCCTGATCAAGCAGCCTGGTGCGCCGCCTGCTCGAGTCCACCGGCACGGAGGGCATCCTCGATCTCGCCGAGCTTCGTTGACGACAAGACTCCCACCCGCTCGGTCAGGTCTTCCGGCGCCAGCGTGACCAGCCAATTGCACGGGACAAGACCGGGACGTGGCAGCGCCACTCGAAGGACGCCCTCGAGAGGCAGCCCCTCTGGCGCCCCCACTGCCACCTCGACGGCCACACCGCTGATCTCAGTCCCCGCAGAAGTAGTAGCGACGACCTGCATCGCTCGGAACCCGGACGCTCCGTCTCCTGACAGCAGCACTACCGGCCGCTGCTCGTCAAAGTCCGCCAACCAGACCTCGCCGCGCTGCATGTGCCCTCCCGACGCAGGATCGCGGGGGAACCTTGCACACCCGGACCGAACACTTCATTGTCGGCCGTAATCCCACCAGTCCAGTGGTCGCAGCAGCCAGCGAACCCGGTGAACCTTCGCGGTCACAGCACTAGGGGCTACCACCGCACCTCCCCCGGCGTCGGACCCTCACCTCCGGCCCCGCCCACCCCGTGAGCCGACCTGGAATCCGGCATCGTCCGCCGCCAGGCAGGCCATGGAGAGCGGCGCAGGAGCCGTTAGGCTCACGTCCATGGATGCGTTCTTGCCGTTGCTGCTCTGGGTCGGCGGCCTTGGCGTGGTCCTGGGGTTCTTCACCTGGCTGGCATCGCGTGTCCGCCGCCGGGGGCTTGCGGGCAGCGCCATGAGTGCAGCCCTGGCTTCCTACGAGGAGGCCTTCCGCATCACCGCTCACGAAGCCCACGTCGAGGTCCAGGCTCAAGCGGATCGCAGAGCGCCGCTGCTGTCGCCTGATGATCACTGGCGACGGAGGTCTGGCGCCGCCGAAGAGGCGGGGACAGACGGTGGTAGGCCGTCGCAGCCGCGTCCTCGCCGGTCACGGCGCAGGCTCGGCCGCTGGGTCGACCGCCTGAGGGCTGGACGCTGAGCTCCGCCACCCGACCTGCCCCTCCCACCTGGGCCCCCGGTGTCCGCTGCCGGCGAGCGGGTCCGTCGAGGCCTGTGGATGCGGGCCTACGCTGGAGGTGTGGGCGTGCGGTGCCAGAGCAGCTGCGGCATCCCGCTCTCGCCGACGAGACGCGGCAGGACCAGGGGCAGCGGCGGGGGAGCCGCGACCGGCCTCCCGCCCCCCGGTGGAGTGATCGTCCCTACCCGTGGATCGAGTCGGGATCAGTGCTCGGTGACCGCCTGCTGTAGCTGCGCGGTGATTCCCTGCCGGTCGATCTGGATCCAGTACTCGACAATGAGTCCGTCCTCGACGCGATAGACCGCGCTGGTCATCGCCGTGACCTGCGCACCGGTCGGGGGGTGGCGGTCCACCAGTCCGACGTGCCGCCCGTTCTGGGTCCAGCGAGCGTAGACCCGATCCCCTTCGGCGATGAGCTCGTCCACGGTCAGAGTGAAAGGGCCGTATGCGTCGATCATCTCCTGTACGTGCTCGGTGTACTGCTGTGGCGTTCGCTCCACGACCACCGGCGCCTCCGAGACGACCTGGTGGGCCCGGACCCGGTCGGCCATGAAGTGACCGGCTCGGTCAGGGTGCAGCCCCGAACGCACCTGCAGGAGGAACTGGCGGACGGTGTCCTTGGCATTGGTCATTGGCGAAGTGTGCCATCACGCTCAGGCTGCGGAGGGTTCGAGGCGTGCGATGAGGTGACCGTTCTCGAATCGGGCCCGTGGGGATGAGGGCGACGAGGTGAGGTGCGGGGATCGCGCGTCGGCGTTCCCGGGCGGACTCGACGAGTGCGCGCCGTATTACGGTGTCCGGTTCCGTCTTCGGCGCCGTGCTGCCGGGCGGGCAGGCAGGCAGTCGGCACCTCGTACATTGCCGCGTCGACGGCCGACGAGGCTTACGGATTCGGGCTCACGACCCGGGAGATCGGCGCGCGGGGGGCGGTGCCCCACGTCCTGGCCTTCGCCGGGGCGCGCGTCGTGGCCCGAGTGGCGGCCCGCACCGGCTACCGTCGCGTCCTGCTGCTCGCCTTCACGCCGATGGCCGCCGGCAACGTAGGCCTGATCGCCAGCCACACCACGCTGCCGCTGTTCACCCTCGCTTCCGCCGTTTCCGGCTTCGGCACGGGCCTGAGACGGTCGCGACCGCCGACGGGGTCGCTGGCGGGTGCCGGTGGCCACGTCGGCCTGGTGGAGTACCGCTCGGTACCACGTGAGGATCCGCGTCAGGCAGGCTTGTCGCTCATCGTCGTCTTCTTCTTGCTGTGCGCATTCGGCGGCGAACTCGCCGAGGAGGTCGTGGAACCGGTAGACGTCGGGGGCGGGGTTCTGCAGCAGGTGGGCGTTGACGAGGATGTCGAGGAGGTCGAGGGTCTGCCCCATCGGCTGGCCGAGGAGGGCGGCGGTCGCCGCGCCGGAGACGGGATGGGGCCACAGGCCCAGGCGGCGGAAGGCCTCCGCCGCGGCGCGCTCGGCCGGCCGGGGGCTGCCGCTCAGGCTCTGGTAGCTCATCAGGAAGACCCCTCGGACGTCGAGGTGGTCGAGGGTGAGCGCGCCGAGCCGGTCGCCCGCGCGACGCAGGCGGTCCGCGGTGGCCGGGACCGTCCGTCCGCCGTGGGCCAGGCGCGCTCCGACGATCCTCAGGGCGAGGGGCAGTCCGGCGCACGCCGTCAGGATCTGTTCGGTGGCGGCGCGTTCTTCGGCGAGCCGCTCGGGACCGCAGATCGCGGCGAGCAACTGGTGCTGCTCCGCCTCCGCGAGGGGCGGGAGCGTGAGGTGGGCGGACGCGTTCAGTCCGGTGAGCCGGTGCCGGCTGGTCACCACGACCGCGCCGGGACCGCTGCCGATGAGGAGGGGCGCCACCTGCTGGGCGTCACGGGCGTTGT
>NZ_JBEPFL010000031.1:0-116275 GCF_040301925.1 Streptomyces sp. NPDC000075
TTTTTTTTTTTTTCTTGTTTTTTTTCTTTCTTTCCTTCCCTGGCCCTCACCGGGTGGCCCGCCGGGCCCCCCCCCCCCCCCCCCCCCCCCCACCGGTGTATCCGCTTGAGTTCTCCCGCGGCGGGTCACCGGGCCTACGGCGACCGCCAGGAACGGGAGAACGGGGGTGCCACTCGTGCGGATCGGACTGCTCACCGAAGGTGGTTATCCGTATGCGGCCGGAGAGGCGGGGCTCTGGTGCGACCGGCTCGTGCGCGGACTCCCGCAGCACGAGTTCGAGCTCTACGCGCTGAGCCGCAGCGCCGAACAGGAGGAGCGCGGCCGGGTCCCGCTCCCCCCGCACGTCACACGCGTGCGCACCGCCCCGCTGTGGGCCCCCGCGGACGACGGCCGGACCCACTCCCGGCGCGAGCGGCGGCGCTTCGCCGACTGCTTCCGGGAGCTGGTGCGCGGCATCTGCGACGGGGGCGCGCCCCCCGCCGGCCCCGCGCCGGCCGAAGCCTTCGCGGCCGGGCTGTACGGGCTCGCCGAACTCGCCCGCGAACAGGGCGGGATGTACGCGGCCCTGCGCTCGGAGACGGCGGTACGGGCCCTGGAGGCCGGCTGCCGGGCCCCCGGCGCGGGCCGGACCCTACGGCAGGCGCGGGTCCCCGACCTGCTGGAGTTCGCCGACGGACTGGAGCGGCTGCTGCGCCCCCTGTCCCTCGACTGGTACGGGGAGCCCGGGCTCGGCGCCGTCGACGTCTGCCACGCCGCCGCCGGCGGGGTGGCCGCCCTGCCCGGGCTGGTGGCCAAACGCTTCTGCGGGGTCCCGCTGCTGGTCACCGAGTACGGGGTGCGGCTGCGCGCCCACTACCTCGGCCAGGGGCCCGACGCCAGGCCCGCCGTCCGGGCCCTGCTCGCGGCCTTCCACGTCCGGCTGGCCGGGGAGATCTACGCCCGCGCCGACCTGCTGACCCCCGGCAACGCGCACGCCCGCCGCTGGCAGGAGCGCTGCGGGGCGCCCCGGGAGCGGGTGCGGACCGTGTACCCCGGGATGGAGGCGGACCGATTCGCCGCCGTCGGCGAGGACACCGGCTGCGGGGACCCCGACACCCTGGTGTGGGTCGGGCGGGTGGAGCCGGCCAAGGACCTGATCGGCCTGCTGCACGCCTTCGCGGAGGTCCGCCGGGCCGCCCCGCGCACCCGGCTGCGGATCTTCGCCACGGCCGCCGCGCCCGGCTACCTGGCCGACTGCCGCTCGCTGGCGGCGCAGCTCTTCCCCGACGAGGCCGCCGACGCGCGGACGGTGGGGGAGAACCCCGTCGGCTTCGACGAGGTCGGCGGGCCCGAGGCGCCCTCGGTGGCCGACGCGTACGCCGCCGGGCGGATCGTGCTGCTGTCGTCGGTGATCGAGGGGTTCCCCATCACCCTCGTCGAGGCGATGCTGTGCGGCCGGGCCACGGTGTCCACGGACGTCGGGGCCGTCTGCGAGGTCATCGGCGGCACCGGTCTCGTCGTACCCCCGCGCAACCCGCGTGCCCTGGCCGACGCGTGCGTGGCCCTGCTGGGGGACCCGGAGCGGGCCCAGCGGCTGGGGGCGGCGGCGCGGGCGCGGGCGCTGGAGCTGTTCACGGTGGAGCAGAACGTGTCCGCCTTCCGGGAGAGCTATCTATGGCTGCTGGCCAGGGGCTCCGCCCGGGCGGATGGGGAGGTTCCGTTCGCCCGGCCGGCGGAGGCCGTGGTGCCGGGGCACTGGACGACGCCGACCTGGACCGCCGCCGAGCCGTCCCGAGCCGACCGTGCCGGGGCCGAGGGGGCGACGGTATGACGACGTCGGACGTCGCGGGTGCGGCGCCGTTGCCGGGGGTGCTGCCCCCGGACCCTCCGCCGGCCACCGCTGGGGGTGCCCCCGGCGCCTCGGTCGCCGGCGGGGCCGGAGCCGGCGGAGCCGGTGCGGCGCCGCTGCCCCCGGGCGCCTCGGTCGCCGGCGGGGCCGGGTCCGGGCCGGCTGCGGACGCGGGTGCCCCGAGGGCGGTGGCCGTCGGCCGGCGGGGTGGGGATCCGGTGAAAGCACTGCTGCACCGGCACCGGGAGCTCTGTGAGCGGGCCGTCGACGCGCTGGAGGTCGCCGCCGGGCTGGAGGCGTGCGGGATCAGTGACCGGACCGCCGCGCGGTTCCGGCACCGGGACGTGTTCTCGCTCGCCGAGGAGCTCTACGCGCGGACCCCGCGCGGCGAGGAGCCGGCCGACGGGCCCGCCCCCGCCGCCACGGGGGGCCGGGCGGTGGTGCGCCGGTTCGGGTGCGCGCTGCTGCCCGGCGCCCTCGGCTGCGCGGCGGCCGCCACCGGGATGCCGGGGGCCGGGCTCCTCGCGGGGCTGCTCGCCGCCGCCGCGCTCGTGTGGCCCGGGCGGGCCGCCGGGGGCCGGTTCCCCCTCACCGCCCACCTGCTCGCGGCGGCCGCCGCCGGCTGGGCCGCTCACCGGCACGGCCCCGCCCTCGGCGCGGCCCTCGCCCTGGCCGTGGCCCCCGGCCACCTCACCGCCGTCCTCTACGCCGCCCGCGCCCGGCGCCGGCTCGCCGGGAGCCGGGCCCTCGACGAGTTCGCCGCCCGGGCCCGGCCCCCGCTGGCCGGAGCGGTCCTGCTGTCCACCGCGGCCGCCACGGGGGCCGCCGCGCTCGTCGGAGCCGCCCCGGCCACGGCCGTACCGCTCGCGGTGCTGCTGTTCCTGGCCCGGCTCCTCCTCGGCCACGGCGCCCACCGCGCGCCGGTGGCCGCGGCCCTGGCGCTCGCCCTGGTCCCCGTCCCGGCCGCGGTGTACGCGGCCGTCGCGGGACTCCTCGTACACGCCTTCCTCGCGCTGTCCCGTGCCTCCGCACACGCGCGCACCTGAGCGCCGTACCCCTATGACCGACCCCACCCACCCAAGGAGAAACAGGATGACCGGCCAGCCAGCCAACCGAGGGGCCGCACGATGAGGGTGCTGCTGATCGGAGCCAACGGTTACCTCGGCCGCTACGTCGCGGACCGCCTGCTCGCCGACCCCGCCGTCCAGCTCACCGCGCTGGGCCGGGGCGACGACGCCGACGTCCGCTTCGACCTCGCCACCGGCAGTCCCGGCGCCCTCACCCGGTTCCTGGACGCCGTCCACCCCGGCGTCGTCATCAACTGCGCGGGCGCCACCCGGGGCGGGGCCCGCGAACTCACCCGCCACAACACCGTCGCCGTCGCCACCATCTGCGAGTCCCTGCGCCGCAGCGGCTGCGGGGCCCGGCTCGTCCAGCTCGGCTGCGCCGCCGAGTACGGGCCCAGCCAGCCCGGATCGTCCACGGCCGAGGACGCCGTCCCGAGACCCGGCGGACCGTACGGGGTCAGCAAGCTCGCCGCCACCGAGCTGGTGCTCGGCTCCGGGCTGGACGCCGTCGTCCTGCGGGTGTTCTCACCCGTCGGCCCCGGCACCCCCGCCGGATCCCCGCTCGGCCGGCTCGCCGAGGCCATGCGGCGGGCCATGCAGTCCGGGGACGGGGAGCTCAAGCTCAGCGGGCTCGGCGTACAGCGCGACTTCGTCGACGTACGTGACGTGGCCCGCGCCGTGCACGCCGCCTCCCTGTCCGCCGCCCAGGGCGTCGTCAACATCGGCACCGGCCGCGCGGTCCGGCTGCGCGACGCGGCGGCCGTCCTCGCCCGGGTCGCCGGGTACGGGGGCGCCCTGAACGAGCTCGACGTCCCGCACGGCGGACCGCACAACACCCCCCAGCACGGCCACCCCGGCCGCCCGCAGGGCCTCGCCGGCATCGGCTCGCCCCGCTCCGAGGCCACCGCCGAGCAGCTGACCGGCGGGGCCCCGCAGCCCTACCCGTACCCCGACGGCTGCGGCGCCTGGCAGCAGGCCGACGTCCGCACCGCCCGGGACCGGCTCGGCTGGCGGCCCCGGATCAACCTGGAGGAGTCCCTCGCGGACATCTGGATGGAGGCCGCGTGCCGTATCTGACCACCCCGCCCGGGGCCACGGCGCCCGCCGCCACCGAGTCCGGCCGCCTCGGCCTGGGCATCCCCGGCTACGCGCACCCGCTGCTCGCGCCGGTCGAGTGGGCCGAGCTGACCCGCCCCGGCACCCCGCTGCACTGGGCCGTGCTCAACGTCGCCGACGGCCCCGGCGGGCGCCCCGACCCGCACTGCACCGAGGCGGCCGGGAAGCTGCGCGGCGCGGGCGGCACCGTCCTCGGCCACCTCGCCCTGCGGCGCGGCCACCGGCCCTTCGGCGAGCTGGTCTCCGACGCCCACCGCTTCCGCGACTGGTACGGGGTCGGCGGCTTCTACCTGGCCGAGGCCCCCTCGGACCGCGCCGACCTCGCCGCGGTCCGCCGGCTCACCGACGCCCTGCGCGGGCTCGGCGAGGACCTGCGGATCGTGCTCGGCCACGGCACCCACCCCTGCGAGGGCTACCTGGAGGCGGCCGACCAGCTGGTCACCTTCTCCGGGGCCTGGGCCGACTACCGCTGGTCGCAGGTGGCGGAGTGGACGGCCGACCATCCGCCCGAGCGGTTCTGCCACCTCGTCCACGGCGTGCCCCGCACGCACCTGGAGGAGGCGGTGCGCATCGCCCGCTGGCAGGGGGCCGGAACCATCTGGTTCACCGACCGGCGGGCCACCCCCGACCGGGACCCCTGGGAGTCGATGCCCGGGTACTGGGACGAATTCGTCTCACGGATCGGACCGGGTGTCTCGGAATGAAGAAGGGCGTGGCAGTGTTACGGGAAGAACCACCGTTCAGACTTACCCATCTACGGAGTCCCCGTGTCGCTGCCACCCCTGGTCGAGCCAGCTGCTGAGCTCACCGTTGACGAGGTCCGTCGGTACTCCCGCCACCTGATCATCCCGGATGTCGGGATGGACGGCCAGAAGCGCCTGAAGAACGCCAAGGTGCTGGCCGTGGGCGCGGGCGGCCTCGGCTCGCCCGCCCTCATGTACCTGGCAGCGGCCGGCGTCGGCACGCTGGGCATCGTGGAGTTCGACGAGGTCGACGAGTCGAACCTGCAGCGCCAGATCATCCACAGCCAGTCGGACATCGGCCGCTCCAAGGCCGAGTCCGCCCGCGACAGCGTGCTGGGCATCAACCCGTACGTCAACGTGGTCCTTCACGAAGAGCGGCTCGAGGCCGAGAACGTGATGGAGATCTTCAGCCAGTACGACCTCATCGTCGACGGCACGGACAACTTCGCCACGCGCTACCTGGTCAACGACGCCTGCGTGCTGCTGAACAAGCCGTACGTCTGGGGCTCGATCTACCGCTTCGACGGCCAGGCCTCCGTCTTCTGGTCCGAGCACGGTCCCTGCTACCGCTGCCTCTACCCGGAGCCCCCGCCGCCGGGCATGGTCCCGAGCTGCGCCGAGGGCGGCGTCCTGGGCGTGCTCTGCGCGTCCATCGGCTCCATCCAGGTCACCGAGGCCATCAAGGTCCTCACCGGCGTCGGCGAGCCGCTCGTCGGCCGCCTGATGATCTACGACGCCCTGGAGATGCAGTACCGCCAGGTCAAGGTCCGCAAGGACCCCGACTGCGCGGTCTGCGGTCCGAACGCGACCGTCAAGGAGCTCATCGACTACGAGGCCTTCTGCGGCGTCGTCTCGGAGGAGGCCCAGGAGGCCGCCGCCGGCTCCACGATCACTCCCAAGCAGCTCAAGGAGTGGATCGACGCCGACGAGCCGATCGAGATCATCGACGTCCGTGAGGTCAACGAGTACGAGATCGTCTCGATCCCCGGCGCGAAGCTGATCCCCAAGGGCGAGTTCCTGATGGGCACCGCCCTCCAGGACCTCCCGCAGGACAAGCGGATCGTCTTGCACTGCAAGACGGGTGTCCGCAGTGCGGAAGTCCTCGCGGTCCTCAAGAGCGCGGGCTTCTCCGACGCCGTCCACGTCGGCGGCGGCGTGATCGGCTGGGTCCACCAGATCGAGCCCGAGAAGCCGGTCTACTAGGCCTGCCCCGGAGGGGTCGTACCGCTCGGCGGTACGGCCCCTTCGTCGTTCCCCGTCCCGGGGGTGCACACCGTGTTCGCCGCCGGCACCTTCCCGTCCAGCAGGTAGGCGTTCACCACCCGCTGCACGCAGGGGTCGCCGCTGTTGTAGGCGCCGTGTCCCTGCCCCTTGAACGTGAGCTCCACGCCCACGCCCTTGCCCAGCCGCTCCACCATCTTCCGCGCGCCCTCGTACGGGGTCGCCGGGTCGCCGGTGTTGCCGACCACCAGGATCGGCGCCGACCCGGGCGCGGAGACGTCCGGGGTCTGCCAGGCTCCGGCCACCGGCCAGCCCGTGCAGCTCATCAGCGCCCAGCCCAGGAAGTCCCCGAAGACCGGGGAGGCCTTGCGGAACTCCGGCAGCTTCGCCTTGGTCTCCTCCAGGCTGTAGCGGTCCTTGGAGTCGGCGCAGTTGATGGCCGTGTTGGCGGCGCCGATGTTGCTGTAACGGCCCTGCTGGTCCCGTCCGTTGAGGAGGTCGGACAGGGCCATCAGCAGCTGCCCCTGCCCGCCCTCGGCCTCGTCCAGGCCCTGCTCCAGCAGCGGCCACAGCTCCTTGGAGTACAGGGCCTGCGCGATGCCGTTCGTCGCCATCGTCTCGGTCAGCATCCGGTCGCCCGTGCCGGGGATGGGCTTGGCCGCCAGCTGCTTCTGGAGCTTGACGATGTTCTCCTCGATCTCCTTGGCCGTACTGCCCTGGAGCCGGCACTGGTCACCCCGGTTCACGCAGTCCTGCGCCCAGTTGCCGAGGGCCAGCTGGAAGCCCTTCGCCTGGCCGAGCGCACCCTGCTCGGAGTCCTTGGTCGGGTCCACGACCGCGTCGAAGACGGCCCGGCCGACGTTCTTCGGGAACAGGTGCGCGTAGACCCCGCCGAGTTCGGTGCCGTAGGAGATGCCGAAGTAGTGGAGCTTCGGGTCGCCGAGGGCCTGGCGGATCCGGTCGAGGTCCCGGGCGGCGTTCTCGGTGCCCACGTACGGCAGCACCTTGCCGGATCTGGTCCGGCAGGCCTGTTGGTAGGTGCGCAGGCCGTCGGTGAACGCCTTCTCCTGCTCGGGGGTGGCGGGGGAGGAGTCCTGGGCGTAGTACGCGTCCAGCTGCTTGTCGTTCTCGCACAGCACGGGGGCGCTGCGGCCGACCCCGCGCGGGTCGAAGCTCACCAGGTCGTACCGGGTGCGCAGGGTCGCGTAGTCCTTCGCGGCGCCGGGCAGGGTGGTGATCCCGGAGCCGCCCGGGCCGCCGAAGTTGAAGACGAGGGACCCGAGCCGTTCCTTCGGGTTCCTCGCCTTCGCCCGGATCAGGGCGAGGGGGATCGTCTCCCCCTCGGGCTCGGCGTAGTCGAGCGGGACGTCGAGGGTGGCGCACTGCCAGTCCGCGGGCGGGGCCTGCCCGCCGCCCTCGGCGGCGTCGGGCGCGGCGCACTCCCCCCACTTCAGGGGTTTCGCCTCCACGGCGCCCCCGGCCGGGGCCTTCTTCGTACCGCCGCCGGCGGAACAGGCGCTGCTGGTGAGCAGCGCGGCGGCGAGGGCGGCGGCAGCGGCGGTCCGCAGGGCGATCGTCGGCATACCCCCATCGTGTGCGCCCGGCCCGCCCTCCGCCCGCTGACGGTCCAGGCGGGTGACCCGGCGGCTCAGACGGCCGCCAGGACCTCGCGGGCCGCCGCGCGGCCCGTGGCGACGCAGGCGGCCACGCCGACGCCCTCGTAGGCGGCCCCGCACAGGCCGAGACGGGGGAGCTTCGCGGCGGCCTCGCGGATGCGGGCGACGCGGTCCCGGTGGCCGACGCCGTACTGGGGCAGGCCCCGGTCCCAGCGGGTCACCCGGGCCGCGACCGGTTCGCCCAGCGGGCCCGCCGCCCGGTGCAGTTCGCCGACGGCGCGGCGGACCAGGTCGCGGTCGGACAGCCGCAGCGGGGCCTCCTCGCCGATCCGGCCGACGGAGGCGCGCAGGACGAACAGGTCCGGGGCGGCGGCCCCGAGCCAGGCCCATTTGTTCGACAGGAAGGAGGCCGCCTTCAGCGTCCGTCCGTCCACGGGCGGGACGAGGAAGCCGTTCCCCTCCGGGAGGTGCTGCGCGTGGGCGCGGGAGAAGGCCAGGGTGATCACGGCCGTGGAGGCGTGCGGGATCCCCGCGAGCTCCTCCCCGGCGAGCGGCGCGTGCGGGAGCAGCAGTTCGGCCGCGGCGAACGCGGGCAGAGCCAGGACGACCGCGTCGGCGGTCAGCGTCAGCGGCCCGTCTGCGGTGTCGGCCCGTACGCGCCAGCGGCCGGACGGGCCGGGGGACAACGCCCGCACCGTGGTCCGGGTGAGGATCCGCGCCCCCGACGCCGCCGCGACGGCCTGCGCGAAGCGCCCGGTCCCGCCGACGACGCCCTGCACGGCGACGGCCGGTCCCGCCGGGGGCGTCGTGCCGGCCGGCCCGGCGGCGGGGGCGTCAGCCGCCGGCCGCGCCGGGCCGGCCGGTCCGGCCGACCGCAGGCGGGCCAGGGTTGGGAGGAGGGGGGTGCCGTGTTCGGCGATCGCCGCCAGGCGGGGCATCGTGGCGCGCAGCGAGAGGAGGTCGGCGCGGCCCGCGTAGACCCCGCCGAGCAGGGGTTCGACCAGCCGGTCCACCACCTCCCGGCCGAACCGGTCCGTGAGGTACGCGGCGACCGAGCAGTCCCCGGCCAGGGGCGCGGCGGGCAGCTCCGCCTCCCGGGCCGCCCGCTCCACCCCCTCCGGCGAGAGCAGCCCCGTACCGGCCAGCGCGGCCGGGTCGGCGGGCACGCCCATGACGTGCCCGGCGGGCAGCGGGCGCAGCGCGCCGCCGCTCCACAGGGTGGTGGGGGAGGCCGCGGGATCGCACAGCTCCCCGCCCAGCCCCACCTCCCGCGCCAGCCGGACCGCCTCGGGGCGCAGCGCCATCAGGGACTCGGCGCCCTCGTCCACCGGGACCCCGGCGAAGGCGGTGGTGCGGAGCTTGCCGCCGACCCGGGAGCCGCTCTCCAGGACGGTCACGTCCGCCTCGTCGCGCAGCTCCCAGGCGGCCGCCAGACCGCTGATCCCGCCGCCGACCACGATCACCGAAGGCTTCACAGCTCCCTCTCCGCTTCGTTCCCGGCCCCCGTCAGGGACCGCAGTTCCTCCTGGTACGGGAAGGAGCCCGGCTCGTACCCGCAGTACGGGTCCTCCCCGAGCACGTCCCCGCCTGCCCCGTACGCCCGCGCCCGCGACCCCCCGCACACCGGCTTGAACTCGCACGCCCCGCACCGGCCGCCCAGCAGCGAGGTGTCCCGCAGGGCGGTGAACAGCGGGGAGCCCCGGTAGATCTCCGTCAGCGGGCGGTTCTTGACGTTCCCCGCCGGCACCGGCAGGAAGCCGCTGGGGTGGACCTCACCGGTGTGGGACACGAACACGAACCCGCGCCCCGACGAGACGTCCAGCGGCGGCCGGCGCGCCGCCCGCCGCTCCCCCTCGAAGAGCCGGGCCGACGCGGCGCGGGCGTGCAGCCGCCCGTACAGCGGTCCCAGGACGGGGTGCTCCCCGCGCGCGTCGAGGACGGCGCGCTGGAGTGCGACCCGGCGGAAGTGGTGGCCCTCGGTGGTCTTGACGGCCAGGACCGCGCCGCAGTCGTGGAGGAAGTGCAGGACGTCCTCGATCGCCGCGGGGGTCAGCGGGTCCAGCCGCCGCGCGCGGCCCGTGGGGACCAGGAGGAAGGCCGACCACAGCATGGCGCCCTCGCGGCGCACCAGCGCGGCGATGTCGGCCAGGTCCTCCAGGCCGTCCCGGCTGGCCGTGGTGTTGATCTGCACCTTGAGGCCGAGCGCGCGGGCGGCCCGCCAGCCCTCCAGGGTCCGTTCGAAGACCCCGGGCACGCCCCGGAAGGCGTCGTGCCGGGCGGCCGTGGAGCCGTCCAGGGAGAGGGAGACGGCCACCGCCCCGGCGTCGCGGACCGCGCGCAGGCTCTCCGGGGTGAGGGTGGGGGTGCCCGAGGGGGAGACGGCGACGCGCAGGCCCAGGGCGGTCCCGTACGCGATGAGCTCGGTGAGGTCGGCCCGCTGGAAGGGGTCCCCGCCGGTGATCACGAACAGTGGTGCGGGCCGGCCGAAGTCGGCCACCTGGTCCATCACCCGGCGGGCGCCGGCCCCGTCGAGCTCCTCGGGGTGCCGGGCGGTCCGCGCCTCGGCACGGCAGTGCAGGCAGGCCAGCGGACAGGCCCGGGTGGCCTCCCAGATGACGAGGAAGGGCCGCTCGGAGACGGGGTGCCGGGGCCGGCGCAGGACCCTGGCCGGCTTCACGAGACCCGCTCCCAGCCGCGCCGGTCCGGACGGTTGGACGTCAGCCGGGGGTCACGCCGGCGGTAGACCACGAACGGGCGGAAGAGGTACTTCAGCGGCGCGGAGAACATGTGCACCAGCCGCGAGTACGGGATCAGCGCGAACAGGGTGAACCCGAAGAGGACGTGCAGCCGGAAGGCGAGCGGGGCGGCGGCCATCAGCCGGTAGTCGGGGGAGAGGGCGAACAGGCCGCGGAACCAGACCGAGACGCCCTCGCGGTAGTTGTAGCCGTCCGTCTGCCCGGTCGAGTTGAGGACCGTCGCGGTCAGGCCGAGTGCCAGCGCGCCGAGCAGGACCGCGTACATCAGCCGGTCGCCGCGGACGCGGGCCTTGCGGACGGCGGGGGTGCGCAGGCGGCGCCAGACGAGGACGCCGATCCCGGCGGCGGCGGCCACGCCGGCGACGGCGCCGGTGGAGACGGCCATCAGGTGGTAGGCGTGGTCGTCGAGGCCGACGGCGTCGGTCCAGCTCATCGGGATCAGCAGGCCGACGACGTGCCCCGCGACGACGAAGGCCATGCCGAAGTGGAACAGCGGTGAGCCGATGCGCAGCAGCCGGGACTCGTGCAGCTGGGAGGAGTGGGTGGTCCAGCCGAAGGCGTCGTAGCGGGCGCGCCAGACGAGGCCGGCGAGCAGCAGGGCGACGGAGACGTACGGGAACACGCCCCACAGGAGGAGGTCCATCAGGCCGTCTGCCTTTCGGGGAGGGTGGCCGGCCAGGGGAGGTCGACCGGTACGTCCACCCCGGGACCGCGGGGTTCGAGGGGGTCGAAGGGTTCGAGGGGGGAGCCGAAGCCCACCAGTTCCTGCGGCGGGCCGCCGCGCGCGAGGGCCTTGGCCTCCGCCTTCGTCCGCGGGGAGGCGCCGGGCAGGGTGGTGCAGACCGCCTCCAGCACCCGCGCGTACGGGGATCCGTACTCGGTGAGCGCGAGCCTCAGCAGCTCCAGCCCGGCCCGGTGCTCCTGGAGCAGCTCGGTGCCCGCCTCCTCGCGCAGCGCGGCGAACTCCAGGGCGACGGGCAGGAAGTCGGGCAGTTCCTCGCCGGTGAACTCCAGCCCGAAGTCGCGGTAGATCCGCTTGAGCCGGACCAGCGACAGGCCACGGCGGCGGGTGTCCCCGTCCGCCCACCACGTGAGGTAGAGGCAGCGGCGGTTGCGGGTGTCGAAGGTGGAGGTGTACTCGGCGCACAGCTCGACCGGGCCCAGCGTCTCGGTGTGGTCGAGGAAGGCGCCGAGCAGCGCGGCCGGTTCGGCGGGGGCGCCGGCCAGGGCCCCGCGCAGGCGCGGGAGTTCGTCGTGGAAGCGGTCTCCGGGGTACTGCAGTACGCAGCCCGCGACCAGCCGCACCAGGGCCTCGGGGGTCATGCGCTCCTCCTCGTGGGGCTGATGTTGAGCATGACGCGGGACGGGCCGCCCTCGGCCCCGGCGACGGGGCAGCCGTCCTCCAGCGGGTGCGACGCGGCGAGGGCGTCGGCCTCGGAGCGGGCGGCCGAGGGGATCACGAACCGGTCCTCCTGCTTGGCGACGGCCAGCAGCCGGAACATGTCGTCCAGCTCGGCGCCGGTGAGCCCGACGGCCGCCGCGACGGACTCGTCCGCCGGCTCGCCGAGGTTGATCCGGCGCATGTAGGCGCGCATCGCGGCCATCCGGCGCAGTACGGCCTCGACGGCGTAGGTGTCGCCGGCGGTGAGGATCTCCGCGAGGTACTCGACGGGGATGCGCAGCGCGTCGACGGCCCCGAACAGGTTGCCCGCGTCCTCGCCGTCCCTGCCGGTGGCGGCGACCGCCTCGACGACGGGGGAGAGCGGGGGCACGTACCAGACCATGGGCATCGTCCGGTACTCCGGGTGGAGCGGGAGGGCGACCTGGTAGGTGGCGATCAGGTCGTACACGGGGGAGCGGCGGGCGGCGTCGAGCCACTCGTCGGTGATCCCGGACGCGCGGGCCGCCGCGATCACGGCGGGGTCGGCCGGGTCGAGGAAGCATTCGAGCTGGGCGGGGTAGAGGTCCTGCTCGTCGGCGACGGCGGCGGCCCCGGCGACCCGGTCGGCGTCGTAGAGCATCACGCCGAGGTAGCGCATGCGGCCGACGCAGGTCTCCGAGCAGACGGTCGGCATGCCGACCTCGACGCGCGGGAAGCAGAAGGTGCACTTCTCGGCCTTGCCGGTCTTGTGGTTGAAGTACACCTTCTTGTACGGGCAGCCGGTCACGCACATCCGCCAGCCCCGGCAGCGGTCCTGGTCGACGAGGACGATGCCGTCCTCCTCCCGCTTGTACATCGCGCCGGACGGACAGGAGGAGACGCAGGCCGGGTTGAGGCAGTGCTCGCAGATCCGGGGGAGGTAGAACATGAAGCTCTGCTCGAACTCGAAGCGGATCCGCTCCCCGACCTCCTCGCGGATCTTCTCCACGACGGGGTCCTTCGCGGCGTGCTCGGGGGCGCCGCCGAGGTTGTCGTCCCAGTTCGGACCCCACTCGACGGTGTCGAGGGGTTCGCCGGTGAGTTGGGAGACGGGGCGGGCGGTGGGCAGGTCCTCGCCCGCCGGGGCCTCGGTGAGGTTCTTGTACTCGTAGGTCCAGGGCTGGTAGTAGTCGCCGATCTCGGGGAGGTGGGGGTTGGCGAAGATCCCGCCGAGCTTCTGGAGCCGGCCGCCGGCCCGCAGCCGCAGCCGGCCCGAGCGGGTGCGCTCCCAGCCGCCCTTCCACTTGTCCTGGTCCTCCCAGCGGCGGGGGTAGCCCTGGCCGGGGAGGGTCTCGACGTTGTTGAACCAGACGTACTCGGTGCCCTGCCGGTTGGTCCACGCCTGCTTGCAGGTGACCGAGCAGGTGTGGCAGCCGATGCACTTGTCGAGGTTCATGACCATCGCGACCTGTGCCATGACGCGCATCTGTCTAGTACTCCACCTTCTGGTCGCGGCGGCGGATGACCGTCACCTCGTCGCGCTGGTTGCCGGTCGGGCCGAGGTAGTTGAAGGCCCAGGTCAGCTGGGCGTAGCCGCCGATGAGGTGGGTGGGCTTGAGCATCACCCGGGTCAGCGAGTTGTGGATGCCGCCGCGGCGGCCCGTCTTCTCGGTCTTCGGGACGCCGACCGTGCGCTCCTGCGCGTGGTTCATGTAGACCGTGCCGGGCGGCATCTTGTGGGAGACGATCGCGCGGGCGGTGACCACGCCGTTGCGGTTGACGGCCTCGATCCAGTCGTTGTCGCGGACGCCGATCGCCTCGGCGTCCTGCGGGGACATCCACACCGTCTGGCCGCCGCGCCCCAGCGTCATCATGTACAGGTTGTCCTGGTACTGGCTGTGGATGGCCCACTTGTTGTGCGGGGTGAGGTAGCGGACGGCGACGGTCTTCTCGTCCACCGGCCCGATCCGGGGTTCCCCGTACAGCCGGTGCATGTCCAGCGGCGGCTTGTAGACCGGGAGGGACTCGCCGACCTCGTGCAGCCAGTCGTGGTCGAGGAAGAAGTGCTGGCGGCCGGTGAGGGTGTGCCAGGGCTTGAGGTGCTCGGTGTTGACGGTGAAGGCGGTGTAGCGGCGGCCGCCGGACTCCGAGCCCGACCACTCCGGCGAGGTGATCACCGGGACGGGGCGGGCCTGGGTGTCGGCGAAGGAGATCCGCTTGCCCTCGGCCTCGGCGGCCAGGTGGGCCATGTGCGTGCCCACCTTCTTCTCCAGGGTCTCGAAGCCCTGGACGGCCAGGCGGCCGTTGCTGGTGCCGGAGAGGGAGAGGATCGCCTCGCAGGCCTGCCGGGCGGTCTCCAGGCGGGGCCGGCCGGCGGCGGCGCCCGCGCGGACGGTGCCGTTCTTCGCGCCGAGGTGGGCGACCTCCTCCGCGACGTCGAAGGTGATGGCCTTGGTCGTCACCCCGAGGGTGTCCACGAGCGGGCCCAGCGCGGTGAACTTCTCGCCCACCGCCCCGTAGTCCCGCTCGACGACCGTCAGGCCGTACATGGTCCGGCCGGGTACGGGCTCGCACTCGCCCTTCGACCAGTCCAGCGCCACCCCGCCCGGCTGGGCCATCTCACCGCCCGGGGTGTCGTGCTGGAGGGCGGTGGCCACCAGGTCCCGGCGCACCCCCAGGTGGGTGCGGGCCAGCTCCCCGAAGCGCTCGGCCAGGCCCCGGAAGGCGTCGTAGTCGGAGCGGGCCTGCCAGGGCGGGTCCACGGCCGGGGTGAAGGCGTGCAGGAAGGGGTGCATGTCCGTGGAGGACAGGTCGTGCTTCTCGTACCAGGTGGCCGCGGGGAACACCACGTCCGACAGCAGGGTCGTGGACGTCATCCGGAAGTCCATGGTGGTCAGCAGGTCGAGCTTGCCCTCCACGTCCTCCTCCCGGTAGGCGACGTCCCTCGGGGTGCAGCGGGGGCCGTCCTCGGGGAGGTTGGAGTGGGTGCCGAGGAGGTGCTTGAGGAAGTACTCGTTGCCCTTGGAGCTGGAGCCCAGCAGGTTGGCCCGCCAGACGTTCAGCACGCGCGGCCAGTTGCGCGGGGCGTCCGGGTCCTCGCCGGCGAAGCCGAGCGTGCCGTCCTTCAGCGCGCGGACGGCCTCGCCCACCGGGTCCTCCCCCTCGCCCAGGTCGAGGGGGTTGCGGTCGAAGGTCGGGTAGGACGGCATCCAGCCCATCCGGGCGCTCGCGGCCAGGCAGTCCGCCCCGCTCATGCCCTCGAAGGCGCCGGTGCCGAGCGGGGAGGCCAGCGCCCCGGCGGGCAGGGTGTCGTACCGCCACTGGCCGGTGTGCAGGTAGAACCAGGCGGCGCCGATCATCTGGCGCGGCGGGCGCGACCAGTCGGAGGCGGCGGCGAGGGTGGCCCAGCCGGTCACCGGCCGGCACTTCTCCTGTCCGACGTAGTGGCCCCAGCCGCCGCCGTTGCGGCCCTGGCAGCCGGTGAGGGTGAGCAGGGCGAGGAAGGCGCGGTAGATGGTCTCGGAGTGGAACCAGTGGTTGGTGCCGGCGCCCATCAGGATCATGCAGCGGCCCTGCGACTGCTCGGCGGTCCGCGCGAACTCCCGTGCCACGCGCACCGCCTGGGCGGCGGGCACGGAGGTCAGCGACTCCTGCCAGCCGGGGGTGCCGGGCTGGGACGCGTCCTCGTACCCGGCCGGCCAGGTGCCGGGCAGGCCCGCGCGCGGGACCCCGTACTGGGCCAGCATCAGGTCGAAGACGGTGGTGACGAGCCGGTCGCCGAGGCGGCGCACGGGCACCCCGCGGCGGACGGTCCCGCCGCGCTCGTCGTCCTCGAACCGGGGCAGCACGACCTCGGCGGCCTCACCCTCGTCCAGGAGCGTGAGGCGGGGCACGGTGTCGCCGAGGTCGAGGTTCCACTCCGGCTTCTCGTTCTCGCCCCAGCGGTGGCCGAGGGTCCCGTTCGGCACGACCGGCTCACCGGTCACGTCGTCGACGAGGACCGTCTTCCAGCGCGCGTTCTCGGTCTCCACGCCCAGGTCGGCGGCGGTGACGAACTTCCCCGGAACCAGGCCCTCCGCCGTTTCGCGCAGGGACACCAGGAAGGGGAGGTCGGTGTACGCGCGGACGTAATCGGTGAAGAAGGGGGTCTGCTCCTCGACGAAGAACTCCTTGAGGATGACGTGCCCCATCGCGAGGGCCAGCGCGCCGTCCGTCCCGGGGTGGGGGTGCATCCATTCGTCGGCGAACTTGGTGTTGTCGGCGTAGTCCGGGGAGACGGCCACGACCTTCTGCCCGCGGTAGCGCGCCTCCGCCATCCAGTGTGCGTCGGGGGTGCGGGTGACGGGGACGTTCGAGCCCCACATCATCAGGTACGCGGCGTCCCACCAGTCACCGGACTCGGGTACGTCGGTCTGGTCGCCGAACACCTGCGGGGAGGCCACGGGCAGGTCGGCGTACCAGTCGTAGAAGCTGAGCATCGGCGCGCCGATGAGGGAGTGGAAGCGGGCGCCGGCGGCGTGCGAGGCCATCGACATCGCGGGGATGGGGGAGAAGCCGGCGACCCGGTCCGGGCCGTGCTCCTTGATGGTGTGCACGTGCGCGGCGGCGACCAGCTCGGTCGCCTCCTCCCAGGTGGCCCGCACCAGCCCGCCCTTGCCGCGGGCCTTCTGGTAGCGGCGGCGGCGCTCCGGATCGGCCTGGACGTCGGCCCAGGCCAGCACGGGGTCCTTCAGCCGGGCCTTCGCCTCCCGGTACATCTCCAGCAGCGTCCCG
The DNA here is from genome assembly GCF_040301925.1 of Streptomyces sp. NPDC000075. Lineage (NCBI taxonomy): Bacteria > Bacillati > Actinomycetota > Actinomycetes > Kitasatosporales > Streptomycetaceae > Streptomyces > Streptomyces sp. NPDC000075. Next base: position 16,481 of record NZ_JBEPFL010000031.1, read on the forward strand.
CGCACGTACGGGTAGCGCACGCGGGTCGGCGAGTACGAGTACCAGGAGAACGAGGCACCGCGCGGGCAGCCGCGGGGCTCGTACTCGGGGCGGTCCGGGCCCACGGAGGGGTAGTCGGTGGCCTGGGTCTCCCAGGTGATGATCCCGTCCTTGACGAAGACCTTCCAGCGGCACGAACCGGTGCAGTTCACGCCGTGCGTCGAGTACACGACCTTGTCGTGGCTCCACCGGTCCCGGTAGAAGGCCTCGGCGGCCCGCCCGCCCGTGCGGTGGACGGTGCGGAGGTCCTCGGAGACCTCGGTGTCGGTGAAGAAACCACCGGCGCGCCGGGCACCCTCGACGGCGAGGGAACGGAAGGGACTCTCCTGACGCGCGTCCAAGACGACCTCCAGGGCGGAAAACAGGGGGATGGGGAGGGTCGATTTCCGGCCCGTATCCGACGCTACGCCCGGCGGAAAGCGGAACCCGGTGACAAAGGTCCCCATTGCCCGTGACCTCTTTCCGGTCTTTCGGGGGCCGAGTGGGTGCGAAGCTGGAGTGACCCCAACTGCGTGCCGGCGCCGCTGAATTACGCGCCGGAATTCCACTTTCGGGAAAGGCGACGGACATGACCTACCGCTGGATACCCGACCAGCACGGGGCGTGGGCCATGCTGGCGGTGCCCTTCCTGGCGGGGACGTTCCTCTCCCCGCACCCGGGGTGGGCGCACGCGGCGCTGTTCGCGGCCTGGCTGGCGGGGTACGCGGCGGCCTTCCACGGCCAGCAGTGGCTCCGGCTGCACGCGCGCGGCCTGCGGTCGGCGCGGCGGCACGGGGTCCCGGCGGTGGTGTGCGGTGCGGCGGCGGGGGCGTTCGGCCTGCCCCTGGCGTACGTCCACCCCTGGCTCCTGCTCGCGGCCGCGGCCGCCCTGCCGTTCGTGGCGGTCAACACCCGGTACGCGTGGCGGGGCCGGGAGCGCGCCCTGGTCAACGGCCTGGCGGCGGTGGTCCCGGCCTGCGGGATGCTGCCGGTCGCGGCGTGGCTGGGGGGCCTGGGCCCCGGCGGGTCCTGGCGGGCGGGGGCGGCCTGCCTGCTGTACTTCGCGGGGACGGTGCCGTACGTGAAGACGATGATCCGGGAGCGGAGGTCGGCGGCGTACCGGCGGGGGTCGGTGGCCTACCACGCGGTGGCGCTGGCGCTGGCGGCTTTCCTCTCGCCCTGGCTGGTCCCGGTCTTCGCGGCCTGCCTGGCCCGAGCGGTCCTCCTCCCGGGCCGCGGGCTGCGCCCCGCGAAGGTCGGCGCACTGGAACTGGCCCTCTCGGCGGCCCTGCTGACGACCCTGCTGCTGACCTTCTGAGCGGGGCCGCCGCGCGGGGCCCCCGGGCGGGGCTGGATTTCGGCGCAGCGACATTCCAGCCCGCGCGGCGTTTGAGCGCACCGGGCGCGCAGCGCCCGGACCCGGAAAACCCGCGGAGCTAAATGGCTTCCTTGCGCGTCAGGTAATTGAACGAGATCCAGCCCGGCAGCACCGGCAGCCAGAACGTCATCAACCGGAACAGCAGCACCGCGGAGATGGCGACCTCCTTCTCCAGCCCGGCCGCGATCAGACCCAGCGTCAGCGTCGTCTCCACCGCACCGATGCCGCCGGGCGTCGGCGCCGCCGAGCCCAGGGCGTTGCCCGCGAGGAAGACCACCGCGATGCTCGCGTAGCTCAGCGCCGCCCCGCCCCCGAAGGCGCGGATCGAGGCGTCCAGGCACATCACGAAGCAGCCCGTCAGCAGCAGCATCCCGCCGATGCCCGTCAGCAGCTTCTGCGGCCGCTGGAGCACGTCCAGCATGCGCGGCACCACACCGGCGAACAGCGCCCGCACCCGCGTCACCACGAACTTCCGCAGGAACGGCACCGCCGTGACCACCAGCACCAGCACCGCCACCGTCAGCAGACCCGCGATGACCGTCCTCGACGGGGTCATCTCCGGGGTCTTCTCGGTCCCCGTCAGATAGCCGAACGACAGCAGCAGCAGGATGTGGCTGGCCAGCCCGAACAGCTGCGAGGCACCCACGCTCGCCACCGCCAGCCCCGGCCGCACCCCCGCCCGCTGGAGGAACCGCGTGTTCAGCGCGACCCCGCCGACCGCCGCCGGGGCGACCAGCTTCACGAAGGAGCCCGCCACCTGCGCGATCACCGTCCGCAGGAAGGACACCCGCTCGGGCACGAAGCCCAGCAGGCTCATCGCCGCCGCCACGTACGTGAGCGCCGAGAAGGCCAGCGCGGCCCCCACCCAGCCCCACTGCGCCTCGCCGACGATCGTCGCGAAGTCCACGTGGGCCAGCTGCGTGAGCAGGAAGTACGCGCCGAAGGCGCCCGCGATGAACGACACCAGCGTCCGCGGCCGGATCCGCTCCAGCCGGGCCGGCTCCACCGGGGCCTGGGGGCGGATCAGCAGCACCTGCTTGCGGATCTGGCTGAGCAGGTCCTCCTCCCGGGCCCCCTCCAGCGCGTCGTCCAGCGCCTTCTTCTCCGCCTTGCGCTCCGCCGCCGCCGAGGTCCCCGAGGCCACGCCCGTCCCGGAAGCCGCCTCCCGGGCCGCCTTCGCCGCCCGCGAGGACTCCAGTACGGCCTCCCGCTGCCGGTCGGCCCGCTCCCGGGCCAGCCGGCGCAGCGTGGCCCGGGTGGAGCGGCTCAGCGCGATCGGCTGGAGCAGCGGCAGGCAGTCCGCGACCGTGTCCGGCCCCAGCACCGACACCGCCGAGGCCACCGACCGCTCCGCGCCGACCCGCAGGCCGAGGGTGGTCAGCAGCTGCGCGACGTCCATCCGCAGCACGAGGTCACCGGCCGCGATCTCGCCGCCCCGCAGGTCCGTGAGGACGACCTTGCCGGAACGATCCACCACCAACGCGTCCCCGGTGAGCCGGCGGTGCGCGATCCGGCGCGACTGGAGGGCCCGTACCTGCTCCCACGCGTTGCGGCTCAGCTCGTCGGTGATCTCCTCGTCGGGGAGGGCGTCGAGGGTGCGCCCGCCCAGGTGCTCGTAGACGAGCATCACGGCGTCCGGGCCCAGCTCGGAGGTGGCGATCAGCTTCGGGGCGTTCGCCCCGGCCGCGATCGCCGCGTACGCGAGCAGGGCCTCCTGCTCCAGGGCCTGGCGCAGCGACTGGATGCTGCGCCGGGTGGTGATCCCGCGCAGGGTCAGCCGCCGCCAGACCCGGTAGAAGAACCCCTGCGCCTGCTGCTCGCGGTCCACGACGGTGACGTCCAGCGGCGGGCCGTCCTCCAGCGTGACGTGGTAGCGCCGGCCCCGGTCGCCGGTCTCGGCGGTGTCCCCGTCGGGGGCCTCCGCGCGCATCGCGCTGACCGGCTGGAAGCCGACCCGGCGCAGTCCGGCGAGGAGGTGCTGCCCGGTGGGGCGGACGTTCGGCGAGCCGACCGCGTACAGGGTCCCGTACGCGACGCTCCAGCCGATCAGCACGGTCAGGATGATCGAGAAGGGCGTGGTGTACCCGCCGACCAGCATCGCGAAGGCGTCCAGCAGCAGCACCACCCACAGCGCGACCCGCCAGCGCGGCCGCCGCGTCATCCCGACGGCGGTCATGTACGCGATCACGGGCGCGAGGTACCCGTGCACCGGGTCGGTGAGGGCCCCGTCGCCGGCGGCGCGGGTCAGCGCCTCCTGGATGGTGTCGGCGGCGCCCTGGGAGACCCACAGGTCGGTGGCGAGGGTCACCCCGTGCGCGAGGACGGCGGCGAGGACGCCGTCGGCGATGCGCAGCCCGTCGCGTTTGATCAGCCGCTCGATGGCGAAGGCGACGGGGACCAGGAGCACGGCGATGCTCGACACCAGCCCCGCGACCTTGATCAGCACGTCGGGCGCCTGGCCGGTGCCCTTGCTGATGTCGGCCTCCAGGCCCACCGTCGTACCGTGCGCGAAGGCGGCGATGCCGAGCACGACGGCGATGCCGAGGATGCCGACGAGGAGGCGTACGAGGTCGGAGGGGCGGTGCACGCGGGCGGCGAGCAGCGGCTCGTCCACCTCCACGGTGTCCGCCGCCGTCGGGGTGTGGCCGGGCGGGTCGTCGGGGTGCGGGTCGTGCGGGCGGGGCCGCGCGTGCGCGTCCCCGCCGGCGTCCGCGGCGGGCTCCCCGGGGCGTGTGGCATCCCCGTCGGGCGCGTCGTCGTGCGGGCGGGCACCCTCGCCCGCTCCCGCGCCGTCCGGAGGGCTCACACCCCGCTCCTTCGCCGTCACTTCCGTCTCTTCTTGATCACGTATCACCAGTCACCGCCCGGAAGATGGTGGCACGGACGGGCGCCCCCGCGGGGCATCAGGGTGCGCGCCGGTATGGAACCGAAGCTTCCGGCGAGGGGCCCGCGGCATCCGGCACCATGGGCCGAATGAGCGGAGAACTGCCCGCGTACGCGGAGCGGGTACTGGAGGTGGCCGAGCGGATTCCGCCCGGCCGGGTGATGACGTACGGGGACGTCGCCGAGTGGCTCGGCGAGGGCGGACCCCGCCAAGTCGGGCGCGTCATGGCCCTGTACGGGGGAGCCGTGCCCTGGTGGCGGGTGGTGCGCGCGGACGGCGTACCCCTGCCCGGCCACGAGCGGCGCGCCCTGGAGCACTACCGCGCCGAGGGCACCCCGCTGCGCGAGACCCCCTCCGGCGAGCCGCGGCTGGCGATGCGGCGGGCACGCTGGGACGGGCGCGGGGAGGACGCCGGAGGCGACGAGGGTCACATCTGACAGCTTCGGCCATCCGGAATCCGGACGGGCACCCGGAGGCCCGTACGGGGGACGGCCCGCGGGCTCCCCGGGGCGACGCCCGGTCCCGCCGGGAGGGACTGCGGCGGCCCCGCCGGTTGCCGTAGCGTTGCCTCTTCGGCTGCGGCGCCCGCGCCCGCCGTCCCGCTGACAGCACCCGCAGACCCACCAGGACCGGCACCCCACGTGATCACCTCTCCTCCCGGCCGCACGGAGCGGCGTACGCGTACGCCCGACGCGTACCGCCTGGTGCGCACCGGCCCGCGGCAGGTGGCCCCCCCTGTTCTGGACGCGGCCCAGCGGGCGGTGGTTGATCACACCGGCGGACCCCTGCTCGTCCTCGCCGGCCCCGGCACCGGCAAGACCACCACCCTCGTCGAGGCGGCCGCCGCCCGCGTCGAGGCCGGGACGGACCCCGCCCGCATCCTGATCCTCACCTTCAGCCGCAAGGCCGCCGTCGAACTGCGCGACCGCGCCGCCCTGCGGCTCGGCGGCGCCCGCGCCCCGCAGGCCACCACCTTCCACTCCTTCTGCTACGGCCTGGTCCGCGCCCACCAGGACCACGAACTCTTCGCGGACCCGCTGCGCCTGCTGTCCGGACCCGAGCAGGACGTGATGGTCCGCACCCTGCTGGAGGGCCAGCGCCGGCTGCGCTCCATCCGCTGGCCCGAGGACCTGCGGGCCGCGCTGACCACGCGCGGCTTCGCCGACGAGGTGCGCGCCGTCCTGGCCCGCGCCCGCGAGCTGGGCCTGGGCCCGCGCGCCCTCGCCGCCTTCGCCGACCGCATCGGCCGCCCCGACTGGAAGGCGGCGGCCGCCTTCCTCTCCGAGTACCTCGACGTCCTGGACCTCCAGGGCTCCCTGGACTACGCCGAGCTCGTCCACCGCGCCGTCCTCCTCGCCGAGGAGACCCCGTCCCTGTCCTCCTCCTACGACGTGATCTACGTGGACGAGTACCAGGACACGGACGCCTCCCAGCTGCGGCTGCTGCGCGCGCTGAACGGCCCGGCGGGCACGCTCGTCGCCTTCGGCGACCCGGACCAGTCGATCTACGCCTTCCGGGGCGCCGACATCAACAACACCCTCGACTTCGAGACCTCCTTCCCCGGCGCGCGGGTCCGCGCCCTCACCACGGGCCGCCGCTCCGGTGCGAACCTCCTGGCCGCCACCCGCCTGCTGACCACCCGCATGCCCGTCCCGCGTCTGCCGGCCGCCGCCGTACGGGCCCACCGCGACCTCGCCCCCGCGCGGGACGGCGGCCGGGTCGAGGTGTACACGTACCCCACCGCCGGCGCCGAACTGGACAACATCGCCGACCTGCTGCGCCGGGCCCACCTGGAGGACGGCGTCCCCTGGCGGGACATGGCCGTCCTGGTCCGCTCGGGCGGCCGCACCCTCCCGGCGATGCGCCGCGCCCTGATCGCGGCGGGCGTCCCGGCGGAGACGGACGCCACGGCGACGGCCCTGCGCCACGAACCGGCGATAGCCCCCCTCCTGACGGCCCTCCGCACCACAGCCGAAGCCGCCACCCTCCCGACCGCCCCCGCGCCGCCGGCGGCTGAGCCCGCCCCGGCCACCACCGGGCCGGCCCTCTCCGGGTCGGAGGCCGCCCCCGGCGCCGCCCCCGGCGAAGCCGCCCCCACCGCCGCGACCGCCCCCGCGCCGTCGGCGGCTGAGCCCGCGCTGTCCGAGACCGACACCGCGCCGGCCGCTGCCGCGACGGCCGCCGTCCCGGCCGCCGTCGCGGCTGAGCCCGGAGCGGCCGCCGTGGCGATCGTCGCCCCGGCTGCCGAGGGCGGCGACGGGTCGGTCTCCGCCGTCCCGGACCCGGCCGTGTCCGGGCCCGCCGGGGCCGGACTGCCCGTCCCGGGCGCAGAAACCGCCCCCGGCGCCGCAGGCGCCGCCGACGTGCGCGAGCCCGCTCGCGACTCCGGGACGGGCGGGCAGGACCACCCCGAGGCCGCCCCCACTTCCGCGACCGCCGGAGGCGAAGGGTGGGTGGGGGTCGAGGCCGCCGTCGAGCTGCTCACCTCGCCGCTCGGCGGCATGGACGCCGCCGACCTGCGCCGCCTCGGGCGGGCCCTGCGCGACGAGGAGCGGGCCGCCGGGGTCGCCGTACCCGCGCCCTCCGACGTCCTGCTGGCCCGCGCCCTCGCCGAGCCCGAACGCCTCACCGCGCACGACCCCGCCTACGCCCGCGGCGCGCAGCGCCTCGGCCTGCTCCTGCGCAAGGCCCGCGAGCTCCTCCAGGGCGGCGGCACCGCCGAAGAGGCCCTCTGGACCCTCTGGGACGGCACCCCCTGGCCGCAGCGCCTCGAACGCCGGGCCCGCCGCGGCGGCCCCGCCGGCCGCAACGCCGACCGCGACCTCGACGCCGTCTGTGCCCTCTTCGACAACGCCGCCCGCGCCGAGGAACGCACCGGCGGCCGCGGCGCCCTCAACTTCCTGGAGCAGCTCGAAGCCGAGGACATCGCCGCCGACACCCTCACCGGCAGGACCGTCGGCTCCGACGCGGTCCGCCTGATGACCGCCCACCGCTCCAAGGGCCTGGAGTGGGGACTCGTCGTCGTCGCCGGCGTCCAGGAGGGGATCTGGCCCGACCTGCGCCGCCGCGGCTCCCTGCTGGAGGCCGACCGCATCGGCCGCGACGGCCTCGCCGAGCCCCTCACCCCAGGCGCCCTCCTCGCCGAGGAGCGCCGGCTGTTCTACGTCGCCGCCACCCGCGCCCGTCACCGTCTCGTCGTCACCGCCGTCAAGGCCCCCGCCGAGGACGGCGACCAGCCCTCCCGCTTCCTCACCGAACTCGGCGTCACCCCCAAGGACGTCACCGGCCGCCCCCGCCGCCCCCTCGCCGTCCCCGCGCTCGTCGCCGAGCTCCGCGCCACCACCGTCGACCCCGACGCCTCGCCCGCCCTGCGCGACGCCGCCGCCCGGCGCCTGGCCCGGCTCGCCGCGCTCACCGACGACGAGGACCGCCCCCTGGTCCCCGCCGCGCACCCGCAGCGCTGGTGGGGCCTGTACGAGCCCACCGCCTCCGCCGTCCCGCTCCGCGACCGCGACCGGCCCGTCACCCTCTCCGGCAGCGCCCTGGACCAGCTCGCCAACACCTGCTCCCTCCAGTGGTTCCTGGGCCGCGAGGTCAAGGCCGACGCCCCCTCCACCGCCGCCCAGGGCTTCGGCAACGTCGTCCACGTCCTCGCCGACGAGGTCGCCTCCGGCCGCACCCCCGCCGACCTCGCCGTCCTCATGGAGCGCCTCGACTCCGTCTGGGACGCCCTCGCCTTCGACGCCCCCTGGAAGTCCCGCCAGGAGAAGGACAACGCCCGCGCCGCCCTGGAACGCTTCCTGCGCTGGCACACCACCGACCGCGGCGGCCGCACCGCCGTCGCCACCGAGCACGACTTCGACGTCACCCTCGACGCCGGCGAGTACGCCGTCCGCGTCCGCGGCTCCATGGACCGCGTCGAGGCCGACCCGCAGGGCCGCGCGTACGTCGTCGACTTCAAGACCGGCAAGGGCGCCCCCACCCGCGACGAGGTCGCCCGCCACCCCCAGCTCGCCGTCTACCAGCTCGCCGTCCGCGAGGGAGCCGTCGACGACGTCTTCGACGGCCGGCGCCCCGAACCCGGCGGCGCCGAGCTCGTCCAGCTCCGCCAGGGCGCGGCGAAGCGCGACGGCGGCGACGAGGTCCCCAAGATCCAGGCGCAGGAGGCGCTGCCGGCGGGCAGCTCGGGCGAGTGGGTCGGCGACCTGCTGGCCACCGCCGCCGGCCGGGTCCTGGACGAACGCTTCGCACCCGCCACCGGTGAACACTGCAAGCGCTGCTCCTTCCGCAGCTCCTGCAGCGCCCTCCCCGAGGGCCGCCAGACCGTGGAATGAGACGGCGGCCGGGAGTGTCGGCGCGGGCGGCTAGCCTTTTGAGGTGACCGCGTACGCGTCTGGGCGCGCCCCCGTCCTCGACGATCCCGAGCAGCTCAAGGAGCTCCTCGGGATCCCCTTCACGCCCGAACAGCTGGCCTGCGTCACCGCCCCGCCCGCCCCCCAGGTCATCGTCGCCGGCGCCGGCTCCGGCAAGACGACCGTGATGGCCGCCCGCGTCGTCTGGCTCGTCGGCACCGGCGCCGTCGCCCCCGAACAGGTCCTCGGCCTCACCTTCACCAACAAGGCCGCCGGTGAACTCGCCGAACGCGTACGCAAAGCCCTGGAGCGGGCCGGCGTCACCGACCCGGACCCTTCCCCCGCCGACCCCGGCGCGGCCGGCGGCGAGCCCCGCATCTCCACGTACCACGCCTTCGCCGGCCAGCTCCTCAAGGACCACGGCCTGCGCATCGGCCTGGAACCCAGCGCCCGCCTCCTCGCCGACGCCACCCGCTTCCAGCTCGCCGCGAAGGTGCTCCGCGAGGCCCCCGGCCCCTACCCCGCCCTCACCAAGTCCGTCCCCGACCTGGTCAGCGACCTCCTCGCGCTCGACGGGGAACTCTCCGAGCACCTGGTCGAGCCGGAGGAGCTGCGCGCGTACGACACCGCGCTGCTCGACGTCCTCGCCGGCACCAAGCTGACCAACGAGGACCTGCGCAAGGCCCCCGAGGCGGTCCGCGGCCGCCTGGAGCTGCTGGAGCTCGTCGTCCGCTACCGCGCGGCCAAGCGCTCCCGCGACCTGTTCGACTTCGGCGACCAGATAGCCCTCTCCGCCCGGCTGGCCACCACCCGACCGGAGGTCGGCTCCCTGCTGCGCGAGGAGTTCCGCGTCGTCCTCCTCGACGAGTACCAGGACACCTCCGTCGCCCAGCGGCTCCTGCTGTCCGGCCTCTTCGGAGGCGGCACCGGGCACGCCGTGACCGCCGTCGGCGACCCCTGCCAGGCCATCTACGGCTGGCGCGGCGCCTCCGTCGCCAACCTCGACGACTTCCCCGAGCACTTCCCGCACGCCGACGGCAGCCCCGCGACCCGTCTCTCCCTCAGCGAGAACCGGCGCAGCGGCGGCCGCCTGCTGGACCTCGCCAACGGCCTCGCCGCCCCGCTGCGCGCCCTGCACGAGGGCGTCGAGGCCCTGCGCCCCGCCCCGGGCGCCGAGCGCGACGGCCTGGTCCGCTGCGCCCTGCTGCCCACCCACGCCGAAGAGCTGGAGTGGCTCGGCGACTCGGTGGCGCACCTGGTGCGCACGGGCCGGGAACCGGGCGACATCGCCGTCCTGTGCCGCTCGGCCGCCGACTTCGCGAGCATCCAGGCGGTCCTGGTCGCCCGGGACGTGCCCGTGGAGGTCGTGGGCCTCTCGGGCCTCCTGCACCTCCCCGAGGTCGCCGACCTGGTCTCGGTCTGCGAGGTGCTCCAGGACCCCGGCGCCAACGCCGCCCTGGTCCGGCTCCTGATCGGCCCGCGCTGGCGGATCGGCGCCCGCGACCTGGCCCTGCTGGGGCGCCTCGCCCGGCAGCTGGTCGCCCGCCCCGGCGCCGCCGACGGGCCCGACGGGAGGCTCGCGGCCGCGGTCGAGGGCGTCGACCCGGCCGAGGTGGTCTCCCTGGCCGACGCCCTGGAAACCTTCCTGGACGGCTCGTCCGCCCCCGGCCTCCCGTTCTCCGCGGCCGCCCGGGTCCGCTTCGCGCACCTCGCCCAGGAGCTCCGCGACCTGCGCCGCTCCCTGTCCGACCCGCTGATGGACGTCCTGCACCGGGTCCTGTCCACCACCGGCCTGGACGTGGAGCTCTCCGCCTCCCCGCACGCCCTCTCGGCCCGCCGCCGCGAGACCCTGTCCGGCTTCCTGGACGTCGCGGCCGGCTTCGCCGCGCTGGACGGCGAGGCCACCCTGCTGGCCTTCCTGGGCTTCCTGCGCACGGCCGCCCAGTACGAGAAGGGCCTGGACCACGCCCTGCCCGGCGGGGAGAACACGGTCAAGGTCCTGACCGCCCACAAGTCCAAGGGCCTGGAGTGGGACGTGGTGGTCGTCCCCGACCTGTGCGCGGGCTCCTTCCCGAAGGAGAAGGCCCCCGAGGCCTGGACCTCGTACCCGAAGGTGCTCCCGTACGCCCTGCGCGGCGACGCGGCGACCCTCCCCGCCGACCCCGCGTGGACCTCGGCCGGCCTGAAGTCCTTCAAGGCGGCCCTGAAGTCCCACAAGGAGACGGAGGAGCTCCGCCTCGGCTACGTGACCTTCACCCGCCCCCGCTCCCTCCTCCTCGCCTCGGGCCACTGGTGGGGCCCCACGCAGAAGCGCCGCCGGGGTCCGTCCGCGTTCCTGACGGCCCTCCACGACCACTGCGCGGCCGGCTACGGCGAGATCGAGTCCTGGGCGGACGAACCGGCCCCCGACGCCGAGAACCCGGCCCTCGCCTCCGGCACCGCCCCGGACCACTCCTGGCCCCTGCCCCTGGACCCCACGTCCCTCGCCCTCCGCCGCGAGGCGGCGGCCCTGGTCGAAGCCCACCTCTCGACCCTGGCCGGACCGGCCGCCCCGGACCGGGACCGGGCGCTACCCCGCCCCCCGGCCCCGTCCGACGACCCCTTCCTCTGGCCCCCGGACTGCGAGGACCCGTCCTACGAGGACGAACCGCACCCCGACGACCCCTGGTCCGGCGGGGTTGTGCCCGCCCCCCGCCCGGCCGACGACCTGTGGTCCGGCGAACCCCTGCCCGCCCAGACCCGCCCGGCCGACGGCCTGTGGGCCGGTGAAGCCGTGCCCGCCGACCCGTGGGGCGAAGCCCCGGCCGACCGGGCCGGCGGAGCCCTGGCCGCCCCGCGCCCGGCCGACGATCTGTGGGCCGGTGAAGCCGTGCTGCCCGCCGCCGGGGCCGGTATCCGGTCCGGCGGGGACCCCCTCACCCCCGAAGAGGCCCGGACCATCGCCTCCTGGGACCGGGACCTCGACGCCCTGGAGGGCGAGCTGCTGCGCGCCCGCGCCGCCGTGCGCGACGTCGAGCTGCCCGGCGCCCTCTCCGCGAGCCAGCTGCTGCGCCTCGCCGCCGACGAGGAGGCGTTCGTCCGCGACCTCGCCCGCCCCATGCCCAAGCCCCCGCAGCCCGCCGCCCGCCAGGGCACCCGCTTCCACGCCTGGGTCGAGTCCCGCTTCGACGCCCTGCCCCTGCCCCACCTCGACGTCCTCGACCCCGCCGCCGACCTCCCCGGGACCGACCAGGAGATCGCCGACGCCGCCGACCTCGAAGCCCTCAAGGCCGCCTTCGAGCGCAGCGAGTACGCCGAGCGCACCCCGTACCGGATGGAGGCCCCCGTCCAGATCACCCTCGCCGGCCGGGTCATCCGCGGCCGGATCGACGCCGTCTACCGCGACTCCGACGGCTCCTACGAGGTCGTCGACTGGAAGACCGGCCGCACCACCCAGGCCGACCCCCTCCAGCTCGCCGTCTACCGGCTCGCCTGGGCGGAGGCCACCGGCACCCCCCTCGACCGGGTCGCCGCCGCCTTCCTCCACGTCCGCAGCGGCCGCGTCATCCGCCCCCGCGACCTGCCCGGACGCGAGCGCCTTGAGTGGATCCTCCAAGGCAAAACGGGCACGGACGGTGCCCCCCGGGCGGACGGCTAGGCTCGTGGCCATGAGCGAAACCCCGGACAACGTCGTCCGCACGTACATCGACACCCACCGCACGGCCTTCCTCGACGACCTCGCCGAGTGGCTGCGCATCCCGTCCGTGTCGGCCCAGCCCGAGCACGCGGGCGACGTACGCCGCAGCGCCGAATGGCTCGCCGGGAAGCTCAAGGAGACCGGCTTCCCGGTCACCGCGATCTGGGAGACGGCCGGCGCCCCCGCCGTCTTCGCCCACTGGCCCGCCGCCGACCCGTCGGCGCCCACCGTCCTCGTCTACGGCCACCACGACGTCCAGCCCGCGGCCCTCGCCGACGGCTGGCACACCGAGCCCTTCGAGCCCGTCGTCAAGGACGGCCGGATGTACGGGCGCGGCGCCGCCGACGACAAGGGGCAGGTCTTCTTCCACACCCTGGGCGTCCGCGCCCACCTCGCCGCCACCGGCGCCGAGGCCCCCGCTGTACACCTCAAGCTCCTCATCGAGGGCGAGGAGGAGTCCGGCTCCCCGAACTTCCGCGCGCTCGTCGAGGCCCGCGCCGCCGAGCTCGCCGCCGACGTCGTGATCGTCTCCGACACCGGCATGTGGTCCGAGACCACCCCCACCGTCTGCACCGGCATGCGCGGCGTCGCCGACTGCGAGATCGACTTCCACGGCCCCGACCAGGACATCCACTCGGGCGCCTTCGGCGGGGCCGTGCCCAACCCGGCCACCGTCGCCGCCCGCCTCGTCGCGGCCCTGCACGACGAGGACGAACGGGTCACCATCCCCGGCTTCTACGACAACATCACCGAGCTCACCGACGCCGAACGCCGGCTGATCTCCGAGCTGCCCTTCGACGAGGCCGAGTGGCTGCGCACGGCCAAGTCCCACGCCGCCTCCGGCGAGGCCGGCTACTCCACCCTCGAGCGCGTCTGGGCCCGCCCGACCGCCGAGGTCAACGGCATCGGCGGCGGCTACCAGGGCCCCGGCGGCAAGACCATCGTGCCCGCCTCCGCCCACCTGAAGCTGTCGTTCCGGCTGGTCTCGGGGCAGGACCCGTACGAGGTCGAGGCCGCCGTACGCGACTGGGTCGCGGCCCGCGTCCCGGCCGGGATCCGGCACTCCATCACCTTCGGCGCGCCCACCCGCCCCTGCCTGACCCCGCTGGACCACCCGGCGCTCCAGTCCGTCGTGCGGGCCATGGGCCGCGCCTTCGGGCAGCAGGTCCGCTTCACCCGCGAGGGCGGCTCCGGCCCGGCGGCCGACCTCCAGGACGTCCTGGACGCCCCCGTGCTGTTCCTCGGCATCTCCGTCCCGTCCGACGGCTGGCACTCGCCGAACGAGAAGGTCGAGCTGGATCTGCTCCTCAAGGGCGTCGAGACCGCCGCCCACCTGTGGGGCGACCTCGCCGAGAACTGGGCCCCGCCCACGCCCGCGGCGGCCGCCACCACGGCCTGACCGCCCGCACCCACGTCCGTACGCCTGCCTTGTCCCATCCACCGGGGGAGTTGGAAGTACCTGTGAGCACGCACACCGAGCGCCCACTGTCGCTCACCGCGCCGAGCGACATCGACCGCGCCGCGCACCACCGCCTCGACGAGGCCTGGCTCGCCGCCGCCTGGAGCCACCCGACGACCCGCGTCTTCGTCGTCTCCGGCGGCCAGGTGCTGATCGACGACACCCCCGACGGCGGCACCGGCATCGTGATGACCCCGGCCTTCGAGGCCCCGGCCACCGAGACCCACCGGTACTTCCTGGGCACCGACGAGGACGGCGTACGGTACTTCGCGCTCCAGAAGGACTCCCTGCCGGGCCGCATGGACCAGTCGGCCCGCCCCGCCGGGCTGCGCGAGGCCGGGCTGCTGCTGTCCCCGCGCGACGCTGGGCTGATGGTGCACGCGGTGGCGCTGGAGAACTGGCAGCGCATGCACCGCTTCTGCTCCCGCTGTGGCGAGCGCACGGTCGTCGCGGCCGCCGGGCACATCCGCCGCTGCCCCGGCTGCGGCGCCGAGCACTACCCGCGCACCGACCCCGCGGTGATCATGCTGGTCACCGACGAACAGGACCGCGCGCTGCTGGGCCGCCAGGTGCACTGGCCGGAGGGCCGCTTCTCCACGCTGGCCGGTTTCGTGGAGCCGGGCGAGTCGATAGAGGCGGCCGTGGTCCGCGAGGTGTGGGAGGAGGCGGGCGTGCGGGTCGGCGAGGTCGAGTACGTCGCCAGCCAGCCCTGGCCCTTCCCGTACAGCCTGATGCTGGGCTTCAACGCCCGCGCCGTCAGCTCCGAGATCACCGTCGACGGCGAGGAGATCCAGGAGGCCCGCTGGTTCTCCCGCGAGGAGCTGGCCGAGGCCTTCGAGTCCGGTGCGGTCGTCCCGCCGTCCGGGATCTCGATCGCCGCCCGGCTCGTCGAGCTCTGGTACGGGCGGCCCCTGCCGAAGCCCGCGCCGACGGCGTGAGCTTCGTCATACATGGGAAGGCCCCCGCCTCGGCGGGGGCCTTCCACATGTGCTCCGTGCCCGGAGGATCAGACGGCGAGGGCCTGCTTGACCTGCGCGAGGCTCGGGTTCGTCATCACGGACTCGTTGCCGGCGGCGGACTTCACGAGGACGGTCGGGACGGTCTGGTTGCCGCCGTTGGCCTGCTCCACGAACTGGGCGGACGCCGGGTCGAGCTCGATGTTGATCTCGTTGTACGCGATGCCCTCCCGGTCCAGCTGCGTCTTCAGCCGGCGGCAGTAGCCGCACCAGGTGGTGCTGTACATCGTGACCGTGCCCGTGTCCTGCATGCTCGCTCCTCTGTGAGGTCTGGTCTGTGAGGCCTGGTCTGTGAGGCCCGGGGGACCGGAGCCCGCCCGGTCCGAGTACTCGAACGTACGCCGTCCCCGGGCCATTCCCGGCCCCCGGCCGGTATGACCCATCCGACAACCCGACCGGGCCTGTGGACGGATTTCCCGTCCGCCCCGGCCGACCTGGCAGCATGTTGGGGTGACAGCAGCGACGCACCCCCCCTCGTTCCCGGCCGGCCCGGGCACCGGCCCGGCCGACGCCGACGCCGTGCTCCTGGGCCTCGACCCGGAGCAGCGCGAGGTCGCCACGACCCTGCGCGGCCCGGTGTGCGTGCTGGCCGGAGCCGGTACGGGCAAGACCCGCGCGATCACCCACCGGATCGCGTACGGGGTCCGCTCGGGGCAGCTCATGCCCGCCAGCGTGCTCGCCGTCACCTTCACCAACCGCGCCGCCGGGGAGATGCGCGGCCGCCTCCGCGCCCTGGGCGCCGGCGGGGTCCAGGCCCGCACCTTCCACTCCGCCGCCCTGCGCCAGCTCCAGTACTTCTGGCCCAGGGCCGTCGGCGGGGACGTCCCCCGGCTCCTCGAACGCAAGATCCAGTTCGTGGCCGAGGCCGGGGCGCGCTGCCGCGTCCGCCTCGACCGCAACGAGCTGCGCGACGTCACCGGTGAGATCGAGTGGGCCAAGGTCACCCAGACCGTCCCCGCCGACTATCCCGCCGCCGCCCTCAAGGCGGGCCGCGAGGCCCCCCGCGACACCGCCGAGATCGCCCAGATCTACAGCACCTACGAGCAGCTCAAGCGCGACCGCGGAATGATCGACTTCGAGGACGTGCTGCTCCTCACCGTCGGCATCCTCCAGGACCGGCACGACATCGCCGAGCAGATCCGCACCCAGTACCAGCACTTCGTGGTGGACGAGTACCAGGACGTCAGCCCGCTCCAGCAGCGGCTGCTGGAGCTGTGGCTCGGCGAGCGCGACAACCTCTGCGTCGTCGGCGACGCCAGCCAGACCATCTACTCCTTCACCGGCGCCACCCCCGACCACCTGCTGAACTTCCGCACCCGCCACCCCCACGCCACCGTGGTCAAGCTGGTCCGCGACTACCGCTCCACCCCCCAGGTGGTCCACCTCGCCAACGGGCTGCTGAGCCAGGCCAGGGGCCGGGCCGCCGAGCACCGGCTGGAGCTGCTCTCCCAGCGCGAGCCCGGCCCCGACCCGGTCTACGCCGAGTACCCCGACGAGCCCGCCGAGGCCGAGGGCGTCGCCCGCCGGGTCCGCGACCTGATCGCCGCCGGGGTCCCGGCCGGCGAGATCGCCGTCCTCTTCCGCATCAACGCCCAGTCCGAGGTCTACGAGCAGGCCCTCGCCGACGCCGGGGTCCCCTACCAGCTGCGCGGCGCCGAGCGCTTCTTCGAGCGGGCCGAGGTCCAGAAGGCCGTCCTCGCCCTGCGCGGAGCCGCCCGCTCGGCCGGGAACGACCCGCTGCTCGAAGACGTCGTGGAGCTGGGCTCCCAGGTCCGGGCCGTGCTTAGCTCCACCGGCTGGACCGCCGAGCCGCCCGCCGGCTCCGGGGCCGTGCGCGACCAGTGGGAGTCCCTGGCCGCGCTGGTCCGCCTCGCCGAGGACTTCGCCCGCGCCCGGCCGGGCGCGGGCCTGGCCGAGCTCACCGTCGAACTGGAGGAGCGCAAGGCCGCGCAGCACGCGCCCACCGTCCAGGGCGTCACCCTCGCCTCGCTGCACGCCGCGAAGGGCCTGGAGTGGGACGCCGTGTTCCTCGTCGGCCTCACCGACGGCATGATGCCGATCACCTACGCCAAGACCGACGAGCAGGTCGAGGAGGAGCGCCGGCTCCTGTACGTCGGGGTGACCCGCGCGCGGCAGCACCTGACGCTCTCCTGGGCGCTCTCGCGGACTCCGGGCGGCCGGGCCTCCCGTCGCCCCAGCCGCTTCCTGAACGGCCTGCGGCCGGGCTCCTCGGCCCCCGGGGCGCGGGCGGGTGCGGGCGCGGCGCCGGCCGAGCGCGGGGCGCGCAGGCGCGGCAGCCGGGGACCGGTGCTGTGCCGGGTCTGCGGCCGCACCCTGACCGAGGCCGGGGACATCAAACTGATGCGCTGCGGGGACTGCCCGTCGGACATGGACGAGGGTCTCTACGAGCGGCTGCGCGAGTGGCGGGCCGGCCAGGCGAAGCTCCAGGGGCTGCCCGCGTACTGCGTTTTCACGGACAAGACGCTGATGGCCATCGCGGAGGCCGCGCCCGCCGAGCCGGGCGAGCTCTCGATGATCTCTGGAGTGGGCGCCCGCAAGCTCGACCGGTACGGGGCCGACGTCCTGGCGATCTGCGCAGGTCAGGACCCTGCGGGCGAGGATCCTGACGACGCGTAGAAACTCGTCGGAAAAATAGTTTGCACATGCCCAGCCAATCCCCATAGGTTCTTAGCAACGGAAACGGTGGCTTCTCCGAAGCCCCGGATCCGTGCTGTACTTATCCGAATACGCATGGGACAGGCCCTAGGGCCGGGTCCCCGAGACGCCGAGAGGAGGCGAGACCAGTGACCAGCTTCATGACCTTCACCAAAATGACCGATCGCTCGGTCGACGCTTCCTGCCTGCTCGGTTCCGTCTCCCTCCGGGGCACCGGTCTGTCCGCGATTTCCGCCGGCAAGCCCGCCCTGCTGGCGACCCTTCCGGTCAGCGAGCGCAACGAACGACCGACCAAGGCACTGGTGGCAGTAGCGGGAGCCCGGCAGGCGCACGCCGCCTATGGCCCCGCCGCCGCGGCCGGTGCCGGATTCCAGCAGCAGACGACGACGCAGCACCACCTGATGTGGGCCTTCCGCGGGCTCGAACCCTGGAGTGATCCAGCCTGATCTCACGATCAGGCCGGCGCCTTCAGGGCCGCGGAACCCCACCCGGGATCCGCGGCCCTTCTGTTTGTCCCCGACCGGGGATGACGGAGCGAAGGGGCCTCGGGACTGGCAGGACCAGGTAACAGCCGCCACCCGGCCGACCGGCCGGAACGACTAACCGAACCAGACGAGGAAGAGACAACCGTGCAACTCGAAGCGCACGCCCCGTCCGTACCGCAGACCCAAACGATCTCCCCGCCCGCAGTCCCGGAGGACCCCGCCTTGACCCCCCTCACCGCGCTCACCGCGCTCGACGACGCCATCGAGAACCTCGGCGTCCCCGTACCGTGTCGGACCTTCGACCCCGAGGTCTTCTTCGCCGAGTCCCCGGCGGACGTCGAGTACGCCAAGTCCCTGTGCGGCACCTGCCCGCTGGTCGAGGCCTGCCTCGCCGGCGCCAAGGAGCGCCGCGAGCCCTGGGGCGTCTGGGGCGGAGAGCTCTTCGTCCAGGGCGTGGTCGTGGCCCGCAAGCGGCCCCGTGGCCGCCCGCGCAAGAACCCGGTCACCGCGGCATGACCGCCACCGGAACCATCGACCGCCCTCTGACGCACGACCCCTTGAAGCAGGCCCCCATGTCCCCCCACGCCACCACGAGCGAGCAGCCGAACGGCTCCGCCACCGAAGACTTCATCACCACCGGCGCGATCACCTCGCGTCAGAACAGGACCCGTGAAATGCAACTCATCCCAGAAGCCCTGGCCCGTGCGCATATGGACGACCGGCTGCGCGAGGTGGACGCCCAGCGTCACGCCGTGCGCCTGGTCACCGCGCGGCGCATGCAGCGCAAGGCCGAGCGCGTTTCCCTGCGCGCCCGCCGTGCGCTCGCCATGGCCGTCATGCACTGACCGTCCGCGCGAGGCCGGAGTCCCGGCGCGCGAACGGCTCGACAGCGGCTTGACCACCGCCGGAGCCGGCCGAACCCGGCCGGCGACGGCGCCCCCGGAGGGACCGGTCCGAACGGACCGGTCCCTCCGGTGCGTTGCGGGCCCCGCTGCGGCTCCTCGGGGATATCGTCTGGTGGTGGACCAGCCGACTCCCCACCCCGCCCCCAAGCCGGGGCCCGAGGAACAGTCCGTCGTCTGCGCGCGCTGCGGCGCCCGCTCCCCGAACGGCGCCCCGCCCACCTGGACCTGCTCGGTGGAGAACGGGACCAGACAGTACTTCTGCGTCGACTGCGCGCGCGCCAACCTCCGAGCGATCGAGGGCCGGCTCGACTCCTCCTGGTGGTGACCCGAAGGCTCAGTCCTCGGGCGTGAACCCGGGCAGCCAGGCGTCCAGTTCGTCGCGCAGCCGCACCGTCGCGCCCAGCTGGCACAGCACGCCGATGGTGCTGAGCGTCACCCGGTGGATCAGCAGGTAGGACGGCGGCAGGTTGATCTGCCGTCCCAACTGGTGGGCGGGCGAGCGGGGATCGGCGATCCGTGCCGCCTGGCCGCGCAGCCACGACCGGGTGAAGGTGAACTCGTCCGCCTCGGCCGGCTCGATGATCGGCTTGAGGTAGTCGAGCACCGCGTCCGGGTCGAGTTCGATGGACTCCTTCACGAACCCCTCGGCGCACAGGTGCCCGTAGACCCCCTCGGCGTCCCCCTCCAGGGTCATCCGCAGTGACCGGCCGATGGGCTTGGGCCAGCCGCCGGGCAGCCGGTCCACCGTGCCGAAGTCCAGCACGCCCAGCCGCATCCGGCCGTCCGCCCCGGTTATGAGGCGGAAGTTCCCCGGGTGGGGATCGGCGTGCAGCAGCCCGGTACGTGCGGGGCCGGAGAAGAGGAACCGGGTCAGCAACTGGCCGGCGCGGTCGCGTTCCCCGGCGGTGCCGTCGGCGATGACCTCCGACAGCGGGGTGCCCTCCAGCCACTCGGTCACCAGCACCTGGTCGCCCTGGTGCACCACGTCCGGGACGAGCACGTCGTCGTCCCCGTCGAAGGCGTCCGCGTGGGTCCGCTGGGCCTCGGCCTCCAGCTCGTAGTCCAGTTCCTCCGCGACCCGGTCGCGCAGCTCGGTGATCAGCGGCTTGACGTCCATGCCCGGGATCAGCGGACCCAGCAGCCCGGCGAACCGGCCCAGCTGCTTGAGGTCCGACAGCAGTGCCTCTCCGGCTCCCGGGTACTGGACCTTGACCGCCACCTGCCGCCCGTCGTGCCACACCGCGCGGTGCACCTGCCCGATCGAGGCGGCCGCGGCCGGTTTGTCCTCGAACTCCTCGAACAGCTCGCGCCAGTCCTCGCCGAGCCGCTCCGCCAGCACCTGGTGCACCCGCGCCGCCGGCAGCGGAGGCGCCGCCTCCTGAAGCTTGGTCAGCGCAGCCCGGTAGGGCCCGACGACCTCCTCCGGGAGCGCCGACTCGAACACCGAGAGTGCCTGCCCGAACTTCATGGCACCCCCCTTGAGTTCACCGAGTGTGCGGAACAACTGCTCGGCGGTGCGCTGCTGGAGCTCACGGGCCACGATCTCGGCGGACTTGCCGCCGATCCGCTTCCCCAGCCCCCAGGTGGCCCGCCCCGCGATACCGAGCGGCAGCGCGGCCAGCTTGACGGTCCGGGTGACCGCCTTCCGGGGAAGATCAGACATGCGCCCCTCCAAATCCCAGACAGCCTCGGCGCAAGCGGCGGTTCAGGGGTGCCCTCCCCGCGCCTGCGGTCACCTCGCATCCTGTCATGGCCCTTCCCGGCCGCCGGTCCCGCGTCAGCCTTGCCCGCCGGCAACCGAATCAGGCCAACGGCCACGGCCGTCCCCCCGCATGGGACACCATGGCCGGGCAGCGACCGGGACCCATCGCGCGGGTCCGGGCGCACGCCGGGACGGCCGTGGTGCTCCATGCCCTCGGCCGCGCCGGCCGCCCCGGCCGCGCCGTCGAGGACCGGCTGGTCGCGCTCGAGTGACAGCCGCCTCATGGCCGGGCCTCCAGTTCCGGCCGCACCGCCGGCACCGCCGCCCCGCACGGGCAGTCCTGATGCGGGGCCAGTGCCGAGCGCTCCCAGTGCAGGGTGGGCAGGGCTGCCTCCCAGCGGGCGCCGGTGGAGGCCGGCAGCCGTCCGTCGAGGAAGGCCAGGGCGTGGGCCGCGGCCAGGCCGGCCACCGCCGTGGACAGCCCCAGATCGCAGGCGGCCCCCTCCCCGCGCCGGTGCGCCGACCGCCACTGGACCAGCATCCGCGGCCATGCCGGGTCCCGGCCGACGCGCTCGCGCTCCATGCACCCGGCGCAGGCCGTCACCCCCGGCAGTACCAGCGGCCCGACCAGCCCCGTGCCCTCCAGCACCCCCGCGTACAGGTGCGGGGTGCCGGTCGCCACCCAGTCGGAGGCCGTCGCCGGATCGGGCGCCCACGCCTGAAGGCCGTCCCGGGGCGCGACCACCACCAGCGCGACCTCCGGCCCGGGCCCCCCGGGCTCCCCCTCGCGCGGGGCCCGCCCCGGTGCGGACTCCCGTACGAGCGCCCGGGCCGCCTCGGCCCGCAGCCGGCCCACGCCCCCCGGGCCCAGCCCGCCCGGCGCCACGTCGGCCGGCTCCACCCGGCCCCCGTCGAGCACCTCGACCCGGCCCACCCCGGCCCCCGCCAGCACGGCGGCGATCACCGCCCCCACCCGGCCGGCCCCGCGCACCCGGACCCGTATGGCCCGGCGGGCCGCGACGCCCCGTAAGTCGCCCCCGGGCTCCGGGCGCACCAGCGAGAGCGAACCCCGGTCGGGCGCCAGCCGCTCCAGTACCTCCGGCCGGCCCCGCACGGCCTGGGCGCACGGTCCTCCCGCCGTGGCGTCGTCGAGCAGCCCGGCCCCCGCGAGCCGGCGCACCAGCCCGTCCGCCTGTCCTTCCGGCAGCCCCATGCCCCGGGCCTCCGCGCGCAGCAGCTCCATGCCGCGCGTCCCGTCGATCCGGTCGATGAGCGAGCCGGTGGCCGTGTCCACCGGGCCGAGCACCACCGCGTGCGCCGGGGTCACCCCGAACTGCACCGTCTGCAGGTCCCGCCAGGCCCGTGCCAGCGCGGGCTTCACCTTCGGATACATCGCCGCCTCCTCCTGTCGCGTACCGTCCGTCCGCCGCCGTTCGCGCGGCTTCCTCCGTCACGATGCCCGCCCGCCGGGCCGGGCGCGGAAGGTTGTCCACAGGCAAGGGGTATTAGGCATATGAGATGGATGAAAGGGGTGATTTCGGCGGAGCCCGCGCGGGGATCCTGTTCGAAGCGCGGACGTGCGGGACTTCCGCCGGGGCGAGCGGGTACCGTCGACGCGTGTCCGCCGACCCCACCCAGCACGCCGTCGAAGTACGCCGGAGCGCGCGCCGCCGCAGGACCGTCTCCGCCTACCGCGAGGGTGACCGGACGGTCGTCCTGATCCCCGCCCGCATGTCCGATGCGGAGGAACGGCGCTGGGTCGGCGTCATGCTGGACAAGCTCGCCGCCCAGGAGAGCAAGCGCACCCTCGGCGACACGGAACTCACCGAACGCGCCGTGCGTTTGTCCGAGCAGTACTTCGGCGGCCGGGCCCGCCCGCGCTCGGTCCGCTGGGTCACCAACCAGAACACCCGCTGGGGCTCCTGCACCCCGGCCGAAGGCAGCATCCGGCTCTCCCACCGGCTCCAGGGGATGCCGGAGTACGTCGTCGACTACGTGCTCCTGCACGAGCTGGCGCACCTTCTCGTGCCGGGTCACGGCCCCCGGTTCTGGGAGCTGCTGGAGGCGTACCCGAGGACCGAGCGGGCCCGGGGCTTCCTGGAGGGGGTGGTCGCGGCGGAGCGGCTGCCGAGGATCCCGGCCGCCCGCGAGGAGTGACCCTCCGCGCGGTACGCGGTGTGTACCGGCTTGGTACCGGCTTGCCCGGATGTCGGCCGGAGCCGTTAGCCTGAGCGGCACACGACCGCGGGACACGTCCGGCGGACACGATCAGGCAGGCGAGCAGCCGCGCACTCACACTCGGGACGGGGGACGGTCGGACGTATGGCCAGGGAATTCCAACGCGGCCACAAGGCCAGGATCAGTGACCTGACGGCGGGTACCGATCTGTACGTGGGCGTCCAGATCGCCGGACCCGGACTCACCTTCGACATCAGCTGCTTCGGCCTCGACGCCGACGAGCGCCTGTCGGACGACCGCTACTTCGTCTTCTACAACCAGCCGAAGTCGCCCGAGGAGTCCGTCCAGCAGCTCGGCGCGCAGGCCGGGGACACCGACTCCTTCCGGGTGACCCTCGACCGCGTACCCGCGTCGATCCACAAGCTGTCCTTCACCGCCAGCCTCGACGGCGACGGACAGATGTCGCAGATCGGGCCCGGCTACATCCGGATCGTGGCCGGCGGCGAGGAAGTCGTCCGCTACTCCTTCACCGGCTCGGAGTTCAGCACCGAGCGCGCGCTGATGATCGGCGACTTCTACCGCAAGGACGTCTGGCGCTTCGCCGCCGTCGGCCAGGGCTTCGACGGCGGGCTCGCCGCGCTGCTGGAGAACTTCGGCGGCGAGGTCGCCGAGGAGGAACCGCAGCAGCAGGCCCCGGTCCCGGCCCAGCCGCAGGCCGCCGCCCCGTCGTTCGCCCCGCCGGCCCAGGCCGCCGCCCCGGCGCCGGCCCCGTCCTACGGCGCCCCGGTGCAGCAGCCGCCCGCCCCCGCGCCGTACGCCCCGCCGCAGCAGCCGCAGCAGCCCCAGCAGCAGCCCCCGGCCCAGGCCCCGGTGCACTCGGCCCCGACCATGGTCGGCCCGCTGACCCCGCCCGCGCCCGCGACCCCCTACGGCCAGCCGCCCCACCCGCCGCAGCAGCCCGGCCCGCCCTCCTACGGCGGCCGCCAGCCGCAGCAGCCCTCGTACGGCGGCCAGGTCCCGCCCCCGGGACCGGCCCCCGCCCCCTACGGCCAGCCGCCCCAGCCCTCCCACGGCGGCCAGGTCCCGCCTCAGCAGCAGGGCTACCCTCAGCCGGGCCAGCCCCCGTACGGCCAGCAGGCCCCCTACGGCCAGCAGCCGCCGTACGGTCAGCAGGCTCCCTACGGCCAGCAGCCCCCGGCCCCCTACGGTCAGGCCGCCCCGCAGGGCGGACCGGGCCTCGCCTCCGCGCTCCAGCTGTACAAGGAGGCCCCCACGGGCGCCCGCTGGACCGCGCAGAACCACCAGCTCATGCGGGTCGACCTCGCGGCGGGCGGAGGCCAGCCCGTCCTCGCCCGCCAGGGCAGCATGGTCCTCTACCAGGGCAAGGTCGACTTCAGCTACAAGGGCGCGGGCTTCGCCGGCCGCATCGTGGGCAACGCCACCGGCCAGGAGATGCAGCTGATGCGCTGTACCGGCCGCGGCCAGCTGTTCCTCGCGGAGAACGGCGCCCACCTGCACGCCATCGAGCTCCAGGGCGACGGCATCTGCGTCAACTCCGAGAACGTCCTCGCCTTCGACGAGTCCCTCCAGCACGAGGTCCGCCGCATCGAGGGCCACGGCATCCCCGGCGGAGCCCTGTTCACCATGCTCTTCCACGGCACCGGCACCGTCGTCGTCAAGACGCACGGCACCCCAGTCGTCCTGCCCGTCACGCCGACCACCTTCGCCGACAGCAACGCCATCGTGGCCTGGTCGGCGGCCTCCCAGGTGATCGTTTCCAGCCAGGTCCGGCTGCGCCGCAACGCCTACCCGGGCCACAGCGGGGAGACCGTGAACCTCCAGTTCCGCGGCGCCCCCGGCAACTTCATCGTCGTCCAGCCGTACGAGGTCTGAGGGAGCCCCACATGAATGCCATGAACCCGATGAACCAGCAGCTCGCGGGCTACGCCCCGACCCCCGTCACGGCCCGCATGGAGAACCACGGTTCCTCCATGCTCAAGGTCGCCATGCAGAGCGGCCAGGACCTCTTCGCCCGCACCGGGTCGATGGTCGCCTACGAGGGCTTCGTCCAGTACGAGCCCAACCCGCCGGCCGTGCGCCAGATGGCCTCCCAGTGGCTGACGGGCGAGGGCGCCCCGCTGATGAAGTGCACCGGCGACGGCCTGCTCTACCTCGCCGACTACGGCGCGAACGTCGTCTGCATCAACCTCAACAACGACGCCCTCTCCGTCAACGGCACCAACCTGCTCGCCTTCGACGCCCACCTCCAGTGGGGCGTGGAACGGGTCAAGGGCATGGCCAAGTTCGC
Organism: Streptomyces sp. NPDC000075; assembly: GCF_040301925.1. Lineage (NCBI taxonomy): Bacteria > Bacillati > Actinomycetota > Actinomycetes > Kitasatosporales > Streptomycetaceae > Streptomyces > Streptomyces sp. NPDC000075. The sequence goes on from NZ_JBEPFL010000031.1 coordinate 41,518, forward strand.
CGGCCAGGGCCTGTTCAACGTGCAGGTCTCCGGCACCGGCTGGGTCGCCATCACCTCGCGCGGCACCCCGATCGTCGTCGACTGCGGGCGCGGCGACGACGAGACGTTCGTCGACCCCGACGCGCTCGTCGCCTGGTCCCCGAACCTCAAGGTCAAGGGCAAGAGCAGCTTCAAGGCCTCGTCCCTGATCGGCCGGGGCAGCGGGGAGGCCTACCAGATGGCCTTCTCCGGCCAGGGCATCGTCGTCGTACAGCCCAGCGAGGACAGCACCGACCGGCTCCGGACCCGGGGCTGAGGGGGAGCGGACACACCATGCAGAGCTCACTTTTCGGCCACGCCGAACAGCAGTCCCAGGAGCGGTACGCCGTCCAGAACCCGCAGCTGCTGCGGGTCACCCTGGCCGGCTCCGACGACGTCCTCGCCCGCAAGGGCTCGATGGTCGCCTACCAGGGCATCGTCGACTTCGACGGCGAGTACCAGAGCACCAACCAGCGCGGCGCGCGCCTGCGCACCGGCGAGGGCCTCGACCTGATGCGCTGCTCCGGGCAGGGCACCGTCTACTTCGCCAACCTCGCCCAGCACGTCCACGTCGTCGACGTCGACCACGAGGGCCTGACCGTCGACAGCGGCTACGTCCTGGCCATGGACTCCACCCTGCACACCGAGGTCATCGCGGTGGACAGCCAGTACGGGATCTCCGGCTCCGGCAAGTACCAGCTCAACATCACCGGCCGCGGCAAGGTCGCCCTGATGACCTCCGGACAGCCGCTGATGATGCAGGTCACCCCGGACAAGTACGTCAACGTCGACGCCGACGCCATCGTCGCCTGGTCCACCTCGCTGCGCGTCCAGATGCAGGCCCAGACGCACTCCAGCGGCGTCTGGCGGCGCCGCGGCAACACCGGCGAGGGCTGGGAGCTCAGCTTCCTCGGCACCGGCTTCGCCCTGGTGCAGCCCAGCGAGGTGCTGCCCCCGCAGAACGCCCAGCTCGGCCAGGGCATCGCCGCCCAGTTCGGCATGGGCCAGCACGGCGCGCACGCCCAGAACCAGAACAACGTCTGGAGCTGACCCGGCGCACCCGCCGCACCGGCACGAGGAAGGGGCGGACCCCGCCGGGTCCGCCCCTTCGCCGCGCCCTTACGTGCCCAGCCGCTCCAGGGTCGCCTCCATCAGCCGCACCACCGAGGTGTCGGCCACCGAGGGAACCTCCGCGTACGGGAACCAGCGCAGGTCCAGCGACTCGTCGCTGATCTCCGCCACCACACCGGCCGGAGCCAGCGCCGCGTACTGCACGTCCAGGTGCCAGTTGCACGGCGCCGGGATCGGGTGCCGGTCCAGGCGCACCGGACCGCCCTCCAGCAGCGTCAGCCCGGAGGTGATCCCCGACTCCTCGACGGCCTCGCGCATCGCCGCGCCCGCCAGCGCGGTGTCACCCGGCTCGCAGTGCCCGCCCATCTGGAGCCACAGGCCCAGCTTCTTGTGCAGGGTCAGCAGGACGCGGCCGCCCGCCGGGTCGATCACCAGCGCGCTGCCCGTCACGTGCCCCGCCTCGCAGGGCTTGTACATCCCGTCCGCGTGCTCCGCCAGGTGCTCCAGATACACGTCCCGCAGGGCGCGCTGCTGCTCGTCCCGGCCCTCGTAGCCCTTCAGGACCAGGACGGCGTCTTCGTACAGGCTCACTTCTTCTCGTCACCCTCGCCCTGGTCACGCTTCTCGGCGGCCTCGCCGAGCATCTTGTCGATCTCCGAGAAGTCCAGCTGCTCGCGGTGCACGAACCCGTCCGGGTCGTCCAGGTCGGAGGCCGTCGGCAGCATGTCCGGGTGCTCCCACAGCCCGTCCCGGCCGTCCACCCCGCGCGCGTCCGTGAGCGAGGCCCACAGCCGCGAGGCGTCGCGCAGCCGGCGCGGCCGCAGCTCCAGCCCGATCAGCGTGGCGAAGGTCTGCTCCGCCGGACCGCCCGAGGCGCGTCGGCGGCGCATCGTCTCGCGCATCGCGTCGGCCGAGGCCAGGCGGGGCTTGGCCGCCTCGTGGACCACCGCGTCCACCCAGCCCTCGACCAGCGCGAGCGCCGTCTCCAGGCGGGCCAGCGCGGCCTTCTGCTCCGGGGTGTCCTGCGGCTGGAACATGCCGCCCTGGAGGGCCTCCTGGAGCTCCTCCGGGTTCGACGGGTCGAGCCGGCCGACCACGTCCTCCAGCTTCGAGGTGTCCACCTTGATGCCGCGCGCGTAGCCCTCGACCGCGCCGAACAGGTGCGAGCGCAGCCACGGCACGTGCGCGAAGAGGCGGGCGTGCGCGGCCTCGCGCAGGGCCAGGTACAGGCGCACCTCGTCCGAGGGGACGCCCAGGTCCTTGCCGAAGCTCTCGATGTTCAGCGGCAGCAGCGCCGCCCGCCCGGCCGGGCCCAGCGGCAGCCCGATGTCCGTGGAGCCGACGATCTCGCCCGCGAGCACGCCCACGGCCTGGCCGATCTGCTGGCCGAACATGGCCCCGCCCATGGAGCGCATCATGCCGAGCAGCGGGCCCGCCATGGCCTGCATCTCCTCGGGCAGCACGCCGCCCATGGCCGCCCCGACGCGCTCGGCGACCGGGTCCACCAGCTCCTTCCACACCGGGAGGGTCGCCTCGACCCACTCGGCGCGGCTCCACGCGACGGCCGCGTTGGCGCCCGACGGCAGGGAGGTCACACCGTCCAGCCACAGGTCGGCCAGGCGCACCGCCTCCTCGACCGCCGACTTCTCGGCGAGACCGACGCTGGCGTCCTTCACGCCGTCCGCCGTGCCCTGGGCGACGGTCTGGCGGGCGATGTCCTTGGCCATGTCCCAGTTCACGGGACCGCCCTCGTAGCTGAGCATCTGGCCCAGCTGCTGGAAGGCGGCGCCCAGGTCGTTCGGGTTCATCGCACCGAACATCGCGGCGAACGGATTGTCCGCGCCGCCGGGAAGGCCGCCGGGAAAGCCGCCGGGGAGGCCGCCCGGGCCGAACCCGAACGGATTCGCGGGGCCGCCCTGGCCCCCCTTCTTGCCCTTGTCGCCGTCCTCCGGCTCCTCCGGCGGAAGGCCGAATCCGAATGGGGTGTCGCTCACGGGTTTCCTCGGCTCGTAGGGCCGCCGGCGGACGCCGACGGGCAATGGTCCGACAACACCACCCAGCGTAGACACCACTCCCGCTTCCGGGCTCGGTGCTCCGCCGACTCCTGGGCTGCGGCAGGATGGACATCACCTGGTGGGTACGCGTCACGGCGCGCCCCCACTGAAGACAACCGCTGGAGACGCCCGGTGAGTTCCCCAGATCCGCAGGCTCGCGCGCCGCACGACGCCGAAAACCGCCCTGAGCACGGCGACAGCGCCCCCGGCGTTCGCCAGGCGCGAAACGAGGCCGCCGCCCGCCGGCGCAGCCCGGTGATCGCGGTCACCGGAGCCGCCTCCGGCGTCGGCGCCGCCCTCGTGGCCCGCCTCGCCGCATCCGACGAGGTCAAGCAGGTCATCGCCATCGACGAGCGGCGCGGGGACTGCGCCGACGCCCAGTGGCACGTCCTGGACGTACGCGACCCCGCCATCGCCGACCGGCTGCGCGGGGCCGACGTGGTCGTGCACCTTGCGCTCGACCTGGACCTGGAGACCGACCCCGCGGCCCGTACCGCGTACAACGTACGCGGGACCCAGACCGTGCTGACCGCCGCCGCGGCGGCCGGTGTGCACCGGGTCGTGCTCTGTACCTCGGCCATGGTCTACGGGGCCCTGCCCGACAACGACATCCCGCTCTCGGAGGACTCCGAGCTGCGCGCCACCGCCGAGGCGACCGGCGTCGGCGACCTCCTGGAGATCGAGCGCCTGGGCCGCCGGGCCCCCCGTGCCCACCCCGGCCTGAACGTGACCGTGCTCCGGCCGGCCGTGCTGGTCGGCGGCACGGACACCGCCCTCACCCGTTACTTCGAGTCCCCGCGCCTGCTCGTCGTCGCGGGCTCCCGGCCCACCTGGCAGTTCTGCCACGTCGAGGACCTGGTCAGCGCCCTGGAGTACGCCGCGCTGGAGAAGGTGGAGGGCGAGCTGGCCGTCGGCTGCGAGGGCTGGCTGGAGCAGGAGGAGGTCGAGGAGCTCAGCGGCATCCGCCGCATGGAGCTGCCCTCGGCGGTCGCCCTGGGCGCCGCGGCCCGGCTGCACCGGATCGGCCTGACCCCGTCCCCGGCCGGGGACCTCGCGTACACGATGCACCCCTGGGTGGTCAGCGTCAGCGGGCTGCACGCGGCCGGCTGGCGGCCCCGCTGGACCAACGAGGAGGTGCTGGCCGAGCTGCTCCAGGAGGTGTCCGGCCGGCACACCGTCGCGGGCCGCCGCCTGGGCCGCAAGGACGCCGCCACGGCCGCCGGTGCCGCCGGTGCGACGGTGGCCCTGCTGGGCGCCGCAGCCGCCGTCCGCCGGGCCCGCAGGCGCCGCGGCCTCTGACCCGTCCGCCCGCCCCGCCGGCCCCCACGGGCCCGGACACCGCTCCGGGCCCGGCCGGAACGCGGGCCTCCTGTAGGAGGCTCCCAACCGGCCGGTCACGGCACGGGTGATCCGGCTATTCCGCCACGTCAGCCCCTGAGGCACGATGGATGACATGGCACCGCACTTCGACCACCCCGGCGAGCAGGCCGCCCAGGACCCGATCCGGCTGCTCGAGATCCGTGAGACCCCGCTCTCGCTCGACGAGGTCTTCCAGGCCGTCGGCGATGACGCGACGGGAGGCACCACCCTCTTCGTCGGCACGGTGCGCAACCACGACGGCGGAGCCGACGTCGACTCCCTCGGCTACTCCTGCCACCCGACGGCCCAGGCCGAGATGCGCCGCATCGCCGAGCGCGTCGTGGAGAAGTACCCGGTCCGCGCCCTGGCGGCCGTCCACCGCGTCGGCGACCTGGCCGTGGGCGACCTGGCCGTGATCGTGGCCGTCTCCTGCCCGCACCGCGGCGAGGCCTTCGAGGCCTGCCGGATGCTGATCGACGACCTCAAGCACGAGGTGCCGATCTGGAAGCACCAAACCTTCTCGGACGGCACGGAGGAATGGGTCGGCGCCTGCTGAGCCCGCCCCCGCACACCACGGGCCCCCGGTCGCGCAGGCGCGGCCGGGCGGGAGTAGCCTCACACCCGTTCGGCCGCGCAACACGCCCTCGATTTGCGTAACCCCCCCACGGGCACGAGCGTTGAAGCCACCGACGACACTCGTACTTTCGGGGCAGGGAGGCACGTCCATGGCGTCACTGGCGTGGTTGCTGATTCCGCTGTTCGCCGCGATCGGGGCGGCGATATGGGGCAGCTGGGCAGCGCGCGACCGTACCCAAGGTGACATATCCGAGCTCGCCGGCTACGCGAGGTTCCGGGAGGCCATGGACGCCGACCGGGCGAGGCACAAGGAAAAGGCGCACTCCGGTTCCGACGCCGTCTGACGCGTCCCGGGAGTCCGCGGTGAGCGGGCCCGCAGGCCCCCCGCTGAGAATCGCCTGAGAGTTCCGCCCGCGGGCCCCGTACGGACCGGCCCCACGGGTCGCACGCCCGGACCGTCCCGTACTGTCGATCCATGCCACGCCGTACAGCGACGATGCTCGCCTCCTCCCTCGTGCTGTTCGCGCTGCTCTGCGCGGGGGTGTTCCTCAAGGTCCCGTACTCCGAGATGAGCCCCGGGCCCACCGTCAACACCCTCGGCGAATCGCACGGCGAGCCGGTCCTGAACATCTCCGGCCACAAGACGTACCCGACCACCGGGCACCTCAACATGACGACGGTCCGCGTCACGGGCGCCGACTACGACATGAACCTGCTCGAGGCCGTGTACGGCTGGATCGCGGACGACAACATCGTCGTCCCGCACGAGAACCTCTACCCGGACGGGAAGACGGACAAGGAGTCCACGCAGGAGAACGCCGAGGAGTTCAGCCAGTCGCAGGAGAGCGCCAAGGTGGCCGCCCTCAAGCAGCTCGGCATCCCGGTCAGCGCCCGCGTCGTCGTCGCCAGCGTGGTCAAGGGCAGCCCCTCCGAGGGCAAGCTGCACGCCGGGGACGTCCTCAAGGAGGTCGACGGCACCCCCGTCACCGCGCCCGGCGACGTCGCCAAGCTCGTCACCAAGCACAAGCCGGGCGAGCCCGTCGAGTTCACCATCGTCCCCGCCGCCGCGGCGGCCGAGGCCGAGAAGGCGAACCGCGAGCCCACCGCCACCACCAAGGTGACCGTCACCGCGGGCAAGGCGCAGGACGACGGTCACGCCGTCGTCGGCATCCGGGCCGGGACCGACCACACCTTCCCGTTCCCGATCGACATCAAGCTCGCCGACGTCGGCGGCCCCAGCGCCGGCCTGATGTTCGCGCTGGGCATCGTCGACAAGCTCACCCCCGAGGACCTGACCGGCGGCAAGTTCATCGCCGGCACCGGCACCATCGACGACACGGGCAAGGTCGGCCCGATCGGCGGCATCCAGATGAAGACCATCGGCGCCCGCCAGGCCGGGGCCGAGTACTTCCTCACCCCGGCCGAGAACTGCGCCTCCGCCGCCGCGCAGGTCCCCGACGGCCTGACCCTGGTGAAGGTCTCCACCATCGACGACGCCACCAAGGCCCTGCAGAAGATCAGCAAGGGGGACACGGCCGGGCTGCCGCGCTGCACGAAGTCCTGAGCGCACGGTCCCGGCCGCGTCCCGGCCCCGGTCCTGCGGGGCCTCAGACGAAGGTGGCCGACAGCGCCTCGGCCAGGCCCGGCACCAGGCCCGCGCCGGTCAGCACCTCGCTGGAGGAGTCCTTCTCCCGCAGCCGCACGGCGGACTCCCGCGAACCGTCGCGCAGGACGCCCACCGTCAGGCGCACCTCCTGCCGCTCCGGGTGGCCGGCGACCCACTTGGCCAGCTGCTTGTCGTTGAGCCCCTCGGGTACGGAGGCCTCGGCGGACGGCGGCAGCATCAGCCGCTCCACCGTCAGGGCGCACCCGACGACCGCGTCGGGCCAGGCGATGGTCCCCAGGAACTTGTCCAGCGGGGTCCCGGCCGGCACCTCGTCCTGCTCGATCGGGGTGAGCTGGGCCTTGCCGGCGTCGTCCGTGTCGAGGCCGAGCTGGCTCGCGAGGCCGGGCTCCTGGCGGCGCAGGCGGGCCGTGTCGACCAGGGCGAAGAGGCGGGCCGGCTTGTCCCAGCCGAGGGTGGAGGCGTACTCGTCGATCTCGAGGACGGCGCGGGTCAGCGGACTGGCCGCCATGGGGGTGCCGGGGGAGGGCGAAAGGTTGGACATGGACAACATCCTGCCTCCTTTCTCCCCGATACCGGGAACTGACTAAAGCCTCAGTAAGTTGCATGGGTGGGCCCTACGATCGTGGGCCCACGACCAGACCCAGCGACATTCGAGGTGCGCACCTTGGCTTTCCAGATGCCGGACCGCGGCGGAGGCCCCTCCGGGCCACGGATGAGAGTCGGCCGCCCCTCCCGGCGCGCCCGGACCCTTCTGCTGACCCTGGGCGTCCTGGCCGTTCTGGCCATGGCGTTCATCATGTTCGCCGGCTTCTGGACGGACTGGCTCTGGTTCCGCTCCGTCAAGTACTCCTCGGTCTTCACCACCACCCTGTGGACCAAGATCGGCCTCTTCGCCGTCTTCGGCCTGCTGATGGCGGGTGCCGTCGGGCTGAACGTGTGGCTGGCGTACCGGCTGCGGCCGCCGCTCAGCGCGATGTCGATGGAGCAGCAGAGCCTCGACCGCTACCGCATGAGCGTCGCCCCGTACCGGAAGTGGCTGCTCCTGGGCATCGCCGCGATCGTCGGGCTGATCGCGGGGGCGTCGGCGGCCGGCCAGTGGAAGACCTGGCTGATGTACGTGAACGGGGTGCCCTTCGGCAAGAAGGACCCCCAGTTCCACCTCGACGTGTCCTTCTACACGTTCGACCTGCCCTGGTACCGCTTCCTGCTCGGCTTCGGCTTCGCCGCGGTCGTGCTGTCGGTGATCGCGGCCGTCGTCGTGCACTACCTGTACGGCGGACTGCGCGTGACCAGCCCGGGCGCCCGGGCCACCGCCGCGGCCACCGGGCACCTGTCGGTGCTGCTCGGCCTGTTCGTCACGTTCAAGGCGGTCGCCTACTGGCTCGACCGGTACGGCCTGGCCGTGAAGTCCAGTGACTTCAAGGCCTCCGACAACTGGACCGGCCTGCGCTACGTCGACGCCAACGCCTACCTGCCGGCGAAGACGATCCTCGTCGCCATCGCCGCCATCTGCGCGGTGCTGTTCTTCGCCACCCTGTGGCGGCGCACCTGGCAGCTGCCGGTCATCGGCTTCGGCCTGATGGTCCTCTCGGCGATCCTGATCGGCGGGCTGTACCCGGCGATCGTGCAGAAGTTCCAGGTCCAGCCGAACGAGCAGGCCAAGGAATCCCCGTACGTCGAGAAGAACATCAAGGCCACGCGCGACGCCTACGGGATCGAGGGGGCCGAGGTCAAGGACTACCCGGGCGTCCCGCAGACGGACGACCGGACCAAGCTGCGGTCGGTGGCCGACACCACCGCCAGCCTGCGCCTGCTCGACCCGAACATCGTCTCGCCGGCCTTCCAGCAGCTCCAGCAGGTCAAGGGCTACTACGGCTTCCCGTCCACACTGGCGGTCGACCGGTACAGCGGCCAGGACACGGTCATCGGGCTGCGTGAGCTGAACATCGGCGGCATCCCGAAGAACAACTGGATCAACGACCACTTCAAGTACACCCACGGCTACGGCGTCGTCGCGGCCAAGGGCACCACGGTCAAGGACGGCGCCCCCGACTTCACCCAGTCCGACCTGCCCTCCAAGGGCATGTTCGGCACGGACTTCGAGCAGCGCGTCTACTACGGCGAGCAGACGAAGCAGTACTCGATCGTCGGCGGACCGCAGAAGGAGCTCGACTACTCGGACGACAAGGGCGAGAAGGAGACGAGCTACAAGGGCGACTCCGGCGTCAACCTGAACAACCCGGTCAACCGCGCCGCGTACGCGCTCGCCTTCAGCGAGCCGCAGATCCTCTACTCGGGGGCCATCGGCGAGGGCTCGCGGATCCTCTACAACCGCACGCCCAAGGACCGCGTCGAGGCCGTCGCGCCCTGGCTGACCATCGACGGCGCCCCGTACCCGGCCGTCGTCGACGGGCGGATCAAGTGGATCGTCGACGCCTACACGACGACGAACGGCTACCCCTACGCCTCGCGCACCACGCTCGGCCAGAGCACCGCGGACTCGCTGACCAACAGCCAGCGCGCCGTGGTGGCCCAGGAGAACCGGGTCAACTACATCCGCAACTCGGTGAAGGCCACCGTCGACGCCTACGACGGCACGGTGAACCTCTACCAGTGGGACACCCAGGACCCGGTCCTGAAGACCTGGATGAAGGCCTTCCCGGGCACGGTGAAGCCCAAGAGCGAGATCTCCAAGCCGCTCATGGACCACATGCGCTACCCGCAGGACCTGTTCAAGGTCCAGCGCGAGCTCCTGACCCGCTACCACGTCACGGACCCGCAGACCTTCCTCAGCGGCAGTGAGGCCTGGGCGGTCCCGGACGACCCGACGACCAAGGCCGGTACGGCCGTTCCGCCGTACTACCTGTCGATGAAGATGCCGGGCCAGCCGGAGAAGGACCAGGTCTTCTCGCTCACGACCACCTTCACGCCGAACGAGCGGCCCAACCTGAGCGCCTTCATGGCGGTGAACGCCGATCCCGGGACCCCGGACTACGGCAAGATCCGGATTCTGAAGATGCCGACGAGCAAGCCGCCGGACGGCCCGGGCCAGGTGCAGAGCAAGTTCCAGTCGGAGCCGAAGATCGCCGAGTCGATCCGGCTGCTGCGCGGCGGTGACTCGGAGATCGAGTACGGCAACCTGCTCGCGGTGCCGATGGACGGCGGCATGCTCTACGTGGAGCCGGTGTACGTCCGCAGCTCCGGGCTGAAGTACCCGCTGCTGCGCAAGGTGCTCGTGACCTACGGCGGCCAGACGGCCTTCGAGGACACCCTGGAGAAGGCGCTGAACGTGGTGTTCGGGGCCGAGGCGCCGACCACGCCGGTGCCCCCGGAGACCACGCCGACCAAGCCGGGCGAGACCCCCGCCAACCCGCCGGCCGCACAGGACCCGACGGTCAAGGCGGCCCTCGCCGACGCCCAGAAGGCGGTCGAGGAGGCCGACAAGGCCATGAAGGCCGGCGACTGGACCGCGTACGGCAAGGCCCAGAGCGACCTCCAGGCCGCGCTGAAGCGGGCGATCGACGCGGAGGCGAAGCTGACGGCCCCCAAGCCGGGGGGCTAGGCGGCCCGGCTCGAAAGCGGTAATGGCTCGGTCCCGCGTCGTGATACTGTGGTTTCACCGACGCGGGGTGGAGCAGCTCGGTAGCTCGCTGGGCTCATAACCCAGAGGTCGCAGGTTCAAATCCTGTCCCCGCTACTGAAAAACGAAGGCCCGGATCCCTTGGGATCCGGGCCTTCGTCATGCCCGGAAAGCACCGGGAAGAAGCTGCTGGGGGACATGAGGTCACTGGGGCGGGTGAGTTGGGGCGTGAGCGTGTTTGACTTGTCTCTCTGTGGGCATGTCGACAAAACGGTGTAGCGACCTCACTGGCTGCGACATACCAGGTGTACGCGGGTAGCAGGTGATGCGACGATGGGATTTATGGGGGACAGGTCAACTCTGCTGGAGACAGGGCGGTTTGTGAGGGCGGAGGCCGGGTCGGGTACGGAGGCCGGTAAGGCGGCTCCCGCTGTCAACGCGCAGACCGCACTGACCGATGCGGATTTCGCGGAAGAGGCCTTCGGCGACGCCGAGGGGGCGACCGACGCCGAACTGGAGGCGCGCCACCGCGTGGCCGCCGACCGGGGCGATGCGGGTGCCATGAGCGTGCTCGGCGCCCTGCTGCTGCGCCGCGGCGACCTGGCGGGGGCCGAGCCCTACCTGCGCGGCGCCACCGGCGCGGGAGACCGCGCCGCCGCCAACAACCTGGGCGTCCTCCTCCTCCAGCGCGGCTACCCCGACGAGGCCGCCGGCTGGTGGCGGGTCGCCGCCGTCGCCGGATCCGCCCCCGCCGCGCACGCCCTGGGCCGCCACTACCGCGAGCGCGGGGACGAGCCCGCCGCCGAGTACTGGCTGCGCCAGGCCGCGGAGTCCGGCCACGCCCTCGGCGCGTACGGCCTGGCCGACCTGCTGGAGCACCGCGGCGACAAGGGCACCGAGCGCTGGTTCCGGGCCGCCGCCGAACAGGGTCACCGCGAGGCCGCCTACCGCCTGGCCCGGCACCTGCGCAAGGGCGACCCCGCCGAGGCCGAGCAGTGGTACCGGCAGGCCGCCGCCCGGGGCCACCGGCGCGCCGGACTGCACCTGGGCGCCCTCCTGGAGGCGCGCGGCGAGCTGAAGGAGGCCGGCCGCTGGTACCTCAGCTCGGCCAAGCAGGGCGAGGCCCGCGCCGCGTGCGCGCTCGGCTTCCTGCTGCGCGACGCCGGGGACGAGGACAGCGCGGCCGCCTGGTGGCACCGCGCCGCTCAGGACGGCGACGGCAACGCGGCGAACGCCCTCGGCGCCCTGCACGCGGCCCGCGGCGAGACCGAGACGGCCGAGAAGTGGTACCGGGTCGCCATGGACGCCGGCGACCACAACGGCGCCTACAACCTCGCCCTGCTGTGCGCCGCCCAGGAGCGGACCGCCCAGGCCGAGCAGTGGTACCGCCGCGCCGCCTACGCGGGTCACCGCGAGGCCGCCAACGCGCTGGCGATCATGCTGCTCCAGGCCGGGGACGCGGCGGGGGCCGAGCCCTGGTTCTCCAAGGCGGCCGAGGCCGGCAGCGTGGACGCCGCCTTCAACCTCGGGATCCTCTTCGCCAGCCGTGACGAGGACCGCTCCGCCCTGAAGTGGTACGAGCGGGCCGCCGCGGCCGGTCACACCGACGCGGCCCTCCAGGTCGGCATCGCCCTCGTGCGCGACGGCGAGGAGCGCGCCGCCGAGCGGCACCTGCGCTGCGCCGCGAGCGGCGGCAGCGCGGAGGCGGCCTTCCGGCTGGCCGCGCTGCTGGAGTCGCTGGCCCCGCCGCCCGAGCCGGTGGCGCTGGGCGAGCCCGTCGGCGGCGCCGCGCGCAGCGAGAGCGAGGACTGGTACGAGCGCGCCGCCGAGCAGGGCCACCGCCGGGCCCAGGTGCGGGTCGGGATGCTGGCCGCGGCCCGGGGTGACCTGACCGTGGCAGCCCGCTGGTACCGGGAGGCGGCCGAGGCCGGCTCCCGCAACGGCGCCTTCAACCTCGGGCTGCTGCTGGCCCGCGAGGGCAACGAGCCGGAGGCCGCCCTGTGGTGGACCCGGGCGGCGGTGGCCGGGCACGGCCGGGCCGCCCTGCGCCTGGGGCTGCTCGCGGCCCGGCACGGGGACCTCGCGGAGGCGCAGAAGTGGTGCGTACGGGCCATGGAGCTGGGCCCGGCGGAGGTCGCCGAGCGGGCCGCGCGGCTGCGCGACGCGCTCGCGGAGGAACTCTCCGTATGAGGCCCGCCGGGGCAGCGGTTAACTGATTTGCATCTGCCGGGTGGACTCCCGTAGAGTCGTGTTTACCGACGCGGGGTGGAGCAGCTCGGTAGCTCGCTGGGCTCATAACCCAGAGGTCGCAGGTTCAAATCCTGTCCCCGCTACTGAAGGCCCAAGGCCCGGATCCCATGGATCCGGGCCTTGAGTCGTTTCTGAACGTGAACGCGGGACCCGGGTGCGCCCGGGAAACGGAAAGGCCGGGGGCCCCAGCCCCCGGCCTTCTCCGTTGTCCGTCGGTCACGCGCCGGCGCAGTTCGGGCACACCCCGCGGTAGGTCACCTCGACCCCCGAGACCACGAAGCCGAAGCGCTCGCCGTCCGGCAGGTCGGCCAGCGGGTCGCCCGCCGGGTGGACGTCACGGATGGCGCCGCACTGGGCGCAGACCAGGTGGTGGTGGGGGCGGTGCGCGTTCGGGTCGTAGCGCTTGGCCCGCCGGTCCGTCGAGACCTCGAGCACCTCGCCGAGCGAAACCAGCTCGCCCAAGGTGTTGTACACCGTCGCTCGAGAAATCTCGGGCAGTTTGGTGACGGCGCGTGCGTGCACTTCGTCTGCCGTGAGGTGAACGTGGTCACCGTCGAGTACTTCGGCCACGACACGCCGCTGGGCCGTCATGCGCCAGCCGCGTCCGCGAAGTCGTTCCAGCAGGTCACTCATACACGCCAGCCTAACAGTGGGGATTCGGTGCAGATCCCGAACCGATGTGGACTTGGATGCTTACTTGACTTAGACAAAGTCCATCGTAGGATCGGATACGGCAAACGCCAAGGACAGGACTTGCAGGAATGACGCAGGAGGCGCACGTGACGCAGGGACCGCTCACCACGGAGGCCGGAGCTCCGGTCGCCGACAACCAGAACAGCGAGACCGCTGGGGTCGGCGGGCCGGTCCTCGTCCAGGACCAGCTCCTCCTGGAGAAGCTCGCCCACTTCAACCGCGAGCGCATCCCGGAGCGCGTGGTGCACGCCCGCGGCGCCGGCGCCTACGGCACCTTCACGGTGACCGCGGACGTCACGCGGTACACCCGGGCGAAGTTCCTCTCCGAGGTCGGCAAGCAGACCGAGACCTTCCTGCGCTTCTCCACCGTCGCGGACAGCCTCGGCGGCGCCGACGCGCGCCGTGACCCGCGCGGCTGGGCGCTGAAGTTCTACACCGAAGAGGGCAACTACGACCTCGTCGGCAACAACACGCCGGTGTTCTTCATACGCGACGCCATCAAGTTCCCGGACTTCATCCACACCCAGAAGCGCGACCCGTACACGGGCTCGCAGGAGGCGGACAACGTCTGGGACTTCTGGGGTCTGTCGCCCGAGTCCACGCACCAGGTGACCTGGCTGTTCGGCGACCGCGGCATCCCGGCGTCCTACCGCCACATGAACGGCTACGGCTCGCACACGTTCCAGTGGAACAACGAGGCCGGCGAGGTCTTCTGGGTCAAGTACCACTTCAAGACCGACCAGGGCATCAAGAACCTCACCCAGGCCGAGGCCAACCGGCTCGCCGGTGAGGACCCGGACTCCCACCAGCGCGACCTGCGCGAGTCCATCGAGCGCGGCGAGTTCCCGAGCTGGACCGTGCAGGTCCAGATCATGCCGGACGCCGACGCGGCGAACTACCGCTTCAACCCGTTCGACCTCACCAAGGTGTGGCCGCACGAGGACTACCCGCCGATCGAGATCGGCAAGCTGGAGCTCAACCGCAACCCGGAGAACATCTTCGCCGAGGTCGAGCAGTCCATCTTCTCCCCGGCGCACTTCGTCCCCGGCATCGGTCCGTCCCCGGACAAGATGCTCCAGGGCCGTCTCTTCGCGTACGGCGACGCCCACCGCTACCGCGTCGGCATCAACGCCGACCACCTGCCGGTGAACCGCCCGCACGCCACCGAGGCGCGCACCAACTCCCGTGACGGCTACCTGTACGACGGCCGCCACAAGGGTGCGAAGAACTACGAGCCCAACAGCTTCGGCGGCCCCTTCCAGACGGACCGCCCGCTGTGGCAGTCCACCCCGGTCACCGGCGGCACGGGCAACCACGCGACCCCCTCGCACGCCGAGGACAACGACTTCGTCCAGGCGGGCAACCTCTACCGCCTGATGTCCGAGGACGAGAAGGCCCGTCTGATCGAGAACCTGTCCGGCTTCATCGCCAAGGTCTCCCGTGACGACATCGCCGAGCGCGCGATCAGCAACTTCCGCCAGGCGGACGGCGACTTCGGCAAGCGGCTGGAAGCCGCGGTCCAGGCCCTCCGCGGCTAGTACGGACCGCTCGCCGTAGCGCGGTGGCGGGCCGGGACCCCTCGGGGTTCCGGCCCGCCGCCGTTTCACGCCGCCGCGACGGCGCGCCGCGTGCGTACCTGGGAGCGGATGACGTCGCGGACGGAGACGATGCCCACCGGGCCGCCGTCCTCCAGCACGATCAGGTGCCGGAAGCCGCCGACGGCCATCGCCTCGGCGGCTTCCGCCACGGTGGCCTCGGGCGTGCAGAAGACGACGTTGTTGGTGGTGTGCGCGCCCACCGACTCCCGGTCGGGGTCATGGCCCGCGCCGATCGAGTTCAGGATGTCGCGCTCGGTCAGGATGCCGATGCCGCTGTGGTCGGGGTCGAGGACGACGGCCGCTCCGACGCGCCGGCCCGACATCAGGCAGGCCGCCTGACGCAGGGTGTGGGCGGGTCCGAGGGTCAGGATCACGGTGCTCATGGCGTCACGGACGAGCATGAAGAGAACCACCTCCTGGGTGTGTCCCGCTTCGAGAACCGCTTCACAAGCGCACAAGCGGGGGAGTCTCAGATTCCCACGAGCACGCAGCGTCATCAAGGGGGCGCGCTGAGCGCACGCCCCCGCGCGCCGGGATCAGGCGGAGGGGCGCAGGAAGCCCAGCATCTCCTCGTGGAGCAGCCCGTTCGAGGCGGCCGCGTTGCCGCCGTGCACCCCGTCCACGCCGTCGATGCTCGTGAAGCGGCCGCCCGCCTCCTGGACGACGACCGCGAGGGCCGCCATGTCCCACAGGTTCAGCTCGGGCTCGGCGCACAGGTCCAGGGAGCCCTCGGCGACCATCATGTACGGCCAGAAGTCCCCGTAGCCCCGGGTCCGCCAGCAGGCGCGGGTCAGGTCCAGGAAGCCGGGCAGGCGTCCCAGCTCCTCCCAGCCGCTCAGCGAGGAGAACGCGAAGGAGGCGTCCGCCAGGGTGGCCACCCGGGACACGCCGATCGGGCCCGCGGGCTCGCCCAGCGCGCCGCCCGCGAAGGCGCCCCCGCCCTGCGCGGCCCACCAGCGTCGGCCCAGCGCCGGAGCCGAGACCACGCCGACGACCGGGCGGAACACCCCGTCCGGGCCCTCCTCCGTCAGGGAGATCAGGGTCGCCCACACGGGCACGCCGCGCACGTAGTTCTTCGTGCCGTCGATCGGGTCCACGACCCAGCGGCGCGGGCCCTCGCCCTTGAGCCCGTACTCCTCGCCGAGGATCGCGTCGTGCGGCCGTGCGGCCAGGATCCCGGCCCGGATGATCTCCTCGGCGGCCTGGTCGGCCTCGCTCACCGGAGTCATGTCCGGCTTGGTCTCCACCTTCAGGTCGAGGGCCCGGAACCGCTGCATGGTGGCGGCGTCCGCCGCGTCGGCGAGTTCGAGGGCGAGGCGCAGGTCGTCGTCATACGTGGGCATGCCCGAACAGTATCGAGACCGCACCGCCCCCGCGAACGCCGTCCACGGTACGGCCGGGAGGCGCCCTTGACAGGATCTGGCGGCCCGTCAAATCTTGCGGGTGAGCCAGGCCCGGGGACAGCCGGCCGGCGCGACAGGCGGGGGAGGCGACGTTGTCGGCGGCCCGGGAGTCCTTGCTGAAAGCGGCGGAGGCGGCGCTGTGCGCCCGCCCCTGGCCGGCCGTGCGGATGGTGGAGGTCGCGAACGCCGCCGGGGTCTCGCGGCAGACGCTGTACAACGAGTTCGGCGGCAAGGAGGGCCTCGGCCGGGCCCTGGTGCGCCGCGCGGCCGACTGGTACCTCGACGGGGTGGACCGGGCGCTGGCCGCTGCCCCGCCCGGGCACACCGCCGCCGAGCGGCTCGCGGCGGTCGCCGAGTGGACCGTACGGGCGGCCCGCGCGCGTGCGCTCGTACGGGCCCTGCTGACCGGGGCGTGGACCCCGGCCCTGCCCGCGCCGCCCCCGGCCGGGAGCCGGCTGGCGATCGCGCCGGGGGAGCTGACCCGGGCCGTCCGCGACCGGGCCGCCGCCGCGCTGCCGCAGGAGCCGGAGCGGCGCTGTGAGCTCGCCGTGCGGCTCGCGCTGTCCTACGTGGTGGCGCCCGGGGAGGAGCCGGGGGAGCGGGAGCTGCTGCGGCTGCTCAGTGGGCCGAGCCGGAGAGCTGGAGGCCGATGACGCCGAGGATGACCAGCGTGATCGAGACCAGCTTGAGGGTGGAGACCAGGTCCCCGAGGAAGACCATGCCGTAGATGGCGGTCCCGGCCGCCCCGATGCCCGTCCACACCGCGTACGCCGGGCCCACGTCCAGCTTCTTGAGGGCCAGGGTCAGCAGGCCGAAGCTGCCGAGCGCGAAGCACGCGAAGGCGATCGTCGGCCACAGCCGGGTGAACCCGTGGGACAGCTTGAGGCAGACCGCGAAACCGGTCTCCAGGATTCCCGCGACCACGACCAGCAGCCACGCCATGTCGAATGCCTCCCCGCGTCAGGTGACATCGCGTCACGTGGTGGGATTATGCATTTACCAGACAAGGCGTGACGCAAACCCCGCCGGACGATCAGTCGCCTTCGCGGCGCTCGCGCGTCCCCAGCAGCCGGCGCAGCGAGTACAGCCGCGCCGGATCCGCGTGACCGTCCTCCACCCACTGGTCGAGCGCGCAGTCCGGCTCGTCGTGGCTGCACGCGCGCGGGCACTCCTCCGTACCCGGCACCAGGTCCGGGAAGGCCAGCACCACCCGGGAGGGGTCCACGTGGTGCAGGCCGAAGGAACGCACGCCCGGGGTGTCGATGACCCAGCCGTCCCCGGAGGGCAGGGGCAGGGCCAGCGCGGAGGTGGTGGTGTGCCGGCCGCGGCCGGTGACCTTGTTGACGTGGCCGGTGGCCCGCTGACGGCCCTCGGCGACCAGCGAGTTCACCAGCGTCGTCTTGCCGACGCCCGAGTGGCCGACGAAGGCGGTGATCCGGCCCTCCAGCCGCTCGCGGACCCGCTCGGCGGCGTCGCCCGTCTCCAGCTCCTCGCGGTTGGTCACCACGTAGTTCAGGCCGAAGGTCGAATAGACCTCCAGGATCTTGTCCGGGGAGGTCAGGTCGGACTTGGTGAGCACCAGCAGGGGCTCCAGCCCCGCGTCGTACGCCGCCACCAGACAGCGGTCGATCATCCGGGGCCGGGGCTCCGGGTCGGCCAGCGCCGTGACGATGGCCAGCTGGTCGGCGTTGGCGACGACCACCCGCTCGTACGGGTCGTCGTCGTCGGCGGTGCGCCGCAGGACGGACTTGCGCTCCTCGATCCGCACGATCCGGGCGAGGGTGTCCTTCTTGCCGGACAGGTCGCCGACGAGGGACACCCGGTCGCCGACCACCGCCGCCTTGCGGCCCAGTTCACGGGCCTTCATCGCGGTGACCTTGCGATCGTCGACCAGGCAGGTCAGCCGGCCCCGGTCGACGGTGAGGACGAAGCCCTCGGAGGCGTCCTCGTGCTTGGGCCGGATGTTCGTCCGCGCCCGGTTGCCCTTGGGGTTCGGGCGCTGGCGGATGTCGTCCTCGTCGGTGTGCTTGCCGTACCTGCGCATGACCGGGCCCCTACGCTCCCGCTCCCGCATCCGCTCCGGAGAGCATGTCCGTCCACATCTTCGGGAAGTCGGGCAGCGTCTTGGCGGTGGTCGCCACGTTCTCGATCTCCACGCCCGCGACGGCCAGGCCGATCACCGCGCCCGCGGTGGCCATGCGGTGGTCGTCGTAGGTGTGGAAGACCCCGCCGTGCAGCGGGCGCGGGCGGATGTGCAGCCCGTCCGCCGTCTCGGTGACGTCGCCGCCGAGCTCGTTGATCTCCTTGGTCAGCGCGGCCAGCCGGTCCGTCTCGTGCAGCCGCAGGTGGGCCACCCCGCGCAGGGTCGACGGGGAGTCGGCCAGCGCCGCCACGGCGGCGATGCCCGGGGTCAGCTCGCCGACCTCGCCCAGGTCCACGTCGATGCCGTGGATCGTGCCGGTGCCGGTGAAGACTAGGCCCG
This sequence comes from Streptomyces sp. NPDC000075, assembly GCF_040301925.1. Lineage (NCBI taxonomy): Bacteria > Bacillati > Actinomycetota > Actinomycetes > Kitasatosporales > Streptomycetaceae > Streptomyces > Streptomyces sp. NPDC000075. The sequence goes on from NZ_JBEPFL010000031.1 coordinate 60,229, forward strand.
CGTCGGTCAGCTCGCAGGAGCCGCCCATCTCGGTGAAGATGCGGCGCAGCTCGTCGCCGGGCTGCGTGGTGCGGTGCGGCCAGTCCGGGATGGTGACCGTGCCGCCGGTGATCAGCGCGGCCGCCAGGAAGGGCTGGGCGTTGGACAGGTCCGGCTCCACCACCATGTCGCGGCCCAGCAGCGCGCTCGGCGCGACCCGCCACACGTTCTTCTCGCCCCCGGCCTCGGGCGTGTCGACCTGGGCGCCGGCCGCGCGCAGCATCTCCACCGTCATCCGGATGTGCGGCATCGACGGCAGGGTCGCGCCGGTGTGCCGGACCTCGACGCCCTGGTTGAAGCGCGGGGCGGACAGCAGCAGCGCCGAGACGAACTGCGAGGAGTTGGAGGCGTCGATCTCGACCGTGCCGCCCTCCAGGGCGCCGCCGCCGTGGACGGTCATCGGCAGCGCGCCGCGGCCGTCGTCGTCGATCCGGGCGCCCAGGGCGCGCAGGGCGTTGATGACCTCGCCGAGCGGGCGCTCGTAGGAGCGCGGGTCGCCGTCGAAGCGGATGTCGCCCGCGGCCAGGGTGGCGACGGGCGGCAGGAAGCGCATGACCGTGCCCGCGTTGCCGACGTCGACGGTGGCCGGACCGTGCAGGGCGGCGGGGATGATCCGCCAGGCCTCGCCGCCCGCGCCGGCGCCGGCGGAGCTGGAGGAGACCGTCTCCTCGATGCCGACGCCCAGGGCGCGCAGCGCGTCCGACATCAGCTGCGAGTCGCGCGAGCGCAGCGGACGGCGCACCCAGCCCGGCTCGGCGGCCAGGGCGGCGAGCACGAGGGCGCGGTTGGTGACCGATTTGGACCCCGGCACGGTGACGGTGGCGTGGACGGCGCCCTCGGCGAGCGGAGCGGGCCAGAGGGGATGGAGCGCGGGGGTCTCGGTCATGGCCCCCACTTTAGTGGCTCCCCGCTACCCCGGATCTTGATCGCTCCCGCGTCTCACAGGCCGAGCAGCCAGCGCCCGCCGCCCACCAGGCAGCACAGCGTGACCGTGTGGAAGAAGACCAGCCAGACCACCGGATGCAGGTGCGTGAGCCGCCCCAGCTGGTCGGCGTCGGAGTCCGGCGCCCCGCCCCCGCGCCGCTTGACCTGGAGCTCGAAGACCGGCCGCACCCCGCCCACCAGCAGGAACCACACCGCCGCATAGGCGAACACCGCCTGCACCTGGGCCGAGGCCAGCCAGGACACCAGGACGAACGCCGTACCGGTCAGGATCACGGTCAGCAGCCCGTACGCGTTGCGGATCCGCACCAGCAGCAGCACCAGCAGCGCGGTCGCCGCCCACAGCAGCACCGTGATCCGGTGCGCCGACAGCAGGGCGGCCCCGCCGAGGCCCAGCAGCGAGGGCGCCGTGTACCCGGCGGCCGCCGTCAGGACCATGCCGATCCCGGTCGGCTTGCCCCAGCTGACGGTGACCCCGCTCGTGTCCGAGTGCAGCCGGATCCCCGCCAGCCTGCGGCCGCTCAGCCGGGCCACCAGCCCGTGGCCGCCCTCGTGCGCGATGGTGATCGCGTTGCGGGCCGGCAGCCACAGCGGCCGCCAGGCGACGACGGCCAAGGCGGCCAGGCCGGTGGCGGCCACGAGCCACCAGTCCGGGGCGGTCTGTATACCGGTCAGCCGGTCCCAGAGGCCGGCGGTCGTGGTGCTGTCCATGGAGTGGCGCACTCCTTGCGGTGGGGGGCGGTCGTCGTGGCAGTGTGTCAGCCATGTGCGGAAGGTTTGCGGCCGGTCGGACGCCACAGGAGCTGGCGGGGATATTCGGCATCGAGCGGTGGGAGCCCGAGGAGACCCTGGCCCCCGACTACAACGTGGCGCCCACGAAAGAGGTCCACGTCGTCCTCGACCGCCCCCTCAAAGACGCGCGTGACCCCCGTCCGGTTCGCCAGCTGCGGACCCTGAAGTGGGGCCTGGTCCCCTCCTGGGCCAAGAGCCCCGAGGGCGCCGCCCGGATGATCAACGCCCGGTCGGAGACCCTGCACGAGAAGCCCTCCTTCCGGCGCCCCTTCGCCCAGCGCCGCTGCATCGTCCCCGCCGACGGCTACTACGAGTGGGTCACCGCCCACGACGAGCGGCAGCTGGAGGTCGAGGGGAAGCGGAAGCGGGCCCGCAAGCAGCCCTACTTCGTGCTCCCCGCCGACGGCTCCGTCTTCGCGATGGCCGGGATCTACGAGTTCTGGCGCGACGCCACCCTGCCCCCCGACCACCCGCAGGCCTGGTGGGCCACCTGCTCGGTGATCACCGCCGAGGCCGAGACCACCCCGCTGGGCGTCGCCCCCGCCGAGGGGCCCCGCTCGCTCTCCGACATCCACCCCCGGATGCCGCTGATGCTCACCCCGGACCGCTGGGACGCCTGGCTCGACCCCGCCCGCAGCGACGAGACGGGCCTGCGCGAGCTGCTGGCCCCGCCGCCGGGCGGGCTGATGCGGGCCTACCCGGTCTCCACCGCCGTGAGCAACGTACGCAACAACGGGCCGGAGCTGCTCGGCGAGCTGGAGGCCCCCGAGGAGGGCACGCTCTTCTAGGCGTTTCCAGGCCGCCCCTCCCGGCCCCGGCACGCCCCCACCGGGGCCGCCGCCCGGCACGATGGGGGCATGACCACGCGCAGCGAGACCGTCGACACCCCGGCCGGCCAGGCCCGGATCACCTGGCACACGGCCCGCGCCGCCAAGGCCGTACTGGCCCTCGGCCACGGCGCCGGCGGCGGCGTCGAGGCCCGCGACCTCCAGGCCCTGGCGGCGGAGCTGCCCGCGCGGGGCTTCACCGTCGCTCTGGTCGAACAGCCCTGGCGGGTGGCGGGGAAGAAGGTGGCGGCCGCCCCCAAGGTCCTCGACGAGGGCTGGCGCGGCCTGTGGCCCGCCCTGGAGAAGCCCGGGCCGCCCGTCGTCGCCGGCGGCCGCAGCGCGGGCGCCCGGGTGGCCTGCCGGACCGCCGCGGAACTGGGCGCCGCCGGGGTGCTCGCGCTGGCCTTTCCCCTGCACCCGCCGGGCAAGCCCGAGAAGTCCCGGGCGGACGAGCTGCTGGGGGCGGGCCGGCCCGCACTGGTCCTCCAGGGCGGCCGGGACCCCTTCGGGCGGCCGGAGGAGTTCCCCGAGGGGGAGTACGAGCTGGTCGAGGTGGCCCACGGCGACCACGGCTTCGCCGTGCCCAAGAAGGCCGCCCTGACCCAGGAGGAGGCCCTCGCCGTGATCACCGGCGCGGTGGCCCCCTGGCTCGCCCGGCTCCTCGGCTGAACCCTTCGGCGGCCGAGCCCCCCGGCGGCCGAGCCCCCTCCGGCGGCCGTCCCCTTCGGCGGCCGAGCCCCCCGGCCCGGACCTGACAGATTTCCGCCGGGCCGGCACGTGATCCCGCTCACCCGCCGTCCCCCGGCCCCCGCGCACACGCCGGATCCCTTGCCCCGCCCGGGAATGCGCGGGCGGGGGCTCCTGTTGTGCGGAGTGTCGGTACGCAGGGAAAAGACGTCGGAGGAGAGGGAGCGCATGACCCGGGTCATCAGCCAGAACCGTCCGCAGGCCGCTGACCTGGAGTGGACGGTCCTGCCGGCGCCCAGGCGCGGCTCGGTTCGAGCGGCGGAGGGCCGGGATGGTCGACTATTCTCCGATTCGAGCGGATCCGCTTTCGGAGCCGCCACGCTGTCGGAGGAGGTGGGTCCTGTCGCTGGGACCGACGAAGGCCAGGCGCAGGAGACGACCGCTGAGCGCAATGCGCGATTCGAGCGGGACGCCCTCGGCTACCTCGACCAGATGTACTCCGCCGCCCTGCGCATGACGCGCAACCCGGCCGACGCCGAGGACCTGGTCCAGGAGACGTACGCGAAGGCGTACGCGTCCTTCCACCAGTTCCGCGAGGGCACCAACCTCAAGGCGTGGCTGTACCGCATTCTGACCAACACCTTCATCAACTCCTACCGCAAGAAGCAGCGCGAGCCGCAGCGGAGCGCCGCGGAGGAGATCGAGGACTGGCAGCTGGCGCGCGCCGAGTCGCACATGTCGACCGGTTTGCGTTCGGCCGAATCGCAGGCGCTCGACCACCTGCCGGATTCCGACGTGAAGGAGGCCCTCCAGGCCATTCCCGAGGAGTTCCGCATCGCGGTCTATCTTGCCGACGTAGAGGGCTTTGCGTACAAGGAGATCGCGGACATCATGGGTACACCCATCGGTACGGTCATGTCCCGGCTGCACCGTGGCCGCCGTCAACTCCGCGGAATGCTGGAGGACTACGCCCGCGAGCGCGGGCTGGTCCCCGCGGGCGCGGGAGAGTCGAACGACCTGAAAGGCTCGGGCTCATGAGCTGCGGAGACCCGCACGAGACGGAGTGCGCCGAGGTCCTGGACCATCTCTACGAGTTCCTGGACCACGAGATGCCCGACAGTGATTGCACGAAGTTCGAGACGCACTTCGGCGAGTGCAATCCCTGCCTGGAGAAGTACGGTCTGGAACAGGCCGTGAAGAAGCTGGTCAAGCGCTGCTGCGGATCGGACGACGTACCGACCGATCTGCGTTCCAAGGTCATGGGACGGATCGAGCTGATCCGCTCGGGCCAGGCCGTTCCGGATCACGACATCACGGCGGGACCCGCGGGCGGCTAACACCGCCGGAAGCACGGTCCGTTCACTCGAACGTGCTAATCCGCAGCCGCCCGTACGGGGCAATACGAAAATGTCCCCCGCTTCGCGCGGGGGCCGACTTATTCTCCCCTCGCGGTACCCCTTCCGATCCGATGCCCGGATCGCCGCCCGGGGGGAGGAGAGCGCCATGCGGGTCCTTCCGCCGGCGGCGCGCGCCTGCGTCCTGGGCGCGGTGCTCGCGGCCGCCGCCTGTGCCGCCCCCGCCCTGCGCCCCGGATCCGCCGTGCCCTGGCCGGCCGTGGGACTGCTGGCCGCCCTCTGCCTCGGCTCCGAGGCCGCCCGGATCCTTCCGCTGCGCGGGCGCGGGTCGCCCGAGGGGACCGGCCCCTTCTTCCCGGTGGTGCTTGCCGCCGTCTTCCTGCTGCCGCCCTCCGCCGCCGCGCTCGTGGCCCTGCCCGCCGGGCTCGCCCAGCCCGCCGTCCAGCGGCCCGTCGCCGTGCGCCGCGTCTGGCACGCGGCCCAGCAGGCCGTCGCCGCCTGGGCCGCCGGGCAGGCGTACGGACTGCTCGGCGGCCGGGAGGCGCTCGCCGGGGCGGCCGCCTTCCCCTCCGCGATGCTCCCCGCGGCCCTCGCCGCAGGCGTCTTCTGCCTGGTGCTCACCGCCCTCGACGCCGCCGTCCTGGCCGCCGCCGAACCCCGCCCCGCCGAACCCCGTCCCGCCGGGGCCGCCCGGCGCGGGCCGGCCGGCCTCCCGCGGCTCCCGTCCGGGGGGACCGCCGCCCTCGCCCCGTACTGCCTGCACGGCCTGGTCGGCCTGATGACGGCCGTCATGTGGCACAGCCCCTACGGGCCGCCCGCCGCACTGCTGGCCCTGCTGCCGATGTACATCTCCTGCTGGGTCTTCGCCCAGTACCGGCGCGAGCACGCCGCGCACCAGGCCACCATCCGCGCCCTCGTCCAGGCCGTCGACATCAAGGACCGCTACACCCGCGGGCACAGCGAACGCGTGGGCCAGGCCTCCGAGATGATCGCCCGGGAGCTGGGCATGGCGGACGACCGCCGCGAGGTCGTCCGCATCGCCGGGATCCTGCACGACGTCGGCAAACTGGGCGTGCCCACACGGCTGCTGCGCAAGGACGGGCCGCTGACCCCGGAGGAGCGGCGGGTCATCGAACTGCACCCCGAGTACGGGCACGAGATGGTGCGCGGCATCGGCTTCCTCGGGGAGGCCCGCGCGGCGATCCTGCACCACCACGAGCGGGTCGACGGCTCCGGCTACCCGTACGGGCTGAGCGGGGAGCAGATCCCGGTGCTGGCCCGGGTGGTGGCGGTGGCCGACTCCTTCGACGCGATGACCTCGACCCGCTCCTACAGCCGGGCCCGGCCGGTGGAGACGGCCCTGGCGGAACTCGAACGCTGCGCGGGCTCCCAGTTCGACCCGGCCATGGTGCGGGCCCTGACCACCGCCGTCGGCCGGCACGGCTGGCACCCGGTGGTCACCTCCGACGAGGACCTCCCCATGGCCCCCGCCGGCCCCGTCCCCGGTCCCGCCCCCGCCGCCGGTGCCACCCCCGCCGCCTCAGGGCGGGACACCGGCCGGGAGGGCCTGCCCGGGATGCCGGCCCAGGTCCGGGACGCCGCCCAGACCGGGCCGCCCGGCCCGGGGAAGGCCGGCCGGTGAGGGCATGGGCCGGGTGGGCCGTACGGGGGGCCGCCGCCGCGCTCACCGCGGCCGGGCTGGGGCACACCCTGTGGACCGGGGTCACCGAACCCGCCACCGCCCTGGCCTTCGGCGCCCTGGTCACCGTCGGTGAGCTCGCCCGCCGCGACCACCCCGCCGCCGGCCGCCGCCCCGCCCCGCTCGGTTCCGCCGGAGCCCTCGCCTACGCCCTGCTCGGGCAGGACGCCGGGCGGCCCACCCATCACGGCGTGCTCCAGATCGTCGCCGTCGTCGTCGCGGCCGCCCTCGCCGGGTCCGTCCCGCACATCGCCCGGGGCCACGGCCCCGCCCTGGACCACGTGGCCCGGCGGGTCCTGGCCGTCGCCTTCGCCGCCGCCTGCTTCCAGCCCCTGCTCGGCTCCGGCCGGCTCACGCGGTGGACCGGGCAGGGCCCCGGCCTCGTCCTGTTCCTGCTGCTCCTGCTGGGCCTCACCGCCCTGTGCGACGCCGTCCTCGCCGCCGCGCTGGCCGGGGCCCGCACCGGATGGCCGTACGGGCCGCTGCTGCGCGACGAGCTGCGCGCCCAGCTCGGGATCGGCCCGGCCATCTGTGCCACCGGGGTGGTGATGGCGCTCGGGGTGGCCGTGGCGGGGCTGTGGGCCCTGCCGGTCTTCAGCGTGCCGCTGCTGCTGACCCAGCTGTCCTTCCACCGGGTCGACGCCGTCCGCACCACCTACCGCCAGACCATCACCTCCCTGGCCCGCGCCACCGAGATCGCCGGCTGCACCGCCCCCGGCCACTCCCGCCGGGTCGCCGCCCTCAGCTGCGCGGTCGGCCGGGAGCTGGGGCTCTCCGAGCGGGAGCTCACGGTGCTGGAGTACGCGGCACTGATGCACGACATCGGCCAGCTCTCCCTCGTCGACCCCGTCCCCGGCGGGGCCACCGCCGAGCTGCCCCCGGACGAGGCCCGCCGGATCGCCGGGCTCGGCGGCGAGGTGGCCCGGCAGACCGGGGTGCCGGCGGAGGTCGCGGTCATCGTGGAACGCCAGGCCGACCCCTACCGCGAGCAGCCCGTCGCGGCCCGGATCGTGCGCGCGGTCAACGCCTACGACGACCTGGCCGGAGCGGGACGTCACCCGGGTGGCCCACTGGCCGCCCTGGAACGGCTCCGCCTGGGCACCGGGCACGACTACCAGCCGGAGGTCGTGGAGTCCCTGGCGAGGGTTCTGGCCAGGGGCGGACGCGGCAGAGTCGTTCCCGTTCCGCCGGGGTAACCCATGGGTAATGAGCGGTCGTCCGAGCGGGCATGGTTGGATGCAGTAAGGGGTGTCCGTGAGGGTGTCCGCAGGGCTGAACCGGTGGAGCGGCAGGCGGGAATCGTGAGGATCTTCGGGAAGGTACGGCATCGGCCCTCCGCCTCGTGGCGGCAGGCCACCGACCGCGCGTTCACGCTGATCGGCGACGGTCGGTACGAGGACGCGGGTGCGCTGCTGACCAGGGCGGCGGACCTGGAGCCCTGGCTGTCCGAGTCCTGGTTCAACCTGGCCCTTCTCCACAAGTTCCGGCACGACTGGGAGCAGGCGCGGGCCGCCGGACTGCGCGCCGTGGCCCTGCTGGACCGCGAGACGGGCGCCCCCGACTGGTGGAACGTCGGCATCGCCGCGACCGCGCTCCAGGACTGGCCGCTGGCCCGCCGGGCCTGGCAGGCGTACGGGCTGAAGGTCCCCGGAGATCCGCACAGCACGGCCGGGACGGGCGAGCCCGTGGGCATGGAACTGGGCAGCGCGGCCGTCCGCCTCTCGCCCGAGGGCGAGGCCGAGGTCGTATGGGGCCGCAGGCTCGATCCAGCCCGCATGGAGGTCCTGTCCATCCCGCTGCCCTCCTCGGGACGCCGCTGGGGCGAGGTCGTCCTGCACGACGGGGTCCCGCACGGCGAGCGGGTCACCGCGGCCGGGCCCTCGTACCCGGTCTTCGACGAGATCGAGCTGTGGGCGCCCTCCCCGGTGCCGACCTGGGTGGTGCTGCTGGAGGCCGCCACCGAGGCCGACCGCGACGCCCTGGAGCAGCTGGCCTCGGACGCGGGCTTCGCCGCCGAGGACTGGTCCTCGTCGGTGCGGCTGCTCTGCCGGACCTGTTCGGAGAGCTCGATGCCCAGCGGCGAGAACAACGGCGACCACCTCGACCCGCACGACCACAGCGAGCCCGGCCACCCCGGCCCGCTGGGCCACCGCACGGCCGGATCCGGTTCCCTGTGGGTGCCCGAGCGCGAATGCGGCATCGCGGCCCCGGCCGGTCTGGTGCGCGGACTGCTCGACGGCTGGGTCGCGGACAGCCCCGACAGCAGGGAGTGGCGGGATCTCGAAGAAGTCTGCTGACCCCGGGCCGTAGGCTGTACGGGCACACCACGGACTTGAGGGAAGGCGTACGGCGGACATGGCGCAGCAGGAGAACCAGGTGACCCCGATCGACGACGAGGGCTACGTCGTGGACACCGAGGACTGTGAGGCGCGCGAGCTCGCGTACCGCGAGCGCGGTACGTCCCGCCCCATCACGGTGGTCGGCAACCCGGTGCTGCACCGCGAGTGCAAGGACGTCACCGAGTTCGGCGACGAGCTGGCGCGGCTGATCGACGACATGTTCGCCAGCCAGAAGACCGCCGAGGGCGTGGGCCTGGCCGCCAACCAGATCGGCGTGGACGCCAAGGTCTTCGTCTACGACTGCCCCGACGACGACGGCGTGCGCCACACCGGTGTCGTGGTCAACCCCAAGCTCGTCGAGCAGCCCGCCGGCTCCCGCGTCCTGGACGACTCCAACGAGGGCTGCCTCTCGGTCCCCACCGCCTACGCCTCCCTGGCCCGCCCGGACTACGCCGAGGTCACCGGCCAGGACGCCCAGGGCAACCCGATCAAGGTCCGCGGCACCGGCTACTTCGCCCGCTGCCTCCAGCACGAGACCGACCACCTGTACGGCTACCTGTACATCGACCGCCTCTCGAAGCGCGACCGCAAGGACGCGCTGCGCCAGATGGCGGAGAACACCCCGCGCTACGAGATCGTCCCGAACGACTGACCCCGCGCGGTCACCGCACCCGCACGAAGGCCCCGCTCCGGAACGCTCCCGGAGCGGGGCCTTCGCCTGTGGGGGGTCTTCCGCGTGGGTCGCGCGGTACGGCGTACCCGGATCACACCACCGCCGGGGTGCGACGGCCAGATGCACCCGTCCTGAATGTCAAGTCATGGGCGATTACCGGCCGTTGCTTCCTGTCAGGCTGCCGCACGGGGACCCCGGAAGGCCCGCCGGAAGGCGTTCGGGGTGGTGCCCAGGGTCCGCAGGAAGTGGTGGCGCAGGGCCGCCGCGTTGCCGAAGCCGCTGCGGCCCGCGACGGCGTCGACCGTGTCGTCGGTGGACTCCAGCAACTCCTGCGCCAGCAGCACCCGCTGGCGCAGCACCCACTGGTACGGGGTGGTCCCCGTCTCCTGGAGGAAGCGGCGGGCGAAGGTCCGGGGCGACATGTGGGCCCGTTCCGCCAGCTGCTCGACGGTGATCTCCTCGTCCAGGTGCCGGGCCATCCAGCCGATCACCTCGCCGACCGTGTCGCAGCCGGTGCGCGGCAGCGGCCGCTGGATGAACTGGGCCTGCCCGCCGTCCCGGTGGGGCGGTACGACCATCCGCCGGGCGATGGTGTTGGCCACCTCGGCGCCGTGCTCCCGGCGCACCACGTGCAGGCAGGCGTCGATGCCCGAGGCGGTTCCGGCGGCGGTGATCACCGGCCCCTCGTCCACGTAGAGCACGTCCGGGTCGACCCGGGCCGCCGGATACCGGCGCATCAGCGCCGGGGCGTGCATCCAGTGAGTGGTGCAGCGCCGCCCGTCCAGCAGCCCGGCCGCGCCCAGTACGAAGGCCCCGGTGCACACGCTGAGCACCCGCGCCCCCCGGTCGACGGCCCGGCGCAGGGCGTCGAGGAAGGGCTCGGGGTACTCCCGCACCGGCGCCTTGCGGTCGGCGGGCAGGCAGATGAGGTCGGCCTCCTCCAGCCGCTCCAGGCCGTGGGCGGGCGCGACGGTGAAGCCGACGTCGGCCATGGTCAGCGGCCCCTCCTCGGCGGCGCACACCGCGAAGTCGTACACCGGCAGCCCCTGCTCGCTCCGGTCGATCCCGAAGACCTCGCAGAAGATCCCGAACTCGAAGGGGGCCACCCCGTCCACGAGGGCCACGGCCACGTTGTTCAGCATGGATCCAGTGTGGCAGTAATTCGCTCTTCGATGACAGTCCTGCCACTGTCCGGTTCCCGCCGCCCGGAGGATCTTGGAGTCATGAACACGTTCCTCGACTACCTCACCGTCCTCGCCGTGGCCGCCCTCCTCCTCGCCCCCTCCCTCTACGGCGCCTTCCACGACCGCCGCATCGACCGGCAGCTCGCCGCGGCGGCCGGCGGGGGCCGGGACGAGAAGAGCCGGGAAGCACCCAGCGGTGCTTCCCGGCTCCTCGTGCCGAACTACGGCGGCTCGGACTAGAAGTCCTCGTCCAGGTCGACCGTGCCCTCGACGGCCACCTGGTACGCCGACGGGCGGCGCTCGAAGAAGTTCGTCAGTTCCTGGACGCCCTGGAGCTCCATGAACGAGAACGGGTTCTGCGAGCCGTACACCGGCGGGAAGCCGAGGCGCACCAGGCGCTGGTCGGCGACGCACTCCAGGTACTCGCGCATCGAGTCGGTGTTCATGCCCGGCAGGCCGTCGCCGCACAGGTCACGGCCGAACTGGAGCTCGGCCTCCACGGCCTCCTTCAGCATGTCGGTGACCTGCTGCTGGAGGGCGTCGTCGAAGAGCTCCGGCTCCTCCTTGCGGACCGTGTCCACGACCTCGAAGGCGAAGTTCATGTGCATGGTCTCGTCGCGGAAGACCCAGTTGGTGCCCGTCGCCAGGCCGTGCAGCAGGCCGCGCGAGCGGAACCAGTACACGTAGGCGAAGGCGCCGTAGAAGAACAGGCCCTCGATGCACGCGGCGAAGCAGATCAGGTTCAGCAGGAAGCGGCGGCGGTCGGCGGCCGTCTCCAGCTGGTCGATCTTCTCGACCGAGTCCATCCACTTGAAGCAGAACTGCGCCTTCTCGCGGATCGACGGGATGTTCTCCACCGCGTCGAAGGCCGCCGCGCGGTCGTCCGGGTCGGGCAGGTAGGTGTCGAGCAGCGTCAGGTAGAACTGGACGTGCACGGCCTCCTCGAACAGCTGGCGCGACAGGTACAGGCGCGCCTCCGGGGAGTTGATGTGCTTGTACAGCGTCAGGACCAGGTTGTTCGCCACGATCGAGTCGCCCGTCGCGAAGAACGCGACCAGACGGCCGATCATGTGCTGCTCGGCCGGCGTCAGCTTCGCCAGGTCGGCGACGTCGGAGTGGAGGTCGACCTCCTCCACCGTCCAGGTGTTCTTGATCGCGTCCCGGTAGCGCTCGTAGAAGTCCGGGTAGCGCATCGGGCGGAGCGTGAGCTCGAAGCCCGGGTCGAGGAGGTTCTTCTTCTCGGCGGTCATTACTGGCAGGCCTCGCAGGACTCGGGGTTCTCAAGGGAGCAGGCCAGCGCCTCGGCGTCCATGGCCTGCGGCAGCTGGGTGGGGGCGGCGGCCGGGACGGCGGTGCCGGAGGCCGCGCGGGCGATCTTCGTCGCCGGGCGCGAGCGCAGGTAGTACGTGGTCTTCAGGCCCTGCTTCCAGGCGTACGCGTACATCGAGCTGAGCTTGCCGATGGTGGGCGTCTCCAGGAACAGGTTCAGCGACTGGCTCTGGTCCAGGTACGGCGTACGGGCCGCCGCCATGTCGATCAGGCCGCGCTGCGGGATCTCCCACGCCGTGCGGTACAGCTCGCGGACCTCCTCGGGGATCCAGCCGAACCCCTGGACGGAGCCGGAGGAGTCGCGCAGGGCCTCACGGGTCTGCGCGTCCCACACGCCCAGCTTCTTGAGGTCCTCCACCAGGTAGCCGTTGACCTGGAGGAACTCACCGCTGAGGGTCTCGCGCTTGAAGAGGTTGGAGACCTGCGGCTCGATGCACTCGTACACGCCCGCGATGGAGGCGATCGTCGCCGTCGGGGCGATGGCGAGGAGCAGGGAGTTGCGCATGCCGGACTTCGCGACGCGGGCGCGCAGGGCGTCCCAGCGCTCGGGCCAGTGGGCTTCCGTCTCGTAGTGGTCCGGGTGCAGGACGCCCTGGGCGGTACGGGTCTCGGCCCAGGCCGGGAGCGGGCCGCTGCGCTCGGCGAGGTCGCAGGAGGCCTCGTACGCGGCGAGCATGATCCGCTCGGAGATCTTCGTGGACAGCGCCTTGGCCTCGGCGGAGTCGAAGGGCAGGCGCAGCTTGAAGAAGACGTCCTGGAGGCCCATCGCGCCCAGGCCCACCGGACGCCACTTGGCGTTGGAGCGGCCGGCCTGCTCGGTCGGGTAGAAGTTGATGTCCACGACGCGGTCGAGGAAGGTCACGGCCGTGCGGACGGTCTCGTCCAGGCGCTCCCAGTCCATGTCCCCGTCGGCGACGAACGCGCCGAGGTTGACGGAGCCGAGGTTGCAGACGGCCGTCTCGGCGTCGTTGGTGACCTCGATGATCTCGGTGCAGAGGTTGGAGGAGTGGACCACCGTGCCGGGCAGGGCGGTCTGGTTCGCCGTCCGGTTGGAGGCGTCCTTGAAGGTCATCCAGCCCTGGCCGGTCTGCGCGAGGGTGCGCATCATGCGGCCGTAGAGGTCGCGGGCCGGCATGGTCTTCTTGGCGAGCCCGGAGGCCTCGGCCTTGGCGTAGGCGGCGTCGAACTCCTCGCCGTACAGGTCGACCAGCTCGGGGACGTCGGCGGGGGAGAACAGCGACCAGTCGGCGTCGGCGTTCACGCGGCGCATGAACTCGTCGGGGATCCAGTGGGCGAGGTTCAGGTTGTGGGTGCGGCGCTGGTCCTCGCCGGTGTTGTCGCGGAGCTCCAGGAACTCCTCGATGTCCGCGTGCCAGGTCTCCAGGTAGACGGCGGCGGCGCCCTTGCGGCGGCCGCCCTGGTTCACGGCGGCGACGGAGGCGTCGAGGGTCTTCAGGAACGGCACGATGCCGTTGGAGTGGCCGTTGGTGCCGCGGATCAGCGAACCGCGGGCGCGGATGCGGGAGTACGAGAGGCCGATGCCGCCGGCGTGCTTGGAGAGGCGGGCGACCTGGTGGTAGCGGTCGTAGATGGAGTCCAGCTCGTCCAGCGGGGAGTCGAGGAGGTAGCAGGAGGACATCTGCGGGTGCCGCGTGCCCGAGTTGAACAGGGTGGGGGAGGACGGCAGGTAGTCGAGGCGGCTCATCAGCCGGTACAGCGAGGCCACTTCCTCGACGGCGCGGACGCTCTCGTCCTCGGCCAGGCCGCAGGCCACGCGCAGCATGAAGTACTGCGGGGTCTCGATCACCTGGCGAGTGTGGGGGTGGCGCAGCAGGTAGCGGCTGTGCAGGGTGCGCAGGCCGAAGAAGCCGAAGCGGTCGTCGGCGCCCTCGGCGAGGGCGTGCTCGACCAGGGCGTTGAGGCGGGCGGCGTGGGCGGCGACGAAGTCGGCGGTGCGGTCGGCGATCAGGCCCTCGCGGTGGCCGACGGCGACGGACTCGGCGAAGGAGGTGGCGCCCTGGCCGGCGGCCTCGTCGGCCACGGCCAGCGTCAGCAGGCGGGCGGCGAGGCGGGAGTAGGCCGGGTCCTCGGAGATCAGGCCGGCCGCGGCCTCGGTGGCGAGCCCGCGCAGCTCGGCCTCGTCGGCGGCGGCGCTGCGGCCGCGCAGGGCGGCGGCGGCGATCCGGCCGGGGTCGGTGTCGGGGAGGTCGGCCGTGAGCTCGGTGAGGGTCCGCAGCAGGGCGGCTCCGGGACCTTCTGCTTCGGGGTGGTCGGACTCGGCGCGCGGTGCGGCGGGCGCGATGGTCACGGGGGAGCTCTCCCTCACTCGGCCCGGTCATCGGCGGAGCGGGGCGCGAGCGGGCGCATGCGGGCGCGCGCACAAGCGCGTTCGGCACCGCATGGCGTCCACCGGCCCAACCGCGAGGCCCGGACGAATCGACACCCCGGCTCGGTCGATCCGGGGGCACTGCCGGCAGGTCTTCGGACTCGCGGATACGCCCTCGGGCGTACGTCTCACCGTTGCGGGACAGTTCCGGATTCCCACCGGATTCCCCTGCGGCGGCAGCAGGCATGAGCATACATGTGGGGGCGACCCGATGCGGTAGCCCCCACATGTTGTGTCGGGTGCATGCGGAGCGTGTCGTCACAGCTCCAGTCGGTACGTGAGCAGGGTCAGCGTGGGGATGGGCGACCAGTCCAGTTCCGGCGTACGGACGAACCCGAGCCGCTCGTAGATCCGTTGGGCTCCGCGCATGGCCGGCTGGGTGGACAGCACCAGCGCGGTGACCCCTTCCAGGGCCAGGGCCCGTTCGGCGCAGGCCCGTACGAGCGCCTCCCCGACGCCCTGCCCGCGCGCCTCGGCGGCCACCGCGAGCATCCGGAACTCGGCGTCGTGCGGCCCGGCGACGTCGGCGAGCCGGCTGCCGGGTGCGGCGAAGGTCACCCCGCCGAGGACCACCCCGTCGCGCACGGCGACGCCGAAGTCCATGCCGTCGAGTGTGCGCCCCGTACACGCCGAGGGGCCCCGCCGGATGGCCGGCGGGGCCCCTCGGTGAGCGCTCAGCAGCAGCGGAAGCCCTCGCGGGGGTCGGCCTCGCGGGCGTCCGTGCGGGCGCGTTCGAAGGCGCGGCGGGTCAGGACCTCGGCCCCGGGGTCGTGGGAGCGGGCGTGGGCGACGTAGCGGTCGTACGCGGCCTCGCCCGAGAACTCCCGGACGTAGTACCGCGCCTTCGCCAGCGCCCCCCGGACCCCGGTCACGCGACGGGGTCCTTCACACGGCCGCCGCCCCCGTCGAGGCCGGCCGCGGCGAGCTCGGCCTTCTCCTCGGCGGTGGCGATCAGGCCCGCCGGGGCGATGATCTTCGACTCGGACCACGGGACCTCGGAGAGGCGGACCGTCTCCGGCGCGGACGCGGCCTTGAAGCAGATCCGGGCCGCGTCCACCAGGACGATGATGATCAGGACGGCGAAGAGGGCGGAGAGGATCCCGTCGACCGTGGCGTTGGTGACCACGGTCTGCATCTCGTCCAGGGTCTTGGCGGGCGGCAGCACCTTTCCGGCGTCGATGCCGGTCTGGTACTTGTCGCGCTGCGCGAAGAAGCCGATCTTCACATCGTCGGAGAAGACCTTCTGGTAGCTCGCGGTCAGGGTGACGGCCACGTCCCAGGCCAGCGGGACGCCGGTGACCCAGGCCCACTTGAGGCGGCCGGACTTGACCAGCAGCGTGGTGCACACCGCGAGGGCGACGGCGGCGAGCAGTTGGTTCGCGATGCCGAACAGCGGGAAGAGCTGGTTGATGCCGCCCAGCGGGTCCTTGACGCCGACCCACAGGAAGTAGCCCCAGCCGCCGACGACGACCGCGCTGGCCAGCCACACGCCCGGCTTCCAGCTGACGTCCTTGAAGGACTTGTGCACGTTGCCCAGGGTGTCCTGGAGCATGAAGCGGCCGACGCGGGTGCCCGCGTCCACCGTCGTCAGGATGAACAGGGCCTCGAACATGATGGCGAAGTGGTACCAGAACGCCTTCATCCCGGCCCCGCCGAACACGGAGGAGAAGATTTCCGACATCCCGAGCGCGAACGTCGGCGCGCCGCCCGTGCGCGAGAGCAGGGTGGTCTCCTCCACGTCCTTGGCGGCCTGCGCCAGGGCGTCGGGGGAGATCGCGAAGCCGAAGTGGCCGACGGCCGCCGACGCGCTCTGGACGGTGGTGCCGATGACCCCGGCGGGGGAGTTGACGCCGAAGAACAGGCCGGGTTCGATGATGCAGGCGGCGATCACGGCCATGACGGCGACGAAGGACTCGGTGAGCATCGCGCCGTAGCCGATGACCCGGATCTGGGTCTCCTTCTGGATCATCTTCGGGGTGGTGCCCGAGGCGACCAGCGAGTGGAAGCCGGACAGGGCCCCGCAGGCGATGGTGATGAAGACGAAGGGGAACATCGAACCGGCGAAGACCGGGCCGTCGCCGCGCGTGGCGAAGTCGGTCACCGACGGCATCTTCAGCGTCGGCATCGCGACGACCACGCCGACCGCCATCAGCGCGATCGTGCCGACCTTCATGAAGGTGGACAGGTAGTCGCGCGGGGCGAGCAGCAGCCACACCGGCAGGACGGAGGCGAAGAAGCCGTACCCGATCATCCAGAGGACGAGGGTCTCCTTGTCCAGGGTGAAGAAGCCGGCCCAGGAGGACTCGGCGACCCAGCCGCCCGCCACGATGGCGAGGAGCAGCAGCGCGACGCCGACGACGGAGACCTCGGTGACCCGGCCCGGCCGCAGGTAGCGCAGGTAGACGCCCATGAAGAGGGCGATCGGGATGGTCATGCCGATGGAGAAGACGCCCCAGGGGGAGTGCCCCAGCGCGTTGACGATGACCAGGCCGAGCACCGCCAGCAGGATGATCATGATGGTGAAGACGGCGAGCAGGGCGGCGGCCCCGCCGACCGGACCGATCTCGTCCCGGGCCATCTGGCCGAGCGAACGGCCGTCGCGCCGGGTGGAGAAGAACAGCGTCACCATGTCCTGGACGGCGCCGGCGAAGATGACGCCCGCGACGATCCAGATGGTGCCCGGCAGGTAGCCCATCTGGGCGGCGAGGACCGGGCCGACGAGCGGGCCGGCGCCGGCGACGGCGGCGAAGTGGTGGCCGAAGAGCACGCGGCGGTCGGTGGGGTGGAAGTCGACACCGTTGTCGAGGCGTTCGGCGGGGGTGGCCCGGGTCTTGTCCAGCTTCAGCACGCGGTTCGCGATGAACCGCGCGTAGAAGCGGTAGCCGATGGCGTACGAGCCGAGCGCGGCGGCGAGCAGCCAGGCGGCGGAGATGTCCTCACCGCGCGAGAGTGCGAGCACGCCCCAGCCGACCGCCCCGACGAGGGCCACGAGCACCCATATGGCGATCGACTGCGGGGTGGCTCTCGCCGTCGGCGTCTGTTGTGTCCTTGTTGCTCCCGGTTCCGGCATGATCCTGGTCCCCTCGTTGATCATCTGCGTAAGCGCACGGAATCTACGGGGGGTTACCGGTGGATGTCAGCCCCCGTCCGCATAGCGGTACGAGCGTCCACCGGGGTTCGGAGGGCCGTCAACCGTTGATCACACGGCAGGTCGCTGGAGACGGGCAACGAACTTATAACGGTCGCCGCGATATACCGATCGCACCCATTCGACCGGTTCGCCGTCGGCGTCCAGCGAGTGCCGCGAGAGCATCAGCATCGGCAGGCCGACGTCCGTGCCCAGCAGCCCGGCCTCGCGCGGGGTGGCGAGGGAGGTCTCGATGGTCTCCTCGGCCTCCGCGAGCCGGACGTCGTACACCTCGGCGAGGGCGGTGTAGAGGGAGGTGTACTTGGCCAGCGAACGGCGCAGCGCGGGGAAGCGCTTGGCCGACAGGTGCGTGGTCTCGATGGCCATCGGCTCGCCGCTGGCCAGGCGCAGCCGCTCGATGCGCAGCACCCGCCCGCCGGTGGCGATCTTGAGCAGTCCGGCGAGGGTGTCGTCGGCGGTCACGTAGCCGATGTCGAGGAGCTGGGAGGTCGGCTCCAGGCCCTGGGCGCGCATGTCCTCGGTGTAGGAGGAGAGTTGCAGCGGCTGGGAGACCTTGGGCTTGGCGACGAAGGTGCCCTTGCCCTGGATGCGCTCCAGCCGGCCCTCGACGACCAGCTCCTGGAGGGCCTGGCGGACGGTGGTCCGGGAGGTGTCGAACTCGGCCGCGAGCGTCCGCTCCGGCGGTACCGGAGTGCCGGGGGGTAGCGTTTCGGTCATGTCGAGCAAGTGCCGCTTGAGTCGGTAGTACTTGGGCACACGTGCCGTTCGAGTGGCCGGCCCGCCCTCCGGCTCCGTGGTCGCCCCTTCGGTGGACATCGACGCCCGCCTTCCCGACTCCAGTTTCGCTGCCGTCACCGGCTCCTCCGATATGTGCGGTCACATGGTGACACGGGCGGGAGGGCAGGCCTCCTCCCTCCCCCAGGTGTCGGTCCGATAACGGACCGAGCACCCGCTCATTAGACCCTTGACACCCCTAAAGGTCTAGGCCAAGCTCCCGGTACTGGTCTAAACCAATCTGGATCAGATCCCGGCCCCACGGGCAGTACTTGGTACGTACGTCACCGCGGCGGGCGAGGGAAGGTGCACAGCAGCAGCATCCCTGAGGAGGGTGGCGTGAAGCGCAAGCTCATTGCGGCGGTCGGTGTCGTGGGCATGATGGTCGGTGTCGCGGCGTGCGGCAACGGCGGCGACGACAAGCCGAAGTCCGACGCGTCGGGTGGCGCCAAGGAGATCACCGTCTGGGTGATGGACGGATCCGCTCCGAAGGCCTGGATCGAGCAGGTCAACAAGGAGTTCTCGGCCAAGCACCCCGGTGTGACGGTGAAGGTCGAGGAGCAGAAGTGGACGGGCATCCAGGAGAAGGTCACCACGGCCCTCTCCGAGAACACCCCGCCGGACGTCCTTGAGCTCGGCAACACGCAGACCGCCGGTTACGCGGTCACCGGCGGCCTCGCCGACCTCACCAAGGACAAGGCCACGCTCGGCGCCGACGCCTGGCAGAAGAGCATGCTCGCCTCCGCCGAGGTCGACGGCAAGCTCTACTCCGCCCCCTGGTACGCCGCCAACCGCGTCGTCGTCTACGACAAGAAGGCCTACGAGAAGGCCGGCGTCACCCCGCCGAAGACCCGCGACGAGTGGATCGCCGGCCTGGAGAAGCTGAAGGCCTCCGACCCGTCCGCGCAGCCGATCTACCTCCCCGGCCAGAGCTGGTACATCCTCGCCGGCTTCATCTGGGACGAGGGCGGCGACCTCGCCGTCAAGGACGGCGGCAAGTGGAAGGGCCAGCTCTCCACCCCGCAGGCCGCCGCGGCCATGGACTTCTACAAGAAGCTCCAGTCCTACTCCACGGCCCCCAAGGACAAGGACGAGGCCACCCCGCAGCAGTCCACCGACATCGTCCCCAAGGGCGGCGTCTCCTCCTGGATCGGTCTCGGCTGGGAGGCCGGCGGTGCCGAGAAGGCTCTGAAGGACGCGGGCAAGGAGGCCGACTTCGGCTACTTCCCGATCCCGGGCAAGACGGCCGACAAGTCCGGCACCGTCTTCCTCGGCGGCTCCAACCTCGCCGTGGCCGAGCGCTCCAAGAACAAGGAGCTCGCCAAGGAGTGGCTGGCCCTCGCCACCGGCAAGGACCAGATGACCAAGTACGCCGCCGAGGTCAAGGGCGCCCTGCTGCCCAACCAGGTCGGCGCCAACTTCACCCCCGCCGCCGGCTCCTTCGCCGAGGCCATGGCCAAGGCCGGCCTCAACGGCAAGATCACCCCGGTGACCGCGGGCTGGGCGAACGTCGAGACCGAGCCGAACCCCATCAAGGAGTTCATGACCAAGGTCCTGAAGGGTGAGGACGCCGCCAAGGCGGGCGCGGACGCGGACAAGGAAATCGCGAACCGCATCAACAAGTAACAGCCCCACCCCGCAGCACCCGCTCGACCCAGCAGTGTGAACGCACCGGGGGGTGCGGCAGGCCCCGGCCGCCTGCCGCGCCCCCGGTCGCGCATTTGACTCCACAGTCAACCGCGAGGAAGCCAAGCCATGACCGTGCACTCCCAGGGAGCGACGACCAGCGCTCCACAGGACGCACCACAGAAGTCCGCCGGACGGCCGAAGGGGCACAGCCCCGCAGCCGGCCCCCGTCCCGCGCCTCCTCGCGGGGGCGGAAAGCAGCTCCCCTCGGGGTGGCTGCCGTACCTGCTGGTGCTGCCGGCCGTGGCCAGCATGGCCCTCCTGCTGCTCTATCCGCTGATCAAGAACGTGATCCTGTCCTTCCAGGACATCAACAAGATCGAGTTCATCCAGCGGAAGTACCCGTTCGGGGGACTGGCCAACTACACCCAGCTGCTCGGCGACTCCAACTTCTGGACCGTCGTCGTCCGCAGCTTCGCCTTCACCTTCGCCAACGTCGTGCTGATCATGGTGATCGGCAGCCTCATCGGCATCCTGCTGAACCGGCTCGGCAAGTGGATGCGGCTGGTCCTGTCGATGGCGCTGGTGATGGCCTGGGCCATGCCGATCGTCGCCTCCGTCCAGGTCTTCTACTGGCTCTTCGACGAGCAGTTCGGCGTCATGAACTGGGTCATGCGCACCCTGGGCTTCTCCGGCTACGAGCAGCACAACTGGTTCGAGACCGGCCTGTCCACCCTGACGATCGTCACCCTCCTGGTGGTCTGGGGCTCCATCCCCTTCGTCGCCCTCAACATGTACGCCGGCCTCACCACGGTCGGGGCCGAGCTGTACGAGGCCGCCCGCATGGACGGCGCCAACGGGTGGCAGACCTTCTGGAAGGTCGTCTTCCCCAACCTCAAGCCCTTCTTCCTCGTCACCACGTTCCTTGAGGTGATCTGGGTCTTCAAGGCCTTCACCCAGGTCTACGCGATGAACAAGGGCGGCCCGGACCGCGCCTCCGAGATCCTCCCGGTCTTCGCCTACGTCGAGGGCCAGAGCCAGTTCCACTACGGCCTCGCCGCGGCGATCTCCGTCCTGACGATCCTCATCCTGCTGGTCGTCATGTCCTTCTACTTCCGCCTGATCCTGAAGCAGGAGGAGGAGCAGTGAGCACCACCACCGCCCCGAACGAGCCCGCCCAGCGGCTGCGCACCCGCCGGCCCCTGCGCCCCGCGACCGTCGCCAAGAACCTCGGAGCCCTGCTCCTGGCCCTGGTCTTCGTCTTCCCGGTCTACTGGATGTTCTCCTCGGCCCTCAAGCCGAACAGCGAGATCCTCACCAAGGACCCGGTCTTCGTCTTCACCCCGACGCTCGACAACTTCACCAAGGCCACCGGCGTCGAGAACTTCTGGAACTACGTCACCAACAGCCTCGTCGTCACCGTCGGCGCCGTCCTGCTGGCCCTGCTGGTGGCCCTCGCCGCGAGCTTCGCGATCGCCCGCATGAAGTTCAGGGGCCGCAAGGGCCTCGTCCTCGGCGTGATGATGGCCCAGATGGCCCCCTGGGAGGTCATGGTCATCGCGATGTACATGATCGTCCGTGACGCCGAGATGCTGAACAGCATCGGCGTGCTCACCGCGATCTACTTCGTGATGGTCCTCCCCTTCACCATCTGGACCCTGCGCGGCTTCATCGCCGCCGTCCCGGTGACCCTGGAGGAGGCCGCCCAGATCGACGGCTGCACCCGCGGCCAGGCCTTCCGCAAGGTGATCTTCCCGCTGCTGGCCCCCGGCCTGATGTCCACCTCGCTCTTCGGCTTCATCACCGCCTGGAACGAGTTCGCGATGGTCCTGATCCTCAACAAGGACAAGACCGCCCAGACCCTGCCGCTGTGGCTGACCGAGTTCAAGACCGCCTTCGGCAACGACTGGGGCGCCACCATGGCCGCGTCCTCGATTTTCGCGATCCCCGTCCTGGTGATCTTCATCTTCCTCCAGCGCAAGGCCGTCGGCGGCATGACCGCCGGCGCCGTGAAGGGATAACGGCCGTGACGATCCTCGCGCACCACACCGATACGGTGACCCGCGACGCCCTCGCGGTCCTCCAGCCCGGCTTCGAGGGCACCACCGCCCCCGCCTGGCTGCTGCGCCAGGTCGGCGAGGGCCTCACCGCCGTCGGCCTCTTCGGCCGCAACATCGCCTCGCCCGAGCAGCTCGCCGCGCTCACCGCGCAGCTGCGCCGCGAGCGGGACGACGTCCTCGTCGCCATCGACGAGGAGGGCGGCGACGTCACCCGCCTGGAGGTCCGGGACGGTTCCTCCTTCCCCGGCAACCTGGCGCTCGGCGCCGTCGACGACCCGGACCTCACCCGCGAGGTCGCCCGCGAGCTGGGCCGCCGCCTCGCCGAGTGCGGGGTCAACCTCAACTGGGCCCCGTCCGCGGACGTCAACTCCAACCCGGACAACCCGGTCATCGGGGTGCGCTCCTTCGGCGCCGACACCCGCCTCGCCGCCCGGCACACCGCCGCGTACGTCGAGGGCCTCCAGGCCGCCGGGGTCGCCGCCTGCACCAAGCACTTCCCGGGCCACGGCGACACCAACGTCGACTCGCACCACGCGCTGCCCCGCATCGACGTGGACCCGGACACCCTCCAGGCCCGCGAGCTGGTCCCCTTCAAGGCCGCCATCGAGGCCGGCACCAAGGCCGTCATGAGCGCCCACATCCTGGTGCCCGTCCTCGACCCGACCCGCCCCGCCACCCTCAGCCCGCAGATCCTCACCGGTCTGCTGCGCAAGGAGCTCGGCTACGAGGGCCTCATCGTCACCGACGGCATGGAGATGAACGCCATCGCCGGGACGTACGGCATCGAGCGGGGCTCGGTGCTCGCCATCGCGGCCGGCGCCGACGCCATCTGCGTCGGCGGGGGCCTCGCCGACGAGGCGACCGTCCTGCGTCTGCGTGACGCGCTGGTCGCCGCCGTGCGCGAGGGCGCGCTGCCCGAGGAGCGGCTCGCCGACGCCGCCGACCGGGTGCGCGCCCTCGCCGGATGGACCCTGCGGGCCCGGCCGGACGCGCAGCCGGAGGGGAGCCGCGCGTCCGGCATCGGCCTGGAGGCCGCCCGCCGCGCACTGGTCGTGTCGGGCACCCCGGCCCCCGTGGCCGCCCCGTACGTCGCCACGCTCGCACCCGTCGCGAACATCGCGGTCGGCGACGAGACCCCCTGGGGGGTGGCCGCGGAGCTGGCCGCCCTGGTCCCGGGGACCGTCTCGGACGTCTACCCCGAGGGTGCGTCCGCCGGGGACGTGCTGGCGGCCGCGGGGGACCGTACGGTCGTCGCGGTGGTCCGTGACGCGCACCGGCACCCGTGGATGGCCGAGGCGCTGGACGCCCTGGTCGCCGCGCGGCCGGACACCGTGGTGGTGGAGATGGGCGTACCGCGCGCCGAGCCGCGCGGGTCGCTGTACATCGCCACGCACGGCGCCTCCCGCGTCTGCGGGCGGGCCGCGGCCGAGGTCATCGCCGGAACCCGGTAGTCCACCGGGTACGCGAAAGGGCCGGGCCCCCGAGGAGGGGGGCCCGGCCCTTTGCCGTACCCGCTACAGGCCCTGCCAGGAGGGCTTGTTCGCGTAGGTGTGGCGGAAGTAGTCGGCCAGCTTCAGCTTGGAGGCGGCCGCCTCGTCCACGACGACGGTGGCGTGCCGGTGCAGCTGGAGCGCGGAGGCCGGGACCAGCGCGGACAGCGGGCCCTCGACGGTCTGGGCGACCGCCTCGGCCTTGCCCTCGCCGGTGGCCAGCAGGACCAGGTGGCGGGCGTCGAGGATGGTGCCGATGCCCTGGGTGATGACGTGGTGGGGCACCTGGTCTATGTCGTCCTCGAAGAACCGCGCGTTGTCCACGCGGGTCTGCTCGGTCAGCGTCTTGATGCGGGTGCGGGACGCCAGCGAGGAGCAGGGCTCGTTGAAGCCGATGTGGCCGTCGGTGCCGATGCCCAGCAGCTGGAGGTCCACGCCGCCGGCGTCGGCGAGGGCCTGGTCGTAGGCCTCGCAGGCCGCCTGGACGTCGTCGGCGGAGCCGTCGGGGCCCATGAAGGAGCCCTCGGTCAGGCCCAGGGGCTCGACGACCTCGCGGAGCACGACCGCGCGGTAGGACTCCGGGTGACCGGCGGGCAGGCCGACGTACTCGTCGAGCTGGCAGATGCGGGCCCGCGAGGCGTCGACCTCGCCGGCCCTCACCTTGGCGGCCAGGGCTTCGTAGATGGGCAGCGGGGTAGAGCCGGTCGCCACGCCGAGCAGGGCGTCGGGCTTGCGGCGGACCAGGGCGGCCATGGCCTCCGCGATGAGCTCGCCGCCTGCCTTGGCGTCCGGGACGATGACAACTTCCACTCGGGGCCTGCCGATCTGAGAGGTGTGGGCACTTGTGGTATAGACCAATCTAGCAGAGCCCGCCCGCCTGCGGCGGCCGTCCGCCACATCCATCGTCCCGCCGCCCCGGGCCCCCCGCCCGGCCGGCGGGAGTCCGGCCCGCACCCGCGACCAGCGCGCCTTCCCGTATCAGATTCCATAGCGAGCGCTATAGAATCGTCCGCATGGTGACAGGACAGCGCGGCAGGCCCCGCTCCTTCGACCGGGAAGCCGCCCTCGACAAGGCGATGCTGACCTTCTGGGAGCACGGCTACGAGGCCACGTCCATCTCCGACCTGACCCGCACCCTGGGCATCGGCGCGCCCAGCCTCTACGCGGCCTTCGGCGACAAGCGCAAGCTCTTCGACGAGGTGGTGGTGGTCTACGGCAACCGCTACGGGGACTTCGCGGCCGTCGCGCTCCGTGAGGAGCCCACCGCCGGCGCGGCCCTGGGCCGGATCCTGCGCGAGGCCGCCGAGATCTACACCGACCCCGCCCACCCGCCGGGCTGCATGGTGATCAGCGCGGCCGCCAACACCACCTCGCGGGAGGTGGCCGAGGCCCTGCGCGACCGCCGCAACGCCAACCTGGCCCTGTTCGAGAGCCGGATCAGGGCCGACGTCGCGAGCGGGGTGCTGCCCGCGGACACGGACGCGCGGGCGCTGGCCCGTTACGCCGGGGCGGTGCTCCAGGGGATGAGCCAGCAGTCGCGCGACGGGGCGACCCGGGAGGAACTGGAGGCGGTGGCGGAGCGGGCGCTGCTGGCCTGGCCGCGATGACGCGGCGCGCTCGGGCGTGATACCTCGATACCGCGATACCGCGGGGAATTCCGCACGCGTCCGGCATTTCCTCTGGGCCACGGTGCAGGACGGGACCCTCAACCCGTCCGGCACCGTAGCCCGGAGTACTTACGGCCGTCAGGTGTGCGGTTCCCGGCGGCCGGTTGGAGGCGCCGTCACGGTCAGGGCAGAACGCGCGGCCACCTCGATCCGTCCTCCTGTGCGGGGAGGGCGGAAGCTTGAGTCAATTGTGGACTAGACCAATCTGTCCTGTCCATCCAAAGCGCGCGCCTACCGGCCCGTCACTTCCTCCAACAGTACGCGGAGTGTGCCCTTCCTGGATACTCCCGAGTACCAGTCGTGGGGAAAGTCATCCTCGTACCCGGGGTACGCTCGCAATGTGCCCTCCATGAACGATCTCGTACGCCAGCACACCGCTCTCGGTGAAACCGACCTGGAGTGGCTCCACCTGCTGGTATCGGAGTGGCAGCTGCTCTCCGACCTCTCCTTCGCGGACCTCGTGCTCTGGGTCCCGACCCTCGACGGCACCCGCTACGTCTCCGTCGCGCAGATGCGGCCGAACACCGGCCCCACCTCGTACCAGGACGACATGGTCGGCCACCTCGTGCCGCGCGGCCGCCGCCCGCTGCTCGACGCCGCCCTCGACGAGGGCCGGATCGTGCGCGAGGGCGACCCCGAGTGGCGCGAGGAGGTGCCGGTCCGCGTCGAGTCGATCCCCGTCCGCCGCGAGGGCCGGGTCCTCGGCGTGATCGCGCGGAACACCAATCTGCTCACTGTGCGTACACCGAGCCGGCTGGAGCTCACCTACCTCCAGTCCGCCTCCGACCTCGCGCAGATGATCGCCGCGGGCTCCTTCCCGTTCCCCGGCCAGCAGGTCGACATGGACGCCTCCCCGCGCGTCGGCGACGGCCTGATGCGCCTCGACGCCGACGGCGTGGTGACGTACGCGTCCCCCAACGCGCTCTCCGCCTACCACCGGCTCGGCCTCGCCGCCGACCTGGTCGGCCAGCACCTGGGCACCACCACCGCCGAACTCGCCCCGTCCCGGGGCCCGGTGGACGAGGCGCTCGTCAAGCTCGCCAGCGGCTGGGCCCCGCGCGAGACCGAGGTCGAGGGCAACGGCGGGGTCATCCAGCTCCGCGCGATCCCCCTCAAGCCGAAGGGCACCCGGATCGGTTCCCTGGTCCTGTGCCGCGACGTCACCGAGCTGCGCCGTCGCGAACGTGAACTGATCACCAAGGACGCGACCATCCGGGAGATCCACCACCGGGTGAAGAACAACCTCCAGACGGTGGCCGCGCTCCTGCGGCTCCAGGCCCGCCGGATGGATTCGGAGAGCGGCCGCGAGGCGCTCAACGAGGCGGTGCGGCGCGTGGGTTCGATCGCGATCGTGCACGAGACCCTCTCCCAGAACCTGGACGAGCGGGTCGAGTTCGACGAGATCGCCGACCGCGTGATCGCGATGGTCGCCGAGATCTCGCCGGGCAAGGTGCAGTGCCGGCGCGTCGGGCGGTTCGGCATCCTGGACGCGGAGGTCGCCACTCCGCTGTCGATGGTGCTGACCGAGATCCTCCAGAACGCCCTGGAGCACGCCTTCACCCAGGGGGAGGGCGGCACGGTCGAGGTGACCGCCGCCCGCAGCGGATCGGGCCGCACCGACGGCCGGCTGCTGATCACCATCCTCGACGACGGCTGCGGCCTGCCCGAGGGCTTCGACCCGCAGCGCGCCGGCAACCTCGGGTTGCAGATCGTCCGGACCCTCGTGGAGGGCGAGCTCGGCGGCACCTTCGACATGGTCCGGGCCGAGCCGCGCGGCACCAAGGTCGTCCTGGACGTACCGGTCAGCTCACAGAAGTAGGCCCCGTCGGGCCGGTCACTCACCGTGACGGGGAAAGCACTGAGCCCCGGACCGAAGGGTGATTCGGTCCGGGGCTCAAGAGCACGTTGCTGAGCGCTATATGGGTACTACGCGCTGCGCGTCGAGGCTCGAAAGTCGTATCAGGCGCTGGCGTTGCGCGCCCGGTTGCGAGCGGCGCGGCGCTTCATGGCGCGGCGCTCGTCCTCGCTCAGGCCGCCCCAGACACCGGAGTCCTGGCCGGACTCGAGCGCCCACTGCAGGCACTGCTCCATGACGGGGCAACGGCGGCAGACGGCCTTGGCTTCCTCGATCTGCAGCAGCGCAGGACCGGTGTTGCCGATGGGGAAGAAGAGCTCGGGGTCTTCCTCGCGGCAAACGGCGTTGTGACGCCAGTCCATGGCTGCTCCATCTCCTTGTATTGCGGGCAGGTTGCTTGTGAATGTGAACGCTTTCACGAATCCCCCCGTGAGGGAAGGGCCGACGCCCAGTCGCCTGGTGCGGTCCGAAGATTCGTGGTGGGGTTCTGGCGGTCTGTGTGGGTGCCGGGTTCTGCGGGCTGTCCCGATCGCCATGTAGAGATTCGCAAACCTCGGACGGGGATACAACCCCTTCCGGAAAGTTTTTTTGGATTCGTCGGTGTCGACTAGGTCACAGCCCTAGTTCCTGGGGGTGGACCGGCGTGTAAACGTTCGACTGAAAGGACTTTGGGCTCTTCTACTCACACAATCACACGCAGTGCACGGCGAACGCCTGTGAACCGAACGCTGGTGCGCACTCCGAGGTGATCCCCGTCCATCTGAAAAGGGAGGGGAACCTTCGAATGCAAGGTGAAGTCGGTCAGATCGTGCAGAGACACGGCGTGCTTGCCGTGCGGACCGCGCTCAGGAGTCGAGGTCAGGAGCTGTGTCGCGTACCGCGCGACGGCCGGAGTTGACAAACGGTCCAGCGCCAATACGTCAAGCGCGGTATCGAACGAGGCCTCCGGCGAGGCGTAAAGGGGCCGATTCCCCAGGTACGTCCACGGGGAGGTGTTGCAGACTATCGACAGCACCAGATCCGTCACCGGATCCACGCCGGGACGCTCCAGGGTGATCGTCCCGTGCCGGCGGTTGGGCTCCTCCCAGAACTGCCGCATCAGCTGTCGTACATAAAGGGCGTGCGTCGAACGCTTGCCGCGCTCCCGCTGCTGCTCGACCCGCCCCACCACGCCCGCGTCGAAACCGAAGCCCGCGCAGAAGGTGAACCAGCGCGACGGGACCCCCTCGTCCTCCGTCCCCGGCACCCCCGCGGCCAGCCCCAGGCCCACCGTCCGCTCCCGCCGCTCCCGCAGCGCGTCCAGCAGGGCACCCGTCGCCTCGACCGAATCGTTCGGCAGCCCGAGCGCA
The DNA here is from genome assembly GCF_040301925.1 of Streptomyces sp. NPDC000075. Taxonomy (NCBI): domain Bacteria; kingdom Bacillati; phylum Actinomycetota; class Actinomycetes; order Kitasatosporales; family Streptomycetaceae; genus Streptomyces; species Streptomyces sp. NPDC000075. The sequence continues at coordinate 88,450 of NZ_JBEPFL010000031.1, forward strand.
CGGGCGAAGACGTTCGTCGAACCACCCGGCACCACCGCCAGCCGCGGCAGGCGCTCCGGATCCGGGCCGTCGTGCAGCAGCCCGTTCACCACCTCGTTCACGGTGCCGTCGCCGCCCAGCGCCACCACGAGGTCCAGCCCCTCGTGCGCGGCCTTGCGCCCCAGGTCCCGGGCGTGCCCCCGGTACTCGGTGGTCACCGCCTCCAGCTTCATCTCGCTGGCCAGGGCGTGCGTCAGGACGTCGCGCGTGCGCGCACTGGTGGTCGTCGCTGCTGGGTTGGCCACGAGAAGTGCACGCATGGTCGCCAGACTACCCACCCCCGCGCACACGTCCCCTACCGACCGTCCCCGTCCGGGCCGGGCCCCCCGCGGCTACCCTGCTGGGGTGAGCAAGAAGCCGAGCCCCCGCACCCCCGCCGCGTCCACCGCCGCTCCCGCGACCCCCGCCGCCGCAGCCGCGGAGCCCGGGGCACTGCCCGGCCGGCTGACCGCCGCCGCCGCGCTGACCGCGCTGGAGGGCCTGGCCCTCGCCGGCCTCGGCGTCTACATGCTGTTCGTCGGCATCGCCGGCCACCCCGACTCCCCGCAGCAGGCCGAGACCGGCGGAGTCACCCTGCTCTCCCTCGCCGCGCTCCCGCTGATCGCGGCGCGCGGGCTGCGCTTGGGCCGCCGCTGGAGCCGCGGCCCCGCGCTGATCACCCAGCTGATGGCCCTCCCCGTCGCCTGGACCCTGTGGACCACCGGCGGCGCGATGACCGCGGCCGCCGTGGCCCTCGCCCTGGCGGCGGTGGCCGTCACCGCGCTCCTGGTGAACCCGACGGCCACCGAGGCACTGGGCATCGGGCCCGGCGACCAGGCCCGATAACCCCTCCGTCACTCCTCCACCGCTCCTGCGCTCACTCCTCCACGAGGAGCTTGTCGCGCAGCTGGGCCAGCGTGCGGGCCAGCAGCCGGGAGACGTGCATCTGGGAGATGCCGACCTCCTGCGCGATCTGCGACTGGGTCATGTTCCCGAAGAAACGCAGCAGCAGGATCCGCTTCTCCCGCGGCGGCAGCCCCTCCAGCAGCGGCTTCAGCGACTCGCGGTACTCGACGCCCTCCAGCGCCTCGTCCTCCGAGCCCAGCGTGTCCGCCACCGCCGGCGACTCGTCGTCCGTGTCCGGTACGTCCAGCGAGAGCGTGCTGTAGGCGTTGGCCGATTCCAGCCCCTCCAGCACCTCCTCCTCCGAGATCCCCAGCCGCTCGGCCAGCTCGTGCACCGTGGGGGAGCGGCCGTGCTGCTGCGACAGCTCCGCCGTCGCCGTGGTCAGCGAGAGCCGCAGCTCCTGAAGGCGCCGGGGCACCCGCACCGCCCAGCCCTTGTCACGGAAGTGGCGCTTGATCTCGCCCACCACCGTCGGGGTGGCGTACGTCGAGAACTCCACCCCCCGGTCCGGATCGAACCGGTCCACCGACTTGATCAGGCCGATGGTCGCCACCTGGGTCAGGTCGTCCAGCGGCTCACCGCGGTTGCGGAACCGCCGCGCCAGGTGCTCGACCAGCGGCAGGTGCATCCGCACCAGCCGGTTGCGCAGCTCCGCCCGCTCCGGGGACCCCTCGGGCAGCTCGCGCAGCTCGAAGAACAGGGCCCGCGCGCCACTGCGGTCCCGCGGGTCCGGCAGCGCCACGTGCGCCTCGTCCGCGGCCTCCGGGGCCTCCGGTGGCTGGGGTTGGTCGTGCTGGTTCTCGCTCATAGGGCCCGCCCGTCGCTCCGCCGAGTCCAAAAAGCCGTCTTCCGCATCCGCGTCAGCCGGGTGCGGCCGGGCGTGGTGCTGCTCCGGGATGCCGCCGTCGACCTCGTGTCTCACCCGGGGCCGATCCCCGCCCCGCACCGGGATCTCCCCGCCGCTCACGCCGGGCCTGGCCCCGCGCCGCGCTGTTTGTAGAGGCTGATGCTCACCGTCCGGTTGTCCTCGACCGTCGCCTCGACCTTGCCGGCCAGCGCCGACAGCACGGTCCACGCGAACGTGTCCCGCTCCGGGGCGCGCCCGTCGGTGGTGGGCGCGGAGACGGTCACTTCCAGTGAATCGTCGATCAACCGGAAGACGCAGCTGAGGACGGAGCCCGGCACGGCCTGCTGGAGCAGGATCGCGCAGGCCTCGTCCACCGCGATGCGGAGGTCCTCGATCTCGTCGAGGGTGAAGTCCAACCGTGCCGCGAGACCGGCCGTGGCCGTTCGCAGCACCGACAGGTAGGCACCCGCAGCCGGCAGCCGGACTTCCACGAAGTCCTGGGTCCCGGGCTCGCCTGCGATCTGGGACACCCTCACCTCCAAGGTGGTACGAGCTCTGTTCGCCGGTGACGCTATCGCGATCCGGGCGATCGTGTCGCGGCACCCCTCGTGACGCCTCATGACGCCCGCCGTGGAGCGACCGGGCCGACCCCACCTCCGTGCAGTGACTGATGGTAAACCCATGAGTACGCACAGTGGCTAGGGGTCTGCGGGCCCAATTCGGGGGAACCGGCGGAGGGTTGAACTACCCCGCTTCAGACGATCGAACCGTCGACGAAACACCAGCGCCACGTCTCGCCCGGTTCGAAGCTGCGCATGACCGGATGGCCCGTCTCCTGGTGGTGCGCGGTGGCGTGCCGGTGGGGAGAGCTGTCACAGCAGCCCACGTACCCGCACCCCAGGCACATCCGCAGCTGCACCGGATGACTCCCGAGCACCTGACATTCCGGGCAGGTCAGCGCATGCGGGACGGGCTCGGGGCGCGGCAGTTCGGCAACGTGGGTGCACTCGCTCATGATGGCCAGGTTACGGGCAGGCTGCGGACGCGACATCGGCGACGACGGATGGGGATGGATCTTCGATGGAGGTATTGCCGCTGGTGGCGCTTGTGGCGGTCAGTGCCGCCGTGGCGGGTGCGGCCCGGCGCACGCCCGTGCCGGCCCCGCTGCTGCTGGTCGCCGTGGGGCTCGTGGCGGCCTACGTGCCGGGGGTGCCCTCGTACGCCCTCGACCCGCACATCGTGCTGCCGCTGCTGCTCCCGCCGCTCCTGCACACGGCCGCGGTGGACAGCTCGTACCTGGACCTGCGGGCCAACCTGCGGCCGATCGCCCTGCTGTCGGTGGGGTACGTGCTGTTCGCGACGCTCGCGGTGGGCTGGGTGACGTACCTGCTCGTGCCCGGGGTGTCCCTGCCGGTGGCGCTGGTGCTGGGCGCGGTCGTGGCCCCGCCGGACGCGGTCGCGGCGACCGCGATCGCCCGGAGGCTGGGACTGCCGAACCGGGTGACGACCATCCTCCAGGGCGAGTCCCTGGTGAACGACGCCACCGCCATCACCGCCTACAAGGTGGCCCTGGCCGCCGCGGTCGGGGTGAGCGCCGGCTGGGCGGGCGGGGTCGCCGAGTTCCTGCTGGCGTCGGTGGGCGGCGTCGGGGTGGGCCTGCTGCTCATGGTCCCGATCCACCAGCTGAGGAAGCGGCTGCGGGAGCCCCTGCTCCAGAACACCCTGTCCCTGCTGATCCCCTTCGTGGCGTACGCGGCCGCCGAGCGGGTGCACGCGTCGGGCGTCCTCGCGGTGGTGGTCGTGGCCCTCTACCTGGGGCACCGGAACTGGCAGGTCGACTTCGCGACCCGGCTCCAGGAGGAGGCGGTGTGGAAGGTCGTCGCGTTCGTCCTGGAGTCGGTGGTCTTCGCCCTGATCGGCCTCCAGCTGCCGGTGGTCCTGAAGGGGCTGGGCGAGTACGAGGGGCTCGCGGCCGCCTGGTACGCGGTCGCGGTGTTCCTCGCCGTGGTGGTGACCCGGTTCCTGTGGGTGTTCCCGGCGACCTTCATGCCGAGGTGGGTCTCGGAACGGATCCGCACGCGGGAGCCCGACACCGACTGGAAGTCCCCGGTGATCGTGGGATGGGCCGGGATGCGGGGGGTGGTCTCCCTGGCGATCGCCTTCTCGGTGCCGATGACCGTGCCGCACCGCAACCTGATCCTCTTCCTCACCTTCACGACGGTGATCGGCACCCTCGTGGTGCAGGGCCTGACCCTCCCGCCCCTGATCCGGGCGCTGCGGCTGCCGCCGCGCGACACCCAGGCGGAGACCCTCGCGGAGGCCCAGGCCCAGAGCGAGGCCTCACGGGCGGCGGAGGAACGCCTGGCGGAACTCCTGGAGGCCCCGGAGAACAGCACCCTGCCGCCGCCCCTGGCGGACCGGCTGCGCACGGTCCTGGAGCGCCGCCGCAACGCGGTGTGGGAGCGGCTGGGCGAGGTCAACCCGGTGACGGGCGAGTCGGCGGACGACGTCTACCGCAGGCTGGCCCGGGAGATGATCGAGGCGGAACGAGAGGTCTTCGTGACCCTCCGCGACCGCCGCCGCATCGACGACGAGATGCTCCGGGGCCTGCTGCGCAGGCTGGACCTGGAGGAGGCGGCGGCGTACCGCGAGGAGACGGGCTGAGGCCTGCCCCCGGCCCCGCGAGGGAGCGACGGCCCGCCCTACCCCCGCCCCGTCACCACCGCCGCCACCCTCGTGCCCCGGGGGAAGGCCCCCGCCCGGGTCAGGGCGGTCAGGGCCCAGAGGAGCTTCGCCACGTAGACGCGTTCCACCGGGAGGCCGTGGCGGGACTCGAAGTCCCGCGCGAAGTCCTCCAGCGGCCGGGGGACGCGGGCGTAGCCGCCGTGGTCGTAGCCCTCGGCCAGGGTCCAGGAGCCGGCCGGGCCCCCGAAGGCCTGCGCCTGGAGGGAACGTATCTCCGCCCCGAGGAAGCCCCCGGCCAGGACCGGGACGCCCAGGGCCCGCTGGGCGGGGGAGAGCCCCGCCGCCAGGCCGGCCAGGGTGCCGCCCGTGCCGCAGGCCACCGCCGCCACGTCGCAGACGTCCCGCAGCTCGCGGCCCAGTTCCGCGCAGCCCGTGAGGGCGGGCGCGTTGCTGCCGCCCTCCGGGACCACGTACGCGTCGCCGGCACCGGCGGCGGCCAGGAGGCGGGGGAGGACCTCCGGGTCCGCCTTGCGCCGGTACTCCGAGCGCGTGATGAAGTGCAGCCGCATCCCGTCCGCCGCGCAGCGGGCCAGGGAGTCGTTGAGGGGGCGGTCCGCGAGCTCGTCGCCCCGGACGATGCCGACCGTCCCCAGGCCGAGGAGCCGTCCGGCGGCCGCCGTGGCCCGCAGGTGGTTGGAGTAGGCGCCGCCGAAGGTGACGAGCCGGTCGTGGCCCGTCTCCAGGGCCGCCCGGAGGTTGGGGGCGAGCTTGCGCCACTTGTTGCCGGGCAGCTCCGGGTGGACGAGGTCGTCCCGTTTGAGCAGGAGCCGCACCCCGTGCGCGGCGAAGCGTTCGTCGGCCGCCTCGACGAGGGGGGACGGCGGGCGCGGGCGCAGCTCGGGGTGGGTCACCCTTCCATTGTCACTTCAGCCGGTCGGCCACCCGTTCGCGGAGCCAGTCCATCGCGAACCCCTTGGGGTCGATCTTGCCGGGCTGCCATTCGAGGTGGCCGATGACCGAGCGGGCGCCCCACTCGTGGACGCGGCAGAGGGCCGCCGCCGCGCGGGTGACGGCGTCGAGCTGGACGGGCGGCCAGGGGTCCTCGCCGTCGCCGAGGTTCTCGCACTCGAAGCCGTAGAAGTAGCGGTTGCCGTCGGTGTCCGCGTGGTGGTCCGGGGGGAGCCGGCGTTCCGCGACGACCGCCGCGAGGACGTCGGAGTCGCCGGCGCCGGCGTGGTTGGCCCGGCCGTAGCCGACGAGGTGGACGCGGCCGTCCTTGGTGATGACCCCGTGGCAGAGCGGGCCGGGCAGGGCCCGGTCCCCGTCGCGGCAGAGTTCGACGGTGTAGTCGGTGCCGTGGGTGACGGTGTGGTGGATCATCACCCCGTGCACGGGTCCCCAGGGGCCCTTGTGGTTGCGGTTGTGCGTGCGCCAGTGGCCGACCTCGACGACGGTCAGGCCTTCGGCGCGCAGGGCGTTGATGAAGCGGTCCGCGGACATGGGTGCGGACATGGCCGCCTCCCTTACGGTACGTGCTCGGTTCGTTACGTACCGGTGTAGTGGAGGCGGCCCTTCCGCGACTAGGGCGGGTTTCGGCCAGTCAGGCCGAGGCGAGCCAGAGGTCCGGGCCGAAGACCTCGTAGTAGATGTCGGCGGCGGGGACCCCCTTGGCGAGCAGCTGTTCGCGCACCGACCGCATGAAGGGCAGCGGGCCGCAGAGGTAGGCCTGGGTGCCGGGGGCGACCGGGGTGTCGCCGAGGTCGAGGAACCCGGTGGCGTCGCCCGGTTCGGCGCCCGACTCGTACCAGAAGCGGACCGAGGCGGCGGGGAGCTTGAGCGCCAGGGCGCGGTGATCGGTGCGCAGCGCGTGGTCCGCCGGGGTGCGGTCGGCGTGGACGACGGTGACCGGCGCCGGGTGTCCGGTCTCGGCCAGGTGCTCCAGCATCGAGACCATCGGGGTGCAGCCGATGCCGGCGGAGGCGAGGAGGACCGGTGCGGTGGAGTCCCGCAGGACGAGGTCGCCGTACGGGGCCGAGACGCGCAGGGTGTCGCCGGTGCGGATGTGAGCGTGGAGGTGGCTGGAGACCTCGCCGTCGGGGCCGGGGCCGCCGTGGACGCGCTTGACCGTGATCGTGCGGACGGGGGAGCCGGGGGAGCCGGAGAGGCTGTACTGGCGGATCTGGCGGGCGCCGTCGGCGAGTTCGGTCTGGACGGAGACGTACTGGCCGGGCTTGAAGCCGGCCGCCGGGGCGCCGTCGACGGGGACGAGGTGGAAGGTGGCGCAGTCGGCGGTCTCCTCGACCCGGGCGGCCACGGTCCACTCGCGCCAGACGTCCTCGGCCAGGACCCGGTGTTCGGCGTAGAGGCGCTCCTCGATGGCGATGAGGGCGTTGGCCATCAGCCAGTAGACCTCGTCCCAGGCCTCGGCCACCTCGGGGGTGACGGCCTCGCCGAGGATCTCGGCCATGGCCTCGAAGAGGTGCCGGTGGACGACCGGGTACTGCTCGCGGGTGACGCCGAGGGAGGCGTGCTTGTGGGCGATGCGGCCGAGCATCACGTCCGGGCGGGTGTCCGGGTGCTCCAGCAGGTGGGTCGCGAAGGCCGCGATGGACCCGGCGAGGGCCTGCTTCTGGAGGCCGGCGTTCTGGTTGCCCCGGTTGAAGAGGTCGCGCAGGAGCGCCGGGTGCGCCGCGAACAGCTTCTCGTAGAACAGCTCCGTGATGTCGCCGATGGCCGCCCCGACGGCGGGCAGGGTGGCGCGTACGGTCGCAGCCGACTTCTCGGACAGCATGGGGGCTCCTCGCGTGAGTGGCTAATTGGTATCTGAGGTTCGTATTTACGACCGCGCCGGCGCCTGCGCCGGACCGCTCCGCCGGGTGCGGAGCCGCGTCCGGGGACGGGGTCAGCCGGCCGGGGTTCCGGCGGGGCCGCGGGTGGTTCCCGAGAGGCCGAGGAGGAGGGGGCCCGTGGGGGCCGCCACCAGCTCGTCCACCGTGAGCGGGTCCAGGGCGGCGAAGAAGGCCTCCTGGGCCCGGCGCAGCGCGCCGCGCAGGACGCACGCCCCGCGCAGCGGGCAGGGCGTGGCCCCGTCACAGTCGACGACGTCCCCCTCGCCCTCCAGCTCGCGCACGACGCCGCCCACCGAGGCGGCCCGTCCGGCCGCCGTCAGCGCCAGTCCGCCGCCGCGGCCGCGCCGCGCCTCGACGAGGCCGAGGTGCTGGAGCCGGGCGACCACCTTGGCGGTGTGGGTGTACGGGACTTCCATGGTCGCCGCCACCTCGCGGGTGGTGGGGAGTTCCGCGTCCTCGACCGCCAGGCGCATCAGGACGCGCAGCGCCAGGTCGGTGAATCGGGTCAGCCTCATGGCGTCAGCGTAGAAAAACTGGCATCGGAGATGCAAATTAGGAGAGGCGCCGAATCTTCGATGCTGCCCATTCCGGCCGGGAGTAGTCCCACCCTTTTGTGTAATGGTCTGACCACATTGCGTGCTGAAAGGCTTCTCCACCGCAGACCATGGAGTGATCGAAAGGCGAAGACATGTCGGTCCAGGCGGGCTCCGAACCCGAAGCCCAGACACCGCAGCGCAGTCTCGGCACCGCGGCGGCGCGGAACTTGGCCAGCACCACCAAGTCCGCCCCGCAGATGCAGGAGATCACCTCGCGGTGGCTCCTGAAGATGCTCCCGTGGGTCTCCGTCCAGGGCGGCACCTACCGGCTCAACCGCCGCCTCAGCTACTCCGTGGGCAACGGCGTCGTCGAGTTCGTCAAGACCGGCAGCCGGGTCCAGGTCATCCCCGCCGAACTCGGCGAACTGCCCCTGCTGCGCGACTACACCGACGAAGAGGTCCTCACCGAACTCGCCGCGCGCTGCCGGCAGGTCGACTTCGAGGCCGGCCAGGAGCTCACCTCCTTCGGCAGCCCCTCCGACCAGGTCTTCCTCCTCGCCCACGGCCGCATCGACCAGATCGGCCCCGGCCCCTACGGCGAGGACGCCGTCCTGCGCACCGTCGCCGACGGCGCCTACTTCGGCGAGGACGCCCTCACCGACGAGGAGGCCATCTGGGAGTACACCGCCCGCGCCGCCACTCCCGGCACCGCCCTCGTCCTGACCCGCCAGGACTTCCAGCTCCTCGCCGACCGCGTCCCCGCCCTGCGCGCGCACGTGGACGGGGTGCGGACACGGCCCGAGCGGCAGGCCAACCCGTACGGCGAGGCCGCCATCGACCTCTCCGCCGGCCACCACGGCGAAGCCGTCCTCCCCGGCACCTTCGTCGACTACGAGGCGCGCCCTCGCGAGTACGAACTCTCCATCGCGCAAACGGTCCTGCGCGTCCACACCCGCGTCGCCGACCTCTACAACCACCCGATGAACCAGACCGAGCAGCAGCTGCGGCTCACGGTCGAGGCGCTCCGGGAGCGCCAGGAGCACGAGATGCTCAACAACCCCGACTTCGGCCTGCTCCACAACGCCGACTACGACCAGCGCATCCAGCCCCACGACGGCGCGCCCACCCCCGACGACTTCGACGCGCTGCTCAGCATGCGCCGCGACTCGAACCTCTTCCTCGCCCACCCCAAGGCCATCGCCGCCTTCGGCCGCGAGTGCAACAAGCGCGGCCTCTACCCCGAGACGGTCGACGTCGCCGGGACCCGGGTGCCTGCGTGGCGGGGCGTGCCCATCTTCCCGTCCAACAAGATCCCGGTCAGCGACACCCGGACCACGTCCATCCTCTGCATGCGCACCGGCGAGGAGAACCAGGGCGTGATCGGGCTCCACCAGCCCGGCATCCCCGACGAGATCGAGCCGAGCATGTCCGTGCGCTTCATGGGCATCAGTGAGCAGGCGATCATGTCCTACCTGGTCACCGCCTACTTCTCCGCCGCCGTGCTCGTCCCCGACGCGCTCGGCGTACTGGAGAACGTCGAGATCGGCCGCTGGCGCTGATGACCGCGCACACCATCGCCGCCGGCGAGGGGCAGGAAGCGGCCGCCCTGCTGGACGACACGAGAGAAACGGTCAACCCGGAGCTGCGCCGGGCCGTCGAGAGCCTGCCCGCCCTCACCCGGCGGGTGGCGATGTACCACTTCGGCTGGGAGCACGAGGACGGCAGCCCGGCCGCCGTCGGCGCGGGCAAGGCCATCCGCCCGGCCCTGGTCCTCGCCTCCGCGCGGGCCCTCGGCGGCCCGCAGGGCGGTGCGGAGTCCGTCGTCCGGGCGGCGGCGGCCGTGGAGCTGGCGCACAACTTCACGCTGTTGCACGACGACGTCATCGACAACGACGCCCGCCGGCGCGGACGGGCCACCGCCTGGACCGTCTTCGGGATCCCCGACGCCCTGCTCGCGGGCGACGCCATGATGGCGCTCGCCCTGCGGCTGCTCGCCGACGACCCGCACCCGGCCTCGGCGCGGGCCTCGGCGCGCCTCGCGGCCTGCATCGTCGAACTGTGCGCCGGGCAGCAGGCGGACTGCGCCTTCGAGCGGCGCGCGTCGGTCTCGCTGGAGGAGTGCCTGGCCATGGCCACGGCCAAGACCGGCGCCCTCCTCGGCTGTGCGTGCGCGGTCGGCGCGCTGTACGCGGGCGCCGGGCCGGAGGCGGTCGAGGCGATGGACGCCTTCGGGCGTCAGGCGGGCCTGGCCTTCCAGCTGATCGACGACCTGATCGGCATCTGGGGGGACCCCGGGCACACCGGCAAGCCCGCCGGGGCCGACCTGCTCGCCCGCAAGAAGTCCCTGCCGGTCGTGGCCGCCCTCACCTCCGGCACCGAGGCCGGGGAGGAGCTCGCCGCCCTGTACGCCGGCCCCATGACCGGGGACGGCGACGTGGAGCGGGCCGCCCGGGCCGTGGAACGGGCCGGGGGCCGTGACTGGGCGCAGGCGCACGCCGGCGACCGGATGGGCCGGGCGGTGCAGGAGCTGTCCCGCGCGGTGCCGGACGTGGCGGAGGCGGGCGGGCTGCTGTCGCTCGCCGAGTTCGTGACCCGCCGCACGCGGTAGCGGCGGGGGAGGAGGACGGCGGAGGCTCGTTCCGGCATCACGGGGGTGCCGGAACGAGCCTTTCCGCGCACTGCGGCCAACTCTAGGATCACTTGCGGTAGTTGACTCGCGAGTGAAGGGTGTGACCTGTGGTGCTGGAGATACGCCAGGCGGATCAGTCGGACCGGGACGCCGTCGCGCGCCTGCTGGACGAGGCCTTCCGCAGCGACCCGGTCAGCTCCTGGGTCTTCCCCGATCCCGCCCACCGGGCCGCCGTCCACGGCAGGTTCCTCGGGGTCTTCGTGGACGTGGCGCTGTCCGAGGGCCGGATCGACTACGCCGCGGACGGTTCGGCGGCCGCGCTGTGGCTGCGGATCCCGGCCGGGGAGCCGGAGGGGGAGGACGAGGTGCCGGCGAGGATGCGCGCGGTGGCCGACCCCGGCAACGAGCGGTGCGAGCTCGTCGGACGGCTGACGGGGGCGGTGCACCCCACGGCCGAGGAGCACGAGTACCTGCTGATGATCGCGGTCGCGCCCGGCCGGCAGGGCGAGGGACTGGGTACGGAGCTGATCCGGCCGGTGCTGGAGGGCTGCGACCGGGAGGGGGTGCCCGCGTACCTGGAGGCGAGCAGCGAGCGGAGCATGCGCCTGTACGAGCGGCTGGGCTTCGAGTTCACCGGCGAGGCGGTGCGCCTGCCGGACGGCCCGCTGATGTGGCCCATGTGGCGCAAGCCGCGCGGATAGCGGAGGGGCGGAGGTCCTTGCGTAACCACTTCAGCTGAAGTACTTTAAATGCCGTGCCCCGGACATCGACGGCACCCCCGAACGGAAGAGATCTCGCTTGCGCAAGCTCACGTACTTCGTCGCCACCACCGTCGACGGCTTCATCGGAGCCCCGGACGGAGATGCCGATTTCATGTACGCCTACGTCGACCAGGAGTTCCTCGGACACCTGATCGCCGAATACCCCGAGACGATCGCCGCCGCCGGCCGGGCCCACCTCGGCCTCGCCGACGTGGCCCCCAAGCGCTTCGACGCGGTGATCATGGGCCGGGGCACCTATGAACCGGGCCTCAAGGCCGGCATGACCAGCCCCTACGGCCACTTCCGGGAGCAGTACGTCGTCTCGCGCTCCCTCACCGAGGCGCCCGCCGGCGACGTGCGCCTGATCAGCGGGGACATCGCCGCACACGTCCGGGAGCTCAAGGCGCGGGACGGGCTCGGCATCTGGCTGTGCGGCGGCGCCGACCTCGCGGCGCAGCTGGCCGACGAGATCGACGAGTACGTCGTCAAGACCTACCCGGTCGTGGCCGGCACCGGCATGCCGATGTCCCGCACGGGCTTCGGGGTGCGCGAGCTGGAGCTGACCGGCTGCACCGCCTTCGGCGGCGGCCAGGTCGTCACCTCGTACGACGTCAAGCGCTGACCGGGCGGACGCGCCGAACCGGCCTACCGTGGAGGTATGGCCGGTGAACAGCAGCAGCACGCACACGAGACGGTCGCCCCGCAGGCCGGGCACGCCCAGCGGACGTGCCCGGCCTGCGGGAGCCCCGTGGAGACGGTGGTCCGCCGCCGCAAGTCCCTCGGGATCTTCGTACCGCAATGGGGCCCGGGCCCCTGCCGGAACCCGCGGTGCCCGCAGTACGCGCCCGCGGAGGGATGACCCCCCGCGGGCGCCTGCGGTCACTCCCGGGGCTCAGCCCTTGCTGTCGAGGCCCGAGGCGACCAGGCCGTTGGCCCACAGCTGGTTGACGCGCGAGCGCTCGGTGCTGTTCGGGTAGGCGTTGGTGCACGAGGTGCCCGGCCCGCCGCCCGACATCAGCTCGCTGCACGGACCCGAGTAGTGGTCCGGCAGGCCCAGCACGTGCCCGGTCTCGTGCGCCGTCACGCGGGTGGAGTTGTACTGCTGGTTCTGGGCGTAGTCGAGGAAGATGTAACCCCGGCCGTGCCCGTCCGTGCTCGCGTACGAGCCGCGCGAGTCGTTGCCCTCGTAGTACGAGAAGTTCCCGCCCGAGGACACCTCCTGGAGCTTCACGTTGGCGACCGAGCCGTTCCAGATGCGGGTCGAGTTGGCTATCTGGGTACGGAAGCTGGGCGCGTTGCGGGTGTTGTACGTGACGGTGACGACGGCCGTGGCGCTGGGGTTCGCGGCGCGCTGCTCGGCGACCGCACGCCGGACCGCCTCGAAGAACGCCTTGTTGGCCGCCTGGTTCTCCGCCGAGCGCTCGTACGCGGCGTAGCTCGCCGGGCTGCCGCCCGCCGGGGTCGCGGCCGTGGCGGTGGGCACGACGCCGCCGAGCGCGGCGGCGACACCGAGGCCGACGGAGGCGACGGACAGCATGGTCCTGCGGGAGTGGCGCATGTGGGGGGCTCCTACTCATCAGGTGCGGTGGGGGGTGGATGGGTGATCCGGTACCGGAGTCTGCGGGAGCGGGAGGGGCCGGCGGATGATGTCAGAGCCCGATAACACCGCCCTATCGGGGGGTTTCGGAGAGATTTACCTTGGTCAACTAGCGTGAGAATGGCGGGATTCGGGGGGCTATCGGCGGCTGGTGCGGCCCCCTGGGGCCCGCCTACCCTCAGGTCATGGAGCTCGAGGTGAGGCACCTGCGCGCGCTGTGCGCCATCGCCGACGCCGGCAGCCTGCACAAGGCCGCCCGGCAACTCGGCGTGAGCCAGCCCTCCCTGACGACGCAGCTGCGCCGGATCGAACGGGCCCTGGAAGGCGAGCTGTTCCTGAGGGAGCGCACGGGCTGCCGCCCGACTCCCTTCGGCCGCACGGTACTCGGACGGGCGCGGCCGCTCCTCGCCGAGATGGCCGCCCTGGTCGCCGAGGCGCGGGCCGCCGCGCACGGCCCCCGGCTGCGGATCGGCTCGACCGCGAGCCGGGCCCTGCCGGGGTGGCTGCGCCGGCTGCACCGGCGCGCGCCGGAGACGGAGACCACGCTGGTCGTCGACGTCTCGGCGAACGCGCTGCTGCGGATGACCGCCGCCGGACAGCTGGACGTGGCGTTCGTGCACGAGGTGGAGGGCAGCCCGCTGCGCGTGCCGGACGGCCTGGAGCTGCGGGTCCTGATGGAACGCGAGCCGCAGTTCGTGTCCATGTCCCTGGACCACCCGGCCGCCCGTTCGCCGGTGGTGGAGTTACAGGACCTGGCCGGGGACCGCTGGACGGTGGACCCCTCGGTCGACGGCGAATGGGACGGCCTGCGGCGGGTGTTCGCCCGCGCCGGCCTGACCCCGCAGGTCCTGCACGCGGACTACCACACGGCCGCGTCGCTGATCGTCTCCGGCGAGGCGGTGGCCCCGTGCCAGCCGACGTCGGGCCCCCGCGACGACATGGCGATCCGCCCCCTCGCGGGCGACCCCCTGGCGGTGCGCCTCCTCCTGGCCACCCGCCCGGGCGAACACGCGGAGGCCTACGACGACCTCCGCGACGCCTACCGCGAGGCGGCCCTGGGCACCCCGCCCTACCGGGCCTGGCTGTCCCGCCAGGGAAGCTCACTGCTGGTGGCTTAGGCGCCCGGCCCGTCGGATCGCCACGCGCTCCTCTCCTCTCAGCGGAATCCCCCTCCCCCCTTCCCCCCGCCCCCTTGAGGGCGCGACGGCGCGCCCCTGTCGTGTGTGCTTGACTTCGCGACACCGCGATATATCGTGTTCTTCAGAAGACGCGATATGTTGCGTGCGTCAGCCCACGAGGAGGAGCAGCACCATGCCTGAGCAGATGACCTGGTCCGTCCCCGCCCCCCAGCGGCTCACCTTCGAGCAGCCCGTCACCGACCTGCGGGTTCGCGTGGTGGGCGGCACCGTGAACGTCGTGGCCGCCGAGGACGGGCCCGCGCGGCTGGAGGTCGGCGAGGTCGACGGGCCGCCGCTGCACGTGGTGCAGGAGGGCGGCACGCTCACCGTGTCCTACGAGGACCTGCCCTGGAACGGTTCCCAGGGGTTCAAGAAGTGGTTCGAGGGCAAGCCCTGGAAGGCCTGGTCCGGTTCCTCCCCCGACGGGCGCAAGGCGTGGGAGCGCAGCGTGACCGTCACGCTGACCGTGCCCGCCGCCACCGCCGTGCAGCTGGCCACCGTCAGCGCGACCGCCTTCGTCTCCGGCATCTCCGGCGCCACCGACGTCAACGGGGTCTCGGGTGACGCGACCCTGGTCGGTCTGTCCGGGCGGGTCAAGGCGCACACCGTGTCGGGCAGCGTCGAGGTGCAGTCCGTCACCGGTGAGCTCGGCTTCCACTCGGTCTCCGGCGGTCTGACGGTCGTCGACGGCGCGGGCGGCAGCGTACGCGCCGACTCGGTCAGCGGTGACATGCTCATCGACCTCGCCCCCGAAGGGGCGGCCCCCAGGCCGGTGGACATCTCCCTCAACTCCGTCTCCGGCCAGGTCGCCATCCGCCTTCCGCACCCCGCCGACGCCAAGGTCGAGGCCAACACGGCCACCGGCAGCGTCTCCAACGCCTTCGAGGACCTGCGCGTCACCGGGCAGCTGGGCGCGAAGCGGATCACCGGCACCCTCGGCAAGGGCTCCGGCACGCTGCGGGCCACCACCGTCTCCGGGTCCATCGCCGTCCTGCGCCGCCCGCCGGCCGACGGCGAGGCCCCGGCCCCCCTCCAGCTCGACAAGAAGGTGCTCTGACATGCCGCCCGTCTTCGCCCACGGCCGTCTCCGCCTCTACCTCCTCAAGCTGCTGGACGAGGCGCCCCGGCACGGCTACGAGGTGATCCGTCTGCTGGAGGAGCGCTTCCAGGGGCTGTACGCGCCCTCCGCCGGCACCGTGTACCCGCGGCTGGCGAAGCTGGAGGCCGAGGGGCTCGTCACGTACGCCACCGAGGGCGGGCGCAAGGTGTACTCGATCACCGAGGCGGGCCGTGCCGAACTGGCCGACCGGGGCGGTGAACTGGCCGACCTGGAGCTGGAGATCCGCGACTCGGTGTCCGAGCTGGCCGCCGAGATCCGCGACGACGTGCGGGGCGCCGCCGGCGATCTGCGGCGCGAGATGCTGGCCGCCGCCAACGCCTCGGCGACGCAGGTCGAGGACGAGTCCTGGAAGGCCGCCAAGGAGGAGCTCCGCAAGGCGCGCCAGGAGTGGAAGGAGCAGGCCCGCCGGGCCAAGGACGAGAGCCGCCGGGCCCGTGAGGAGGCCCAGCAGGCCCGCCGCCAGGCCAAGGAGGCGCAGGAGCGGGCCCGCGAGGAGGTGCAGCGGATCGCCGCGCAGCTCCAGGAGCAGTTCAGCAAGACGGGCGGGGTGTTCGGCAGCATCGCCGGGGCCTGGCTGGGCAACGGCTCCTCCGCCGCCCCCGAGACGCCCACCGCCCCCGGTCCCTCGGGTTCGGCCTGGGCCGAGGACCTGGCACCCACCGCCGATCCGGCGCGGGACCTGGACCGGCTGCTGGACCGCTTCCGTGACGACATCCGTGACGCGGCCCGCGACCACGGCGTCACCCCGGCCCAGCTGTCGGAGGCCCGCGCCCATCTGGCGGCCGCGGCCGCCAGGATCGAGGCGGGTCTGCGGCCGGGCGCGTAGCCGGGGCGCAGCCGGGCCGCCGGGCCGTCAGGCGGCGAGGGCGGTTTCCACCGTCGCGTACGTGACCCCGTGGTCCGCGAGGACTTCGGAGACCGTGCCGGGGCGGGTGAGCAGGGCCAGGAGCAGGTGCGGGGTGCCGATGGAGGGGTCCTTGCGGCCCAGGGTGATGCGCAGGGCCTGTTCCAGGGTCTTCCTGGCGCCCTGGGTGAAGGGGAAGTGGCGCCGCTTCGGCTCGGGACGGCCCAGGGCCTCGCGGAGGGAGGCGCCGAGGCCGCGCCTGCGGGGTGCGGGGGCCGAGAGGGCGCCCTCGCCGTGGGTCTCCTCGATCCGGGAGACGATCTCGGAGAGGTCGATGCCCAGGCCCGCCAGGGCCTCCTCGTCGGCCTTGGAGATCCCGCCCCGGCGGCGGGAGGCCTCCAGGTCGGCGGTCAGTGCGGGGCGGTCGACGCCCAGGGCGTCCAGTGCGCCCCGGTCGAGCAGGGACAGCAGCAGGTGTTCCTCGGTGACGGTCTCGGACCCGGCCGCGACGGCCTGGGCGACGGCGCCCGCCACCGCGTCGCGCGCGTCCCGGGTGAATCGTTCGAACATCACAGCCTCCCGTGCTTCTTGTGGACGGCCTGCCGGCTGACGCCGAGCTCGGCCGCGATCTCCTGCCAGGACCAGCCCTGGGCGCGGGCGCTGCGTACCTGGACGGCCTCCAGCTGCTCCAGCAGCCTGCGGAGGGCGGCCACGGCACGCAGGCCCACGCGGGGGTCCCGGTCTCCGGCCCGTTCGGCGAGATCGGTGGCTTCGGTCATGGATGTCAATCTAGGTTGACGCGGGAGGAGTGTCAACCCCGATTGACAAGCCGGAGGCCGGGCCGGGGCGGACCGGACCGGCCCGGGCCGTCCGTTCAGACCGTGAGCACGATCTTCCCGAACAGGTCGCCGGATTCCAGGCGTTCGAAGCCCTCACGGGCCCGGTCCAGCGGGAGGACCTCGTCGATGACCGGGCGCACGCCGGTGGTCGCGCAGAAGGCCAGCAGGTCCTCCAGCTCGTCCTTCGTGCCCATCGTCGAGCCGACCACCTTCAGCTCCAGGAAGAAGATCCTGCGCAGCTCCCCCTGCGGAGGGGTGTCGCCGCTGGTGGCGCCCGAGATGACCAGGGTGCCGCCCGGGCGCAGGCACTTGACGGAGTGGGACCAGGTGGCCGCGCCCACCGTCTCGATCACGGCGTCCACCCGGTGGGGGAGCCGGGCGCCCGGCGGGAAGGCCTCGACGGCGCCGAGTTCCACCGCCCGCTTGCGCTTGGCCTCGTCCCGGCTGGTGGCGTAGACCCGCAGGCCCGCCGCCCGGCCCAGGACGATCGCGGCGGTGGCGACGCCGCCGCCGGCGCCCTGGACGAGGACGGAGTCGCCGGGGCGGACCCCGGCGTTGGTGAAGAGCATCCGGTACGCCGTCAGCCAGGCGGTCGGCATGCAGGCGGCCTCGGCGAACGAGAGCTCGGCGGGCTTGCGCAGCACGTTCCAGGCCGGGACGCTCACCTGCTCGGCGAAGGTCCCCTGGTAGCGCTCGGTCAGGACGGAGCGGGGCTCGTCCGGGCCGACGCCGTGGCCGCTCTGGCCGATCACGGAGTGCAGGACGACCTCGTTGCCGTCCTGGTCGGTGCCGGCCGCGTCGCAGCCGAGGATCATGGGCAGTTTGCCGGCGTCGAGGCCGACCCCGCGCAGGGACCACAGGTCGTGGTGGTTGAGCGAGGCGGCTTTGACGTTGACGGTCACCCAGCCGGGGCGGGCCTCGGGGGCCGGGCGTTCGCCCAGCTCAAGGCCGTTCAGCGGCTGGTCTCGGTCGATTCGGGCGGCGTAGGCAGCGAACATGGCGCCAGAGGCTACCGGTCGGTAAGGCCCGTGACCAGGGGCGGGGGGTTTCGGATGGGCATGAGTGGAAGCGGAGTGGGTTCTCCCAACTACCGTCCGTGCCACGAGGTTTGTGTGCCTCATAGGGCTAAACGGAATAGATCGGCAGCCCTTGGAGGGGGGTAATATTCAGGCCATGCGGTGGCCCGTCGTGCACGTGTCGCGTGCCCCGCACACTCCTTTTGCGTTCCCGGGGCGCCCTTTCGCGCGCTCTTTCCGCGCGCCCGCTCGTACCCGGTCGTGTCCGGCCGAGCCGGTGAGGAGGCCCACGGCCGGCCGCGGCGAAGGACCCGGGACGTCCCCTCCCCGTTCGGGGGCGGGGAGGGTGCGTTCCCCTGCGCGGCGGCCCTCCGTACACGAAGAGGCCCGGCCGGATCACTCCGGCCGGGCCTCACCCGTTCAGCCCCACGGGGCTCCGCCCGTCGCTCAGACGAGGCGGGCCACCCCGTCGGCCTTCGCCGCCGCGGCGACCGCGGCCGTGACGGCCTCGGCGACGCGCTCGTCGAACGGCGAGGGGATCACGTAGTCGGCGGCGAGCTCGTCACCCACGACGCCGGCGATGGCGTCGGCGGCGGCGATCTTCATGCCCTCGGTGATCCGGGTCGCGCGGACCTTCAGGGCACCCGCGAAGATGCCCGGGAAGGCCAGCACGTTGTTGATCTGGTTCGGGAAGTCCGAACGGCCCGTGGCCACGACCGCCGCGTACTTGTGCGCGACGTCGGGGTGGACCTCCGGGTTCGGGTTGGCCATGGCGAAGACGAAGGAGTTCGCCGCCATCGTGGCCACCGCCTCCTCGCCGACCGTGCCGCCGGAGACGCCGATGAAGACGTCCGCGCCCGCGAGCGCCTCCTCCAGCGTCCCGCTGAGGCCCGTCTTGTTGGTCAGGCCCGCGATCTCCGCCTTGACGTCCGTCAGGTCGGTGCGGTCCGCCGAGACGACGCCCTTGCGGTCGGTGACGCAGACGTCGCCGATGCCCGCGTCCACGAGGATCTTGGCGATGGCGATGCCCGCCGCGCCGGCGCCCGCGATCACGGCGCGCAGGTCGCCGAGGGTGCGGCCGGTGAGCTTGGCCGCGTTGCGCAGGGCGGCCAGCGTCACGATGGCCGTGCCGTGCTGGTCGTCGTGGAAGATCGGGATGTCGAGCGCCTCCTGGAGGCGCCGCTCGATCTCGAAGCAGCGGGGGGCGGAGATGTCCTCCAGGTTCACCCCGCCGAAGGACGGCGCCAGACGGATGACCGTCTCGACGATCTCGTCCGTGTCCTTGGTCGCGAGCGCGATCGGCACCGCGTCCACGCCGCCGAACTGCTTGAACAGAATCGCCTTGCCCTCCATGACGGGGAGGGAGGCCTCGGGACCGATGTCACCGAGTCCGAGCACGGCCGTACCGTCGGTGACGACGGCGACCACGTTGGACTTCCAGGTGTACTCGTTCACGAGCTCGGGCTGCTCGGCGATGGCGGTGCACACCTTCGCCACGCCGGGCGTGTAGGCCAGGGACAGGTCATCCTTGTCCTTGACGGGCACGGTGGCCTGGATGGCCATCTTGCCGCCCCGGTGCAGTGCGAACACCGCATCGGGGTTGTTGTCCGTCGCACTGTCACTGCGAGGGTTGACGATCTCCGCTGCCACTTCGTGTGACCCCTTAAGTCCTTTGATCATTGAGGGTGGCCACTCCTGGTTAAGGGGTGGGCGGGCACCGCGTCCGTACTCCGCGTCGACGGTTGGCCCGTCTCCTCGGAGGGGAGGTTCGTACGCGCGGGCGCGCCGCACGCGCGCCCTGAGCCCCGGATGAGGGGTGTAAGGATCTGTTCTACCCGAAGAGCACACGCCCAGACGAGTCGATTCCGGACCGATCGTAGGTTGCTTGTCCCGGTTTTGGCCAAAAGTCCAAAGGTCTCTGTCCAACAGGCGAGACGCACGGGAAATAGTGAGGCGAAAATGCCAGGTCACGGCGGTTTGTGCGGCTCCGGGGGGCCTTGCCCGCAGTCCTGTTGGGTAGTCGGGGGCGCCCGTTATCTGATTTTGACCTCACGGGCACCCTGAATGCGCCAGTCCGAATGGCAAGATGCCGTAATCACACAAGGTCGCGGCACTCGATGGTGCGTGCTCGACCTGTTCTCGGATGCTTTTCCACCCCCGTCGGAGGAACCAGCTCATGACCGCAAGCACCACCCGTCGTACGACCGCCGCCCGGTCCCGCATCGCCGCGGTCGGCGCGATCGCGGTCGCCGGCGCCCTGATCCTCACCGGCTGTGGCGACCAGACGAACAAGTCCTCCTCGGGCACGGGTGCCGGTGACAGCAGCGCCCCGCTGTTCTCCAAGCTCCCGAAGAAGATCCAGGACGCGGGTGTCATCAAGGTCGGCTCGGACACCGCCTACGCCCCGATGGAGTACGTCGACAACGGCAAGATCGTCGGTGTCGACCCGGACATCGCCGAGGCGCTCGGCAAGCAGCTCGGCGTGAAGCTCCAGTTCACCTCCGGCACCTTCGACGGCCTGATCACCTCCCTGGAGACCGGCCGCCAGGACGTCGCGATCTCCTCGATCACGGACAACAAGAAGCGCCAGGAGGGCCTCGACGACAAGGGCGCGAAGATCGGCAAGGGCGTCGACTTCGTCGACTACATGTCCTCCGGCGTCTCGCTCCTGGTCAAGAAGGGCAACCCGGACAACATCAAGTCCCTCGACGACCTCTGCGGCAAGACGGTCGCCGTCCAGCGCGGCACCATCTACGAGGACACCTTCAAGGCCCAGGCCGAGAAGTGCGGTGACAAGAAGCTCACCATCGAGGCCTTCGACACCGACGCCGACGCCCAGGTCCGCGTCAAGGCCGGCGGCGCCGTCGCCGACCTGAACGACTTCCCGGTCACCTCGTACATCGCGAAGACCTCGGGCGGCGGCAACGACTTCGAGGTCGGCGGCCAGCAGTCCGACGTCGGCCTCTTCGGCATCGCGGTCTCCAAGGACAACACCCAGCTCCGCGACGCCCTCAAGGAAGCCGTGGACGCCATCATCAAGGACGGCTCCTACGCCAAGGTCCTGGAGAAGTGGAACGTGAAGGACGGCGCCGTGCAGTCCGCCACGATCAACGCCGGCAAGTAAGACCCGAAGCGCTCCACTGAAGGGCAGTCATTGTGACTGACAAGATCGACAAGGGTCCGGCCGCTACTCCGCCGGCCGGGCCCGGCGCCTCGGGCACCACCCCTTACGAGGCCATCAAGGCAATCCCCGTACGGCACTACGGCCGCTGGATCAGCGCCGTGGTCGTGGCCGTACTGCTGGCGTGGCTCGTCTACGCCTTCTCCCAGGGCAAGATCATCTGGGCGACGGTCGGCGACAAGCTCTTCGACTCCTCCGTCCTGAGCGGCCTCGGCAACACCGTCGTCATCAGCATCACCTCGATGGCGCTGGGCCTCGTGCTCGGCATCCTCTTCGCGGTGATGCGCCTCTCGAAGAACCCGGTCACCAGCTTCGTGGCCTGGCTCTACATCTGGTTCTTCCGCGGCACCCCGGTCTACGTGCAGCTGCTGGTCTGGTTCAGCCTCCCGCTGATCTTCCAGTACATCAACCTGGGCCCGATCTACAAGAACGAGACCGTCGACGTCATGACGCCGTTCATGGTCGCCCTCCTGGGCCTCGGCCTGAACGAGGGCGCCTACATGGCGGAGATCGTCCGCGCGGGCATCCAGTCCGTCGACGAGGGCCAGTCCGAGGCCTCCCACGCGCTCGGCATGACCCAGACGCAGACCATGCGCCGCGTCGTGCTCCCGCAGGCCATGCGCGTGATCATCCCGCCGACCGGCAACGAGTTCATCAACATGCTGAAGACCTCCTCCCTGGTCTCGGCGGTCCAGTACACCGAACTCCTGCGGGCCAGCTCCAACATCGGCAGCACCGCCGGCGCGGTCATCGAGATGTACTTCGTCGCCTCCATCTGGTACCTCGCGCTGACCAGCGTCTTCAGCGTCGGCCAGTACTACCTGGAGCGCCGCTACGCCCGCGGCTCGCTGCGCAGCCTCCCGCCCACCCCGTTCGAGCGGCTCAAGGCCAACCTGAACATGTTCCGCCGTACGGAGGTGGCGAAGTGACCGCCCAGCCGATGGTCAAGGCCGAAGGCGTCCACAAGTCGTACGGCGCCGCCCACATCCTGCGCGGCATCGACCTTGAGGTCGCCCCCCGCGAGGTCTTCTGCCTGGTCGGCCCGTCCGGCTCCGGCAAGTCCACCTTCCTGCGGTGCATCAACCACCTGGAGCGCATCAACGCCGGCCGGCTCTCGGTCGACGGCCAGCTGGTGGGCTACAAGCAGAAGGGCGACAAGCTCTACGAGCTGAAGGACAGCGAGGTCGCGGCCCAGCGCCGGGACATCGGCATGGTCTTCCAGCGCTTCAACCTCTTCCCCCACATGACGGCCATAGAGAACGTCATGGAAGCCCCGGTCATGGTCAAGGGCGAGTCCAAGGCGGTGGCGCGCGAGCGCGCCGTCAAGCTCCTGGACCGGGTCGGCCTCGGGGACAAGGGCGGGAACTACCCGACCCAGCTCTCCGGCGGCCAGCAGCAGCGCGTGGCGATCGCCCGCGCGCTGGCCATGGAGCCGAAGCTGATGCTCTTCGACGAGCCCACCTCGGCCCTCGACCCGGAGCTGGTCGGTGACGTCCTCGACGTCATGCGCGACCTGGCCGAGTCCGGCATGACCATGGTCGTGGTGACCCACGAGATGGGCTTCGCCCGCGAGGTCGGCGACAACCTCGTCTTCATGGACGGCGGCGTCGTGGTCGAGTCCGGCCACCCGCGCGACGTCCTGGGCAACCCGCAGCACGACCGCACCAAGGCGTTCCTCTCCAAGGTGCTCTGACCGGTGCTCTGACCGGTGCCCTGAGCGCTCGGCGAAGGGGCGGTACGGATCTCCGTACCGCCCCTTCGCGCTGCCGCCGGAAGTTACGCCTTGAGACCTAGGACCAGGGCGTCCGAGGGGGAGCGCCAGACCGTACGGGCCTCCGCGAAACCCGCCTCGCGCAGGGTGCGGGCGTGCCAGGCCTCGTCGGGGGTGTCCCCGTCGGCGTGCTCCCCGTAGATCGCGAAGCGGGCCGCCGTCGGCTCGGCCAGCACCGGGTCGGCGGCCGCCAGGGCCCACCAGTCGCGCCAGTCCAGGACCCCGTCCGCCTTCGCCCGGTCCATCCCGGCGTGCCGCTGGGCGCGGTCGGCGGCGTTGATCAGCGGGGTGGAGGGGTCGGGCATGTGGTCGGCGTTCATGAAGACCCCGCCCGGGCGGACCAGCGGTGCGATCTGCCCGTAGAGGACCGCCAGCTCCTCGCTGTGCAGCCAGTGCAGGGCCGTCGCGGTCAGGACGGCGTCGTAGGAGTCGTACGGGAGCGCGGCGCGCCAGTGCGGGTCCTTGAGGTCGGCGGTGACGAAGGTGACCCGGTCGTCGCCGGCGAAGTGGCCCCGGGCGATCGTCAGCAGGGCGGGGTCGAGATCCAGCCCGGTGCTGACCGCCTCCGGGAACCGTTTGAGGAGGCGGTCCGTGATACTTCCCGTACCGCACGCGAGGTCCAGGACCCGGGGCGCGGGGCCGGTCAGCGCCTCGACCATGTCCAGCATCACCCGGAACCGCTCCTCGCGGTCGGGCATGTACCACTCCTGCTGGCGGTCCCAGCTGTCCTGCCAGGCCTGCCAGTCCGTACCGAACGAGCCAGTCGCCGTATCCGTCATCCCGAACCCCTCCATACGTAATACCCTCGAAGCAAGAGCAGCCGTTACCGGCGGCCGTGATCGACCCTAACCCGCAGCCGTAAGGACTACAAGTGGAACTGGCCCATTACTCGGACTATGCCGTGCGCCTGGTCAACACCGAGGAGCCGGCCCGCAACAAGGACGCCCTCACCTCGGCGGACGACGTCCGTGCCCTCTTCGGCCCCAGCACGCAGATGGCCCGCCGGGTCACCGACACCGACGTCACCCGCTTCCGCAACGTCCGGGGCCGGCTGCGCGCCGTCTTCGAGGCGGCCGACGGCGGCGACCACGTCCTCGCGGTCGACCTCCTGAACTCCCTGCTCATGGAGTTCCCCGTCAGCCCCCAGGTCTCCGGCCACGACCTCGTCGGCCCGGACGGCCGCCCCGACTGGCACATCCACCTCGCCGACCACCCCTCCAACGCCTCCGCCGGCTACGCCGCGATCGCTTCCTTCGGGCTGGCCTTCCACCTCACCGCGCACGGCCCCGACCGGCTCGGCCTCTGCCAGGCCCCGCCCTGCCGCAACGCCTACCTCGACACCTCCACCAACCGCTCCCGGCGCTACTGCTCCGACCGCTGCGCCACCCGCGCCAACGTCGCCGCCTACCGTGCCCGCAAGCGCCTGGAGGCCGAGGAGTCCGCCCGCAGCGGCCGCACCGCCGACAGCGCCCAGGAGAGCCGGGCCCTCAGCGAACTCTGATGCACGGGGCGGGGCCGCAGCCGCAGCACCGCCCGCGCCAGCACGAGCTCGTCGGGGACGGCGCCGTAGTCGGTGCTGTCCCCGGTCTCGTTGAACGGGTTGTCCCCGAGCATCCACCAGCCGCCCGGCCGCCGCTCGGCGGCCCGCTTGACCACCAGCAGGTCCTGCTGGAGCGGATGCCGGAACACCACCACGTCACCCGGCCGGACCAGCGCCCCGTACCGGACCACCATCCGGTCCCCGTGCAGCAGCGTCGGCACCATCGACGGCCCCGTCACCTCCGTGATCCCCGTCCGCACCCGCGCCCGCCCGCTCTCCGCCATCCGTGGCCTCCTCGTCCCTGCCCGCATGCTGCCCCACGGCCCCGTAGGTTCGCTCACCGCACCTCGGCGGAGGCTGGACTTTTGTCCTAAGCCCATGGGGGCGCCCGCGATTTCCGTCTTCTCAGCGAGTAATCTCCACCCTTGAGAAGACGATCACGAGGAGGACCCACTCCATGCTTTCCCGCTTCTTCGCCCCCAAGGTGAAGGTCTCCGCCCACTGCGACCTGCCCTGCGGCGTGTACGACCCGGCTCAGGCCCGTATCGAGGCCGAGTCCGTCAAGGCCGTCCAGGAGAAGTACCAGGCCAACGAGGACGCGGACTTCCGCGCGCGCGCCATCACCATCAAGGAGCAGCGCGCCGAGCTCGCGAAGCACCACGTCTCGGTGCTGTGGAGCGACTACTTCAAGCCCCCGCACTTCGAGAAGTACCCCCAGCTGCACACCCTGGTCAACGACACCCTGAAGGCCCTCTCGGCCGCCAAGGCGTCGAACGACCCGGCGACCGGCGCCAAGGCTCTGGAGCTCATCGCCGAGATCGACCGCATCTTCTGGGAGACGAAGGCCGCCTGATCCAGGCCTTCCCCCGGCACCACCACCGAGGGGCCCGACCGCATGAAACCACCATGCGGCCGGGCCCCTCGGTCGTACGCGCCACGAGGCGCACGCGCTGGTCCGCGTGCGCGCCCGGCGGGCTACTCGTCGTCGTCCTCGTCGTCGTCCAGCCGGGCCAGCCAGGTGGCGAGGCGCTCGACCGGGACCTCGAAGTCAGGGTTGAGGTCCACGAAGGTGCGGAGCTGCTCGGCGAGCCACTCGAAGGTGACCTCCTCCTCGCCGCGCCGCTTCTCCAGCTCCTCGATGCCGCGATCGGTGAAGTACAAGTCGGGCTCCGTGCCGTGTCGAAGATGGGGTGTTTCCCGCCAGGATAATCCGGCTCCCCGGCGACACCTCCCGATGTCCCGCCCACGGCGCTAGCGTGGACCGAGCCCGCTGGGACGGGCGGGGGAGGGGGGTCTCGGGATGCCGGACGGGCGCACGGGCGGATCCGCGCGCGCCTTCGAGCTCCTGGAGCCCCTGGTCCGGGCCGCCACCGTACGCGTCCACGCGGCCCCGGGCGGGTATGACAGCGCTGGGACCGGACCCACCTGGGGGAGCGGCTTCTTCATCGCCCCCGGCTGGGTCCTCACGTGTGCGCACGTCGTCGGTGAAGGGGGTGCCGGGGTGCGTCTTGCGGGGCGTGAGGTCGGCATCAGCTTCTTCCCCGGCGGAGACACCACCGCCGGCGGGACGGTCGCCGG
The DNA here is from genome assembly GCF_040301925.1 of Streptomyces sp. NPDC000075. Taxonomy (NCBI): domain Bacteria; kingdom Bacillati; phylum Actinomycetota; class Actinomycetes; order Kitasatosporales; family Streptomycetaceae; genus Streptomyces; species Streptomyces sp. NPDC000075. The sequence continues at coordinate 114,345 of NZ_JBEPFL010000031.1, forward strand.
GCGGGTGGAGTGCGTCCTGCCCGAGCGGCTGGAGGAGCGCCGGCCCGGGAGGCGGGCCCTGTGGGACCTGCCCGACCTCGCGCTGGTCCGCGTCCTGTCACCCGTCACCCACACCTGCGTCTGGCTCACCGACCGCGCCAGACCCCGGCTCGACGAGGCCGCCTACTTCGGCTGCACCGAGGAACTCGGCATCCGCGAGATCACCGGCCGCACCACCCGGCTGCGCGGCATCGCCGGCGGCGGCGCCGCCATCCGGCTGGGCGACGAGGACGAGATCGAGGCCGGCATGTCCGGCGGGCCCGTCGTGGACCTCGCGCGCGGGGAGGTCATCGGCGTGGTCAAGGCCCGCCGGCACACGGGCGGCGGCGGGCTCGCCGTCTCCGTGGCCCAGCTGCGCACCCTGCCGATGGCCGCGACCGGCCAGACCGGGCTCTACCGCCGCGTCATGCAGGCCCACGACCTCTACCACTACGACCGGCACCTGAGCGACCTCGACAACCGCCGCACCTGGACCGACGTCCACGACCTCCTGGCGGACGACGGGGCGGACGCGTACGGCGGGCGCGGCCGGCTCACCCCCGGCGAGCGGACCACCCTGTGCGGGCTGCTCGCCGAACTGCCGCCGCCCGGCTCCTCGGAGGCCGTACGGGAGCTCGCGGAGCAGGCACGGGGCGAGGAACCCGACGGCACCCTCCCGGCCCCGCTCAGCTGGCGCGACGGCCTCGGGCTGCTGCACGACCCGCCCGGAGCGGGCGGCGAGGCCGCCGCGATGCTCCGCTACGCCACCGGCGTGAGCGTCGCCGACCACCGCGAGCCCCCCGCCCCCGGCGCCGACGAGGAGCTGTGGGACTGGGTCCGCGCCACCGCCGAACGGCTGTGGCGCCCCCTGCGCCGGGAGCTCGCCGAACGGCACGAACGGGGCCTGGACGAGCGGGAGCGGCGCCGCCGGCAGGCCGCCGGCCGGGCGGCACTGGGCCGCACCCGGCGGCCCGACGGGCTGCCGGCCGGGCCGTCGGTGCTGCTGGAGGCCTGGGCGCACGGCTGGGAGGACGTCTACGACTGGCGGGTGTCGGTCCTGGCCGGCCCCGCCCGGCCCGGCCGGGTCACCCCGGTCGCCGCCGGGGTACGGGCCCGCCTGGCCGGCCTGCCCGAGGCGCTGCGGGCCCCGCTCGCCGAGGGGTTCCGCCGCTGCGACACGCACGAGGCGGCCGCCCTGCTCGAAGTGGCCGTCGCCCCCGAGCTGTTCGGGCTCGCCGTCGACGAGTGGGCCGTCTCGGGCGGGGTCCCGGTCGGGGTGCAGCGGCCGGTGGTCTTCCGCCACCCGGACGCCGCCCGCGGCCCCGCCGCCGAGGCGCGCTGGACCCGGGTCCAGGCGGGGCCCCTGCTGGACCAGCGCGCCGACTGCTCGCGGGGCCGCCCCCGCAGCCCCTCCCCGGCCTGGCTGGAGGGGCTGGCCGACACCGTCGTCCCCGTCCTGTGCCGGGACCCGGCCGCCGAACCGGCCCTGGGCGCGCTGCACTCCGTACGGGACGCCGGGTACGGGGTGGCGGTGTGCCGGCGGCCCCCGGCGGACCCGGGGGCCTCCTGCGCGCCGTTCCACCGGGGGCTGCGGGAGGAGCTCGCCGAGGCGGGCCGGGGGGCCGTCCTCCCGCAGCGCCTCCAGGCCCTGCGCCAGCGGGCCCACGGGGCGGACCCCGACGCGTACTGGGCGGCCGGGCTGGCCCTCGTCTGGGAGGACCCGGCCCGGGCCCTGCCGGAGGACGAGCCGCTCCAGGGGGACTTGTGAGGCGGGGGCGCCCCCGGCGGGCCGCGGCGCGCGGGACGCACGGCGGGGACGCGGGACGGATGAGCGCGGGACGGGTGGGCGCGGGACGGGTGAGCCCGGACGGCGGCCCCGGGCGGTTGTGCGGTCCGGTCCCGCCGGACGGCGG